>JAYUTC010000001.1:0-6462 GCA_043755395.1 Ferruginibacter sp.
AGTGCGGTACTGGTTATTTATGATGGTAATATTGTATCAGAAAAATATGCACGGGGATTTGATAAAAAAACAGTGATGCTGGGTTGGTCAATGTCTAAAAGTTTAACTGCAGCCATGGTTGGTATTTTGGTAAAGCAGGGTAAACTTAACCCTGATGCATCAGCACCGGTTCCCGAATGGTTAAACACCAACAAACAAAAAATTACACTTAAAAATATTTTACAGCAAACTACCGGGCTTGATTTTATAGAAGATTATGGAAGCTACAGTGAAGTAACCAATATGCTTTTTAATAAAGGCGATATGGGAGCATATACTGCAAAATTGCCTTTAAAGAATGAGCCGGGTACTGTATTTAATTATTCAAGTGGAAACAGCAATATTCTAAGCCGCATTATTCGTAAAACTGTGGGAGAGCAGGCTTATTCAGCCTTTCCTTATCAATCATTGTTTTATAAAATAAATGCCTACAGTTTTTTGCTGGAGCCTGATGCTTCGGGTACCTATATTGGATCATCTTACAGTTATGCTACAGCAAGAGACTTTACCCGTTTTGGTTTGTTATATTACAATAAAGGTGTTTGGAATGGCGAACAAATTTTACCCGAAAATTGGGTGAGTCAAACCATAACACCAGCTACAGCAGATACCAGAAAACATTATGGTTACCAGTTTTGGTTAAACGGGTTAAATAAAAATAATCCTGCCGGTAAATGGTATCCCGATGTACCTGTAGATATGTTTTTTTGTGATGGATATGGTGGCCAGGGAATTTATATTATTCCTTCTAAAAAATTAGTGGTGGTAAGATTGGGTTTGCAGGTAATTGATGAAAATAAATTTTTAAAAGAGGTGATAGCGGCAACAAATAATTAATTTAATGTTCGTGTTTGCAAAAATAATTACAAATCTGCATGTTTATAAAAATTTAATAAAATAGTAGATGTAATTTTAAAAAGATTTATCTAATATGGAAAATGTACCTGCATATATAAGTATCGTTTTTGGATTTACTACAATTTTTACAATTGCTTTTTTTTACAAAGCCAGCAACAATTCAAAAGCTACTTTATTTATTCTTTTAATTTGGTTAGTACTTCAAACCTTTATTGGATTATCAGGTTTTTATACAGTTACAGATATATTACCTCCAGGATTTTTACTTTTAATTTTGCCCCCATTAATTTTTATAATTGTACTCTTTACAACTGTAAAAGGCAAACGTTACATCAACAGTTTAGATATAAAGACCTTAACGATTTTACACATCATTAGAATTCCTGTTGAAATAGTTCTTTTTTGGTTGTTTATAAAAAAAACCATTCCAGGTTTAATGACTTTTGAAGGAAGAAATTTTGATATTTTATCAGGGCTCACAGCTCCAATTATATTTTATTTTGGCTTTATTAAAAAGAAGCTGGATAAAAAAATAATTCTGCTGTGGAACTTTATTTGTTTAGGGCTTTTGCTAAATATTGTGGTATATGCAGTTCTGTCGGCACCATTTCCATTTCAAAAATTTGCTTTTGATCAGCCCAATATTGCAGTATTATATTTCCCTTTTAACTGGTTGCCTTCTATAGTAGTTCCTTTAGTTTTATTGTCACATTTGGCAACTATCAGGCAGTTACTTAATACTGGTTTAAAGTAAAACCACTGATAAATACAGTGGTTTTTTAAAATTGACAGGTGCAGTATTAAATTTACCCTAAATAATTATAATAAAGTTTTGTACTTTTAAATTCTCCTTCTTTAAGTTTAAAATATTCTACCTGATTAATATTAACTAAAATCAACAAAAATGAAAATTAAAAAATTGTTCTGCGGGCTATTACTTTTAATACTAAGTAATACTGCATTTTCGCAAGATGCTGATGGTTGTAAAGATCACCCTATGTTTCCAAACAGAATGCCAAACTTTGTAATTGGTGAATGCAAAACAAATTTTGATGCTGTTGAGTTTAGTTTAGCTGCGGGGGGTACTAATAATATAACCAGGGAAGGAACCAGAACTTTTATACGATATGATTTTAAAGGAGAAGGAGGGCAAACAAAGCCAAGTGTTTTACAGATTCTAAGGAATTATGAAGCTGCTGTAAAGAAAATTGGGGGCACCACAGTTATAGTTAAAGCTGATGAAATATTTGCAACATTTAAAATTATGAAGAATGGCAAAGAAGCTGTTTGGATAAAAATTAATACGGGGGGGGATGACAGTAATGATTTTTATGAATTAAATATTCTTCAATTAGAAGAAATGAAACAGGAAGTTACTTCCAACGATATACTAAATGCGCTTAATACCGATGGACATATTGCTTTGTATATAAACTTTGAAAATGGAAAATTTAATATAAAACCAGAATCACAAAAAATAATTGAACAGATAGCTGATATGTTAAAAACAAATATTGCTTTAAAAGTCAGTGTTGAAGGTCATACTGATAATGTTGGTACAGCTGCTGCCAATAAAATTCTTTCAGAAAACAGGGCTAAAGCAGTTATGAAT
The DNA here is from genome assembly GCA_043755395.1 of Ferruginibacter sp. Taxonomy (GTDB): domain Bacteria; phylum Bacteroidota; class Bacteroidia; order Chitinophagales; family Chitinophagaceae; genus Ferruginibacter. The sequence continues at coordinate 2,510 of JAYUTC010000001.1, forward strand.
GATTTAATTGCAAAAGGCATTGATAAAACAAGATTATCTGCAAAGGGATGGGGGCAGGATAAACCACTTTTGGACAATACAACGGAGGATGGCAAAGCAAAAAACCGCAGAGTGGAAATTGTGAAACTATAAATCTGGGGCTATTTTAGCATTTAGGTCGAATCTAAGTCAAGGTGAGTAACAACAACTTGAAAAAGCCAGCGGCTGCATCTTAAAATCTAAAAATTTAACTCTTAACATTGTTACCATTTAACATTTTTAGCCATTCTATTTACATCAATTACGCTAACTTTCGCAAAAATTAAATGATCATGTTTACTAAAAATCTTCTTGCTGTTTTATTATTAATTATAACAATAACAGCACAGGCACAAAAAAACTTTAGTTATAAGCCCGAAAATCCTAAACCAGGCGATATTATTACATTTACTTATGAACCCGCTGGTGATATTGCCAATACTATTTTACCGGTAGAAGGTATTGTTTACCAGAATGGTGCAAAAGGAATGAAAGCCGATGATATTGTGTTGGAAAAGCTGGCTGGCAAATATAGCGGCTCCATTATTGCTGATACCGGTATGAATTTTATATATTTTGGCTTTACTGCCGATAAAAAATTTGATAATAATTTTAATGAAGGATATACTATTCTGTTATACCAAAATGATAAACCCAGAAACGGAGCTTATAAAAATCTGAGTAGCTTTTACCAGGGATCCGGAAGGCAGGTTGGATTGGAATCAAGTAATGAGAAAGCATTGGCGGCTATGGAAAAAGAATTTGCTTTGTTTCCTGAAAATAGAAAAATAAATCTTTATGGTTATACCCGGTTACAAACCTTGTTAAATAAAGAAAATGCTTCAAAAATTATTCAAAAAGAAATTGAAGGCATGCTAAAAGCAGGTATTAAAGAGGAGGCAGACTACACAACTATTGGAAATCTGTACATGCTGGCTAAATTACCCGAACAACAAAAACTAATGGAGGGGTTAAAAAAAGAAAAATTCCCGGGTGGTAACTGGCAGGTGTCAGAATCTTTTCAGAAATTTTATCAGGAAAAAGATATGGAGAAGAAAAAACAAATGCTGCCCGATATTCTTAATAAGATTGAAACACTTGAAAAATGGAAAATTTACAAACAAAATCTGGATAATATAAAAGCACAGATGGCTTATGCTTATATGGAAAAAAAGGATTGGGTAAATTTTAAACAGGCACTTGCTGATTCAAAAATTGAGGATAAAAACCAATTGGCCGGTTTATATAACAGTGCTGCCTGGGAAATTCAAAAAACAAATGAAAACCTAGACCTTGCCGAATATTTTTCTTCTTTAGCTACTGCATATGCAAAGGAAGAACAACTAAAGCCTACAGGGAAAAAACCTGATTATTATACACAAAAGCAATGGGTGGAGGATAATAAAAATTCCTATGCTTCTTATGCTTCTACATATGGTTTAGTGCTTTACCGTAAGGGTGAGTATAAAAAAGGATTGCCTTATGCAAAAGAGGCAGCCATGCTGATAAGTAAAGGAAAAGATGCCGATCAAAACAGTGCTTATGCAATGCTTGCTGAAAAAGTGTTACCCAAAAAACAATATGTAAAAGAACTGGAGCAGTTTGTAAAAGATGGTAAGTCATCGGCTGAAATAAAAGAAATTCTTAAAAGAGTTTATGTAAATGATAAAAAAGATGAAACCGGATTTGAAGATTACATAACTGTTTTGCAAAAAGAATCTTACTTGAAAATGCTGGAAGAATTGCGAAAAACCATGATGAATGAAAAAGCCCCTGTGTTTACATTGGTAGATTTGGAAGGAAAGAAGGTAAACCTGGTTGACCTGAAAGACAAAGTGGTAATTGTAGATTTTTGGGCTACCTGGTGCGGCCCTTGCAAAGCCAGTTTTCCCGGTATGCAAAAAATGGTAACAAAATATAAAGATGATCCCAATGTTAAGTTTGTTTTTATTGATACCTGGGAAAGGGGAGAAGCAAAAGAAAAGAATGCTGCGGAATTTATTGCTACAAACAAATACAGTTTTAATGTATTGATGGATAATGAAGATAAAGTGGTAGCCGAATTTAAAGTTGATGGTATCCCTACCAAATTTGTAATTGATAAAAAAGGAAATATTCGATTTAAAGCCATTGGCTTTGATGGGAGTGATGATAAATTGATAAATGAATTATCTGCCATGATTGATATGACAAGTAAAGGCGGGTAAAAAAAACTCAGCAATGTTTTCTTTAGTGAAAACAAACATTGCTGAGCATTTTGTCATTAAATAATCAGCAATAAATAAAGCTTGCTGATTATTTATGATAAGAAATTACTCCATTATTACTTTCTTAAAATAAAAAACATCAGGATCAATCTGAATTGGTGTTTTACTGTTTACTGTTATTCCTTTTTTGTCAATTACCAACCGCTGCATTCCTGCATCGGTAAGTATTTTAATGGGTAAAGGCATATCCATATTTAGCAGATTAACCAGGTATTTATTTTCGTCAGTTTGTTTTACATTTATTTCCAGTTTATTGGTTGTATATAAAAAAAGCTGAAATAAAGGCTGCAGGCTTTTGCCATATGCGCCACTAAAAAGTTGTTCCACATCGGCAGTAACTACTGTATTGTCGTAAGTATATTGTGGAGCAGTAGCCAGTTTTTTTAGTGTAGGAAAAAATATTTCATCACCCATTACAAACCTTAGGGTATGCATAAAAAATGCACCCTTTCCATAAATATCGCCCTGGTAAGCCTGGTCCGAATCTATTTCATCTCCCTGTACCACGGGCAGCTTGTTCTGTATATTTCTTGCAGTTTGCTGCATTCTTTTTAAGTAAGCTCCTTCGCCTGCAAGTTCTCTGGTAGCCAACGCATCGCCAAAACTGCAGATGCCTTCCTGTATCCACATATGCGCCCAGTCTGTGTTCGTTACTTTATTGGCCCACCACTCATGCCCAAACTCGTGGTGCAGTAACCAGTCAAAATCTTTATCTCCAAGCTTTGTATACCTGTATTTATTGCCGTAAGCAATATTGGTTTGGTGTTCCATTCCCAGGTGAGGTGTTTCAGAGGCGGCAATACGTTCTTTAACCCATGGATACTCACCAAAATATTTTTCCTGTATGCGGCAGGATTGTTCATACAGATCTAAAAATTTTTCCCCCTTATCAAAATTTTCTTCCAGTACATAATATTCCATGGGTACTTTGTTGCCATCAACAGTTGTATAAATTCTTTTAACCACTTTGTATTTGCCAATATTAAAAAGAATGCAGTAGTTACTGATAGTATAATTTGTTTTCCAATGGTAGGTTGATTTATCTTTTTTTGCAGTTATATTTTGCAGCAAACCCGGCCCGGCAACTACCAATCCTTTTGGTACTGTAATAATCATATCGGCACCTTCATTGGGTTCATCGCTGGGATGATCTTTACAGGGAAAATAAATTTTAGCCCCTTCGCCCTGGCAGGTTATTGCAATCCAGGGATTTCCCAAAGAATCTTTTGCCCATTGAAAACCACCCACCCAAGGTGCTCTTTCTGATATAGCTGGTTTACCCCCATAAGCAATTTTTACTTTTACTTTTCCTTCGGGCAATTGCTGTTGTAATGCAATTTTTACCAAATCATCATTGCCGTGTACAAAATTGTTTGTTTTACCATTAACCCAAACCTGGTTAATTTTAAGACCGTGCCACAAATCAAATAATAAACTATTGGTTGCTTTTTTCAGGATTAAATCAATTTCTGTATAACCGTTTATTGATTTTTGTTCGGGATCAACATCCAGCGCTATTGTGTAATGCCTGATGTCCATTATTGCCTGCTCGGGTTTAAGTTTGCCTCCCGATATTAAATTTTGGCCCAGTGTGGCTGTAGAAATAATAGTACAAAAAATCAGTATAATATTACGCATGGTAAATAGTTTTTGTGAAGTTACTTTATT
>JAYUTC010000002.1:0-2578 GCA_043755395.1 Ferruginibacter sp.
TTAGATTCAGGTTCTTTTGATGACAGGCAGGAAAGGAATGATTTTTTCTTTAGTAAATTTTCTGCTTTGGATCCGGTTAGAAAAATAAGCGGCGTGGGACCTGCAGGGTTTGATATACTTGGCTTTGATGATTCCAAGAGTATCCTTTCTTTGTACTATTCTATTACTTTTGAGTTGGGTTTACTCGGCATTTTACTCTTAGCGTTATTATTCATATATTTTATTTTAAATACTTTAAAAATTAAAACGAAAATTGGTTTTTTTTTATTGATATCAGTTATTTCAGGGGTTATTCATTATTACTTTATTGCAAATTTTTGGTATCCTTGGTTTTGGTTTATCTGTGCTTTTGCAATTTTTTGCAATAAAAAGTTTTCTAATGAATAAAAAAAGAATTGTACATATTGTTCCAACGTTTGGTCAAGGTGGAGTGCAGACGGCAATGTTGTATTCCATAGATGATTTAAGCAAGGTATTTGATTATAAAATACTCGTGATTACAGATGTTAATGAACAGTGGATTGAAGACCTGCCTTCTTATCAAAAGGAGTGTATTATAAGTACTGGATCTCCCAATTTATTGGTAGGTTATATTAAGGCATATAAACTGTTAAAAAAAATACAACCACATATAGTTATTTGCTCATTATGGAAATCAATTTTATTGTCAGTTTTTTATAAAATTTTTAATAGAAAAACACTCCTTATTAGTTTTTTTCATACATCTTACTCTCCTCATTTTATTTATATTTTATTACATAAAATGCTTGCCGTTTTTCAAGATGTTTGTTTTGCAGATTCTGATGTTACGAAAGACTATGTGTCAAAATTCTATGGGATAAAAAACATTTACACTATACCTTTTATTTTCCCCTTTTCATTAAAAAAACGCTGGCGGCTTATTGATCCGGCTAATATAAGATTTGCATATTTCGGAAATGTTCTCCAATACAAAAATATTGACAGGGCTTTGGCTTTTTGTAAGCTTTGCAAGATGAATGGATTGAATTTTATTTTTGATTTGTATACATTTGGAGCACTGGAAAAGTACCGGGAAAAAATTTCTGCATTAGAATTGACTAATCAAGTATCACTTAAGAATACTGTACCATTAAGTATTGTAATTGACAAGATGATTGAATATGATTTTCTGTTGCAATTGAGTGATGAAGAGGGGATGGCATTATCGGTTGTTGAAGCTATGAATTGCGGGCTTGTACCTATTGTAACTCCGGTTGGCGAAATTGGCAAATACTCTCAGGATGGAGTAAATGCTATTTGGCTTGATTGGGAATTTGATAAAAATTTGCCTGGGCTTTTTAGCAAAGTAAAAAATGTAATAGAAAACCCGGAAAAATATGATGAGCTTTCTTTGGGCGCCAAGGATGCCTTTATTAAATATAAAAGGTATAATGAAGCAATCATTGAAGCTATTAACTTGGAACTGGCTGATAAGTAGATCATCTTCTTTACTTTTTAAAAAATAGGTATGGTAATAAATAAAAAGTGCTTTGATAGAATAAAATCTTTTTTAAGCACAATTTCAATATTGATGTTTAGCTATGTTATTGTATCAGCATCTCCCAAAAATGCAATTAATAATTCTGGTTCGGTTAGGGCTTCAAAATTGCAGGGGAAAATAATTCATATAAAAGATTTTGGCGCAAAAGGAAATGGAAGTTTTGATTGTACTGTTGCGTTTCAAAAGGCATCTGCTTACCTGCAGGCAAACGGGGGAATACTTATTATTGATCCCGGTATTTATATAGTTGGCGGGCAACGACTTTCTAATAGTTATTTGGCGGGTAGTTCTTTTTTTGAAGAACCAATTCTGTCTTTTAAAAATGCTGAAAACCCAATTGAAATAATAGGCTACAAAGCTACTTTAAAGGCAAGAGATGGATTAAAATACGGATCTTTTAACCCGGTTACCGGTGAAAAAGACAGCATAAGAAAAGAAGGCAACCGAAGTTCTTATTATGCATCTGCTTATACATTTATTAATGCCAGGGCATGTGTATCAATCTCTGTAAAGGGACTAACAATGGATGGTAATTCTGGCAAATTAAATATTGGCCCTGCGTTTGGGCCAGAAGGAATTCAGTTGCCTGCTACAGGCATAAGCCTGTGGAATAATAAGAATGTAGAAATCTCAGATTGTTATATACACCATTGCGGTTTGGATGCTATTACCATTGCCTGGACGGGTTTAACAAACGCAGACCCTATTTACCCACACACCATAAAAAATGTAAAAACCATGTATAATGGCAGGCAAGGCTTGTCGTGGGTAGGTGGCAATAATTTAACGGTGATTAATTCTGAATTTTCCTTTACCGGCAAGGCTTTAAATAATGGACTGCCGGTATTGAGTCAGCCTTCAGCCGGCATTGATATTGAAATTGAAGAATCTATAATAAAAAATGGAAACTTTGTTAACTGTTTAGTATACGATAATGCCGGACCGGGCCTATCATCTATAGGCCATGACACTTACAATATACATTTTAATAAAGTCACTTTCATTGGCACTACCAATAGTGCGGCTTATCCCAAAACGCAGGGCCTGTCCTTTGAC
>JAYUTC010000003.1:0-2578 GCA_043755395.1 Ferruginibacter sp.
TGGGAAGGCTATTACCTGGATGACGAAAATTCTATAAAGATTGATAAAAATATTGGTGAAGATGTTTGCTTAATGGTACATGCCAATGTACTTCCTACAAAAAGTATTATCAGTAAAATAAAAAAATTGAAGCCTGGCGAATTCCTTTCGGTGAGTAATGAAGGTGGTATTGCTTATAAATTTTCAGCCAAGGAAGTACTGGGCTTGCACAAAATAAAAATTACAAAATCGGTAGAACATGATGAAAGCCTTAAAGTTTTACATTACCCATGGCAAATATTTCAGTTAAATGATTGGGCCATAAGAGAAGATTACAAATTGATTGTTGCCAATAGAAAAAGTAAACCCATTTCTAAAACCAATAAGGTTATTAATCCATCACAAATATTTTTAGAGCCGGGTGCTAAAGTGGAACATTGCACTTTAAACGCTACAACGGGGCCAATCTATATTGGTAAAAATGCCGAAATAATGGAAGGAAGTATGATAAGGGGGCCATTTGCATTATGTGAAAGCAGTTTAGTAAAAATGGGAAGTAAAATATACGGTGCCACTACAATTGGCCCATATTGCCTTGCAGGTGGAGAAATAAAAAATTCAGTGTTAATGGGCTATAGTAACAAAGCGCATGATGGATATTTAGGGGATAGTGTGATAGGAGCGTGGTGTAACCTTGGCGCAGGTACAAGTAACAGCAACATAAAAAACAATTGCGGGGAGGTAAAATATTGGGTGGATGACGATAAAACTGAAATTAGTACAGGAGGTAAAGGCGGTTTGATATTAGGGGATTATTCTAAAGCAGCAATAAATACTTCTTTTAATACAGGAACTGTAGTAGGAATTTGTTGCAATGTTTTTGCACAGGGGCTTACTCCAAAATACATTCCGCATTTTACCTGGGGCAGCGATGGTATTACAAAATATAAATTAAGTAATGTCTTGGAAGATATAAATAAATGGAAACAATTAAAAGGCTTTTCAATTACTGTAAGAGAAACAAAAATTTTGACTGATATTTACAAAAAAAATTAAACCTACATGCGTAAACAAATAGCTGCAGCTAACTGGAAAATGAATTTAACCCTTCAACATGGTGAATTACTGATTGATGAATTATTAAATATTCCACAGGACTTAAAAGAAAATCAATTAGCGGTGTTTGCAGTGCCGTATCCTTATCTGATTAACATAAAAAATAAATTAACAGGCAAAAATAATTATTTTGTATCTGCACAGAATTGTTATAACAAAAAAAGTGGTGCTTTTACAGGCGAAGTAAGTGCAGAAATGCTTAAAAGTATTGATTTGAAATATGTGGTACTTGGCCATAGCGAAAGGCGTGAATATTTTAATGAAAGCAATGCTGTGCTGGCAGAAAAGGTAACTATATGTTTTGAAACCGGATTGAAGCCCATTTTTTGTTGTGGCGAACCCTTAAGTGTTAGAGAAGCTGAAACACAGAATACTTTTGTAGAAAAACAATTAAAAGAAAGTTTATTTCATTTAAGTACTAAAGAGCTTACTGGTTTTATTATAGCCTACGAGCCAATATGGGCAATAGGGACTGGTAAAACTGCCAGCAGCGAACAGGCACAGGAAATGCATGCACACATTCGCAGTGTAATGGCTAAGCAATATGGTAATGCGGTGGCGGATAGTATTTCTATTTTATACGGAGGCAGTGTAAAGGCAAATAATGCGAAAGAGATTTTTGGTAAGCCGGATGTTGATGGAGGATTGGTGGGTGGAGCTTCATTAGTTGCTTCAGAATTTTCGGCCATAATCAATGGCTTAAAATAATTTAATTATTTACAGCTTGATTGGTATTTATTTTTCTTTCAGAAATATCAGCCGCAGTAAAGCTATTTATTTTTTCAAGGTCAAGAATTGTTGCATTGCCATTATCATTTCGATGATACATGGGTATAAATTTAGCCCCATAAATTATTTCTTTAAAAGTATATGAACTTCTGGTAACTACAGTATTGCTAAACATATCATCAAATGCTTTAATAAAAACCATAATTTCCCCGTTGGTGTTTTCAAAATCTTCTTTAGAAAAGCCATTTAAAGGACTGTCGTCTGTAATAGGATGAACTATCGTCCAACTTAAAGTAAGAGCGTTTACCTTTTCATATTCTAATTGTAATGGGAAAAACTTATTGACAGATTTCCCATTTTCTTCAACTGCCATTCCTAAAGTAACTTTTGCTTCAGCATCCGTTAAAGTAGTATTTTTAAAGGGTGCAATTCGCAGCATTAAAGCAGTAATATCTTTATAGGGGGCTATTATTACGTTCTCTGAAAATTTAAGATAAGCTGTGGGTTTACTAAATCGCCCGTACAACAAACCAGTTGCCAGTGCAAAACTTAATAAGCCTAATAATGCCTCAAAAGCTGCAATAGCGCTTGTTCCAAAGCCGGAGGGGCTTATGCGGCCGTAGCCTACTGTGGTAAAAGTTTGGGCACTAAAGAAAAAAGCTTCCCCAAACTTTTCTAATTCCGAACTGGTGTTCATTCCGTTTAAATGCTCAACTCCGGCAAAATAGTAAATGCCGGCAAAAATAATATTTAC
>JAYUTC010000004.1:0-6427 GCA_043755395.1 Ferruginibacter sp.
ATTTGTTTGTACCACCGGCTTACAACCTGCCGTGTTTACTATGTGGAGAAATGCAAAGATAAGGAATAAGGCAGGGATTTCAATAAACCCATTTATTTCGGAGCTTGTTAAAGTTGTAAATAATTATTTTTTCTATCCGTATTTTATTAGGAATATTTCATAAAAATTAAAACCGGGGAAAGCGTTAATTTGCTTTTACAAAACCAGTTAGGAGATATATGAACACAATAAAACATTGTGCTGTTGAAATTACTGCAGAGTTGGACCATACTCAGTTTTTTGATAATCTATTATACGGACGCTTACAATTGACAGACATTAACTTAACAGGGTTAAAAGGAGTACTGTTTTCACAAACAACAATCAACAGATTAATAGAAGAAGAAGTTATTCATGATCATTTTGAAATAATCACTGATACAAACAGCACCCTAAAGTCCATGAGCAGTGGTGAGCAAAAGAAAGCTCTTTTGAAATACATAATCTCCAGAAATCCAGGTTTTATTGTTGTAGATAATTTATTAGACAATCTTGATATTGAAGCCCAGGCCTCTTTGCTGAATGATTTAAAAATGCTTGCAACTATTATTCCTGTTATACAAATCATTAACCGTCAAAATGATATATTACCTTTTATTGAAAATGTATATATTATTAAGAACGAAAAAGTTATTAAAAAGCAAAGTGTAGATGAGTATTTCAGGCAAAAGAGAACATTTAATGAATGTTCTTTTTCTGAAATAATTCCATCTCCTTTGCAATCATTTAATATACCGGATGGCCCCTTAATACAACTGGATGATATTTCTGTAAGCTATGATGGCAGGCAAATTTTAGATAAAATTAAATGGACAATTAATCCTGGAGAATTTTGGCAAATAACCGGACCTAATGGTAGTGGTAAAAGTACTTTACTAAATTTAATAACCGGGGATAATCCAAAAGGCTATGGACAAAACATCACTCTTTTTGGAAAAAAGAAAGGGGCTGGCGAAACCATTTGGGAAATTAAACAAAACATAGGTTATATTACTCCAACCATGACGCAACTTTTTTTTCGAATGGAATCGGTGGAAAAGATGGTAGTATCTGGATTTTTTGATTCAATTGGATTATATATCATTCCTTCTGAAATGCAGTTAATAATTTCAAGGGAATGGCTAAAGATTATTGGTTTATTTGAATTGAGAAATAAGCCATTTAGTTTTTTGTCATTAGTGCAGCAAAGAATGGTTCTTGCAGTAAGAGCAATGGTAAAACACCCGCCATTATTAATTCTGGATGAACCTGCATCGGGCCTGGATGATTATAACGTTAAAATATTTACATCATTGATCAATAAAATTGCTGCAGAAAGTAATACTGCCATTTTATATGTATCACACAGGACTGAAAACGGGCTTACTCCTCAACTGGTTTATGAACTTATACCGGGCACTAATGGATCTGCGGGAAGAATTAGAGAGTAACCTTTCGAAATATCACTTAAATCATATTGAATCCTGATATAAATCATGTGTATTAAAGTGGTTACTTTATAACTTTAACGTATAAAATATTATCGATATGAAAAAGATAATTGTACCTGTCGATTTTTCTGATTCTGCCGCCAATGCAGCTCAATTTGCTGGTAATCTGGCTGAGTTTTATGGTGCAGAAATGTGGTTTTATCATGCTTACGAAATGATAATACCTATTACCGAATATGGTTATTCTTTTATTAGCCCAAATGAAATGCAACAGGCTGCTGAGCATGAATTGGAAGAATTTAAAAAAAAGGTTCAATCTAACTTACGTCGTATAGTAAACATTCAAACTAAAGCGGATAATGCCTCGGTAACAGACGGTCTGGCTGCATTATGTGATGAGATTAAGCCAGATATTGTAGTAATGGGTTTATCCGGAAAAAATGCCCTGACAAAACTTGTGGTAGGCAGTAATACTATAAGAATAATTCAACAACTTACTTATCCGGTTCTTGTAGTTCCTCCAAAAGCAACATTTGTTCCGGTAAGAAAAATAGGTTTTGCCTGTGATTATAAAAAAGTAATTAAATCCACACCAATTCAACCGTTAAAAAAATTAATTCAAGATTTTAATGCAGAGTTATATGTACTTAATATAGAGTTTAATAAATCAGGTTTTTCTGAAGAAAAAATAGAAGAAAGCCTTTATATAAATGAATTACTTAAAGACTTAAAACCACTTTATAAAACTATTTTATCCGATGATATCTCTAATGGAATAAACTGGTTTGCAGATAAACAACAAATAGATTGGGTGGTGGTAATTCCTAAAAAGCATAATCTCATAGAAAAACTGTTTAGCAGAAGTCAAACTAAAGAACTGCTGTTCCATACTCATCTTCCGGTTTTGTGTATGCATGAATAAGCTTTATTAAAGTTGTGAAATTTAATTTCACTGTTTGTATCTGATTAAAATGGCTGGGTAATTTTTTTGGAGGGTCGAATAGAAAAGTTTTTCTTTTTTTATATAGTATTTTGCAAAGACTTCCACAGACGTTCATGTTTTTGTAACTGGAGAATATAATCTATTTCTTTGCCCTTTTGTTTTTGTTTAATAATTTGGGCTAACTTTTTTTTCTCCAGTAAATTCCATATCGATATCTCAGGTAATAATAATGTAAGTAAACTCCAGTTTTCCAACACCTGTTGTTGGTTGGAAGTTTGCTTCTTTAAATTGGGTAAGGATAAATATTTTTTTATTCTTTTTAAGCAAATTGATATAGCCAATTTTCTATTGCTGTTAAAATCAGAGTTAATTTTATTGCTAACTGCTTTGCTGACTTTTCCTGCATCAAATTCAGGAACTGTTTTTTTATTTAATTTCCATTCTAAATTACAAGATGTAAAATATTGAAGTACACTCAGTTGGGTCCTGTAATTTTTAATCGTTTTAATTTTCTTCCATTCTGATGTTGCTTCAGTATTAATTTGAATATTAGCTGGCCTGAAACCAAGTTTATAATAAAACCAGAAAGCACCACTTTTTAAGCCTTCGGGATTTCCTTTACCAAACTGGTATGGTTTTACAATAAAATGGCGCACTTTATAATACTGATAATATAAGCGCAAAACCTGGCAGAACAACCAAGCAGATTCACCACGCCTGAAGGGAGGGAATATGTTCACACCTATTTTACATCGCTGCCCCCAAATCCAACCACCCCCATAAGAAACCGGCACACCATTTTTAAAAGCCATATAACCTATATAACTTTCCAATGCAAGTCTTTTTTCTTTTATCATACCTACAACCGCAATTTGTAATCCTCTCCCCAAATTAAATAATTCCAATTCTTCTTCATCACCATAAGTTACCGGGTCTGTTTCTCTCTGTTGAAATGCAAGAGAAGCTTTCATAATATCAAGTATCACCTTTTTCTCCGACAATAATAAAGAAACAGGGCCGGCAATTTTTTGACCAACAATTTTTTGGCTATTAATTTTTTTTATAAATATTTTCTGATAATATAATTGTTTAACTGGATACCGTAATAAACTTCTGTTAAAAACCCCATCATTTAATCTCCATTTTACAAACACTTTTAATTGTTGGTAAAGCTCTTCTTTTATTAGTTCGGGAAGTTGGCAGTCTTCAAAGAGATGTAAAAGACATTGAAGTAATTCTGCAGGTTTATGTAAACCAGAAAGAAGTTTAAGCCTGGCATTTAAACCTAATTCACCTTGTGAACATTTTTCATATTCAATAACTGGGGCTAGGGATTGAATGATGTTTCTAATAGTATCTTTTGAAGCGTCACTGGAAGATAGTTCAACATCATTAGGAAATTTATTTACTAGCCATCCGGCCATTGAACTGCTATAGGAGCATAGCAATTCTGTATGTGCAATTCCACTGGTATTAAGAGAGTGCTGCATCGTTAAATTGGCATTAGAATAAGCATCATCTAATGTTTTAACAATTCGTTTTAGTTCTTCAATTGCCAGGTAAAGTATTTTTTTATTGCGGGGGAAAGCACAAAAGAATAATAGTAAGTCATGATAATTTTTAATTGCAGAAGGAATTTTAAGCTGATATGCTGAAAACGATTGTAACAGTTCAATTACTTTAGTGTAATCTGTTGTGTTTTTTAAATTGCTTAAATGGTAATTATTTAATACATTGGGCATACATCAAATCTAACTTTCTAAACAGTTATATTAAATGACTTTGGTCATATTCAGTTAAAATAAAAATATGCCGTATTTGAAAAAAATGAATAGAAATGTGTTAACTATTTTGGTTTTAAAAACCAGAGTAATTATCACTTTGTAAAAACTACAGGTATTAGAAAACAACAAAACCTTTTGTTATATCACTTCCTTCAAAAGCTTTATCAAATTGTTTTTTTATAGTAATAGCATCAATGTTTTTTTTCTGTTTCTTTAATGATTGATATAGACCATAGAGTGCCCAATGGTTGTCAGGGTTTTCTTTAAGATCTTCTTTAAAAACATTTTCAGCTTTTGCAGCATCACCCGAATGCAATAAAGCAGCGCCAAGGTATTCCCGTGCCGGTATTAGCCAATCTTTTGGTTCATCATAAATAAGGGCATCTTCATTAACAACAGCTTCATTCAATAATTTAATTGCCTTTGTAATATTGTTTTCATGTTCTGCAATAACACCAGCTAATATTTTCTCGGCTACCTTTGCTGCATCTGCAGGTGAATTAAATGGTTCCATCACCACCCGCATATCAGCAGCCTTCATTTTTTCCTGCATTACTAATAATTCATTAGTTGCAGCAACAGAATTATTTTTACCGGCAAATGCCATTCCTCTGGCCCAATGCCACAATACAATTGAATAAATGTGATGCTCCTGTGGAGGAGCAGCAATTAAAATAGAATCCCATTTTCCAAAGCGTACATTGGTTATTGCCGGAGTCATATAAAGGTATTGTATGTAATTCCCCAGCGGTGCAGGCATTGAAAGGAAACTGGTATCAAAGCTTTTACTGCATTCTACAGCACTTAAAATACTATACTTATAGTTACTTCTCATTAATGCGCAGGCACTTTGCATGTGAAGGTTGTGTATTAAATAAAGTGGTACATTATTTTGAACAGCTGGATAAAGGGCTAAATAATTATTATACCCTTTAACCGACATTTCATTTACTTTAATTCCTTCTTTATAATTCCCACTTCGAATATAAATGTGAGAAGGCATGTGTATCATGTGAGATACACCCGGCATTAAATTGCCCAATCTGTCCGCACTTGCCAAAGCTCTTTGCGGGTTTTTGGAAGCTTCAACAGAATGAATATAATAATGATTAGCTCCGGGATGAGTTGGATGTTTACTTAAAATGTTTTCAAGTACTGATAGAATCTCAGGTGTCCACGGTTCTGCCTTACCGTTATGCAACCAGTAATCCCAGGGGTGCTGCAACATAAGCGCATCTGCATATAAAGCTGCAACATCTGCATCGTTTTTAAATTGCAGGTTCGATGCTTTCATAGCATCAGCATAAAGCTGGTTAAGAGATGCTCTGCTAATGGTACTGTCTGAAGAATAGCGTACTACCATTGCTTCAATCAATGCCATTTCTTTTGGAGTACAGTTTTTATTAAGTGAAAGTGCTTTTTGGGCAGCAGCAAAAGCTTCCGGTGTGGCAGCATAAGCAAAGTCGTTGATGTTGGGGCCGTATGCCAATGCTTTTGCCCAGTAAATCATGGCATTGTTTTCATCAAATTGTTGCGCTTTAATAAATGAAGCCATTGACTCAATAATATGAAACGCATAATACATATTGATACCCTGGTTAAAATAAAATTGGGCGCTGTCATTTTTGGTGGTAATATTCCAGCGGTAACTGCCCCAGCCTGGTAAAACCCCAATGCCTTTAGCTAAACTATCTTCATTTATTTGTGACCAATCAGGAGAACATTGTATAATTTGTTTATTTTTAAGAATAATATCTCTGGAAACTTGAATAGGTTGTAGTTTGGTATTTTCTTTTGCATATCTGAAGCCTGCAACAAGTAGTAAGGTAATAAATGTACTAACAAAAAATATTTTACTGTTCATAATATGTAGTTTGGTATCAGAAAGATAATCAATTCATACATGATTTGCAATTGACCAGCTAATTAAGTAATGTTCAATTATAGTTAATTTAGAAAAAATGAATTTATTAGCTTTATTGATTATTTAGTATGGCAATTTTAAACTGTAGGATACTTTGAAATTGCAATAGTTATAAATCTTTATTTTCTTTATTACTTGTAAATTTACCCGATGTTAAAAAAATATTTAAGTAACCCCTCCTTATTTTTTCTAATCGCTGGAAACTTTTACTGTATCTGGTATTACGAAAATCATCCGAATGCTTTTGCAACTGTAATATGGATTTATTGGTTCCAGAGTATCACTATTGGTCTTTTTAATTTCCTTG
>JAYUTC010000005.1:0-16766 GCA_043755395.1 Ferruginibacter sp.
TGTAATGCAATAGCGAGAAGTATGATGATGATTGTCATTTGTTATTTAACAGTATTTGTAAGTGTGCCAATATTGTCAATCGAAATTATTATTTCATCCCCGCTTTGTAATGTAAAATCATTTCCGGGTACAATACCTGTACCTGTCATCACAAAGCAACCGTGAGGAAATGAACATTCACGGTAAACAAAGCTTACCAACTCTTGTGGTGTACGTTTCATCTGGCTAATAGCAATGCAGTCTTTAAAAACATTTTTCCGGTTCCTGTTTATTTCAAGAGAAATTTTTGTATTGCTGTCAAGCGGCTTATCTGTTACATAAATACATGGCCCCAGTGCAGCACACCCATCATAGGTTTTTGCCTGAGGCAGATATAAAGGATTTTCACCTTCAATACTACGACTGCTCATATCGTTGCCGATTGTGTAACCAATTATTTTGCCGGATGAGGTAACAACCAGTGTTAATTCGGGTTCCGGTACATCCCAGGTTGAATCTTTTCTTATTTGTACAAAATTATTTGTGCCCACTACCCTATGTGGCGTTGCTTTAAAAAATACTTCTGGCCTTTCTGCTTCGTAAACCTTTGCATAAAAATCAGCACCGCCTGAAGCTTTTGATTCTTCCTGACGTCCAACTTTGCTGCGCAGATAAGTAACACCACAAGCCCATAATTCCTGTTTGCCAATAGGCGCCAGTATGGCTGATTCAATGATGGACTCCGTTTTAATCACATTTCCCGAAGCTAATAAAGTAGTAATTTTTTTTAGCAGCTCATCATCGTTGATAAAACTATCCCAGTCGTGAATAACAGCTACAAACAGGCCTTGTATACTTTCAATAATAATCCCGGTTTTTGTTTTGTACAGTTTCACTTAATTTTATTTTTATGGAATGATTATTTTACGATCACATCACTCCACAACCATATTAATGATTCGGGCAAAATAGCCCCGCCATGTTTGCCGCTATGGGTACCCGTACCTTTTTCAAATTTGTATTCATAGCCCTTGTATTTAAAAGCTGCTTCCATTTCTAAATTGGCTAACCACCAACTGCCATGTTCATTGTCTATATCATTACTACCATCCTGCATAAATATCTTTATCGCTTTCTTTTTATGCTTTCGTATGATAGAAGGGTAATTATTTCCGCCCCTGATATTGGTATAACTTCCAATATGGCTTAATACCTTACTAAAATATTCGGGATGCTCCCAGGCCGCAGTAAATGCACAAATACCGCCACTGCTTATTCCGCCAATACCATGCATTGCAGGGTCGTTGCTGATATTGTATTTCTTTCTCAACTCAGGAATTATTTCATCCATCAGCATGGTTGAATAAGTATCGTTCAACACATCGTATTCGTCGGCCCTGTTGCTGACACTCCACCTGTTCTCGGGATATTCTTTTGACGAATGCCCGGGGTTTACAAACAGGCAAATAGTAACCGGCAATTTTTTTTGATATATCAGATTGTCATACACAAATGGTGCCCTGAAGTAGCCTGTTTCATTTATATAAGTATGCCCATCCTGGAATACCATCAATGCTGCAGGCCTGGTAGAATCATACTGCGCCGGTACATAAACATAATACTCTCTAAAATTTTTATACAATTTACTTTCCCATTCATATTTTGTAACGGTTCCTTTTGGCACACCGGGCTGCCTTTGAGAATTGGGGCCTAACTTATATAGAGAATCCTGTGTAAAACCAGTTAGGCAAAACAGCATAAATGCGAATAAAAATATTCTATTCATAAAAATGTATTTAATCCCATTCAGGTAATGGGTTATCTCAATTTTATCCTCAATACATACATATCATTGGTAACATACAATGTTTTTTCATCAGCAGATAATGCACAATTGCTGGTTGCATTATCCAATCGAATTAAACCTAACTTTTTTCCTTCACTATTAAATATATAAATACCACCCGGCCCGGTGGCAAATACATTTCCGTTTTTATCTATTTTAAGACCATCGGGTAAGCCATGCCACGATTTATCATAACCCGCCGCACTGTAAAATATTTTTCCATTACTCAATGAATCGCCTTTTATGTCCCATACATACCAATTTGGTTTTTTGGGGTCAGAATTTGCAACTAATAATTTTTGCTGTCCGGGGAAAAATGCAATCCCATTGGGACGGGTAATAGAATCAGTTAATAAAATAACTGTTCCATCTTTTTTTACTTTGTATACCCCATTCCATATTGTTTCTTTTTTGGGATCAGCTTCCTGTTTTTCTAACCCATAGGGCGGGTCGGTAAAAAATAATTCGCCATTTGCATTAAATACTAAATCATTGGGGCTGTTAAATTTTTTATTTTGATAATTATCTGCAAGTGAAATAAATTTCTCTTCTTGTTTATCAAGTGGTGCATCCATTCTAACCACTCTTCTATCGCCATGCTGGCATAAAACTAAATTGCCCTCATTGTCTACAGTTAATCCATTACTACCGGGTTCTTTACTTAGTGATGGCCCGGAACCTGTATAGCCCGAAGGTTTTAGATAAATTTCTTTCCCTTTTTCTTCTGTCCATTTATAAACTGTATTCATTGGTACATCCGAAAATAAAAGCATATGGTGTTTTTCAATCCATAAACTTCCTTCACTCCATTCAAAACCATCGGCAATAATTTCTGCTGTTGCATCTTTAGAAAAAATTGCATCTAAAGCAGTATCGTATCGTTCAAAAGTTCCGGATATTTTATTGCTATTACAACTTGTAATTGTTAAGAGAATAAAAATGATAAAAATAAGCTTCATAACTCAAAATATTTTTTGGTTAAATAATGACCCCTTTAATAATGAATAATGATATAGTAAATTACCTGTAGCCGGCAAATAAAAATTTATCAGAAATAAATACCCTGCAACCTAATGCGAATCCCTGGTTACTGCACTTCCTGAACTTCCTTGTAAAAAATCAAGGTCTGCCCCTTTATCTGCACCCATTACATGCTTTACATACAAATTTACATATCCTCTTTCTGATGCAATTTTTGGCGCTTTCCAGTCAACTCTTCTTTTTTCCAACACCTCATCAGAAACATCCAAATGCAATTTTCTTAGTGATACATCAAGCTCAATCATATCACCATTTTGCACCAAAGCTAAGTTTCCGCCAATGGCACTTTCCGGAGAAACATGCAATACCGCCGTTCCGTAAGCGGTACCACTCATTCTTCCATCAGAAATTCGAACCATATCTTTAATCCCTTTCTGTAATATTTTTTTAGGTAAAGCCATATTACCAACTTCAGCCATACCAGGGTAACCAACCGGCCCAACATATTTCAATACCATCACACATGTTTCATCAATATCTAAATTCGGGTCATCAATCCTTTTATGGTAATCTTCTATGCTTTCAAATACCACCGCCCTTCCTCTATGTTTTAATAAGGCAGCTGTGGCAGCCGATGGTTTTATTACCGCACCATTTAAAGCCAGATTTCCTTTTACCACTACACAACCAGCTTCTGTTTGAAATGGTTTTTCATAAGTGGCAATCACATCTTCATTATAGCAGGATGTGTTACCCGTAATATTTTCCTGATGATTTTTTCCGGTTACAGTTACTACATTTTTATGCAAATGATCTTTTAATTCATTTAATATAACTGGCAATCCCCCGGCATAATAAAAATCTTCCATCAAATATTTTCCGGAAGGCATTAAATTCAGCAATAATGGAATTTTACTGCCAAGTGTATCAAAATCATCCAGGTTCAATTCTACACCAATCCTTCCTGCAATGGCAGAAAGGTGAATAATAAAATTAGATGAACCGCCAACAGCTGCATTTACTTTTATGGCATTTTCAAAAGCTTCTCTGGTAAGAATTTTATCGATCGTTAAATCTTCTTTTACCATTTGTACAATTCGTCTGCCACTTAGTTGTGCCATTACTTTTTTTCTGCTGTCGGCAGCAGGTATTGCAGCTGCGCCAGATAAAGTAAGCCCTAATGCTTCCACCATACAAGCCATAGTTGATGCAGTACCCATCGTCATGCAATGGCCAATGCTACGGCTCATGCAACTTTCAGCATACTCGCAATCTTCCTGCGACATCTTACCTGTTTTCATATCTTCATCAAACTTCCATACATGCGTACCCGAACCAATATCCTGTCCTCTATATTTTCCATTTAACATGGGTCCGCCGGGAACAACTATTGTTGGCAAACCAACACTTGCTGCACCCATTACTGTTGATGGAGTTGTTTTGTCGCAACCGGTTAATAATACAACGCCATCAATTGGATTGCCACGAATGGATTCTTCGGCATCCATACTTGCCAGGTTTCTGAAAAGCATTGCAGTGGGTTTCAATAAAGTTTCACCCAGGCTCATAATAGGAAATTCAACGGGGAAGCCACCTGCTTCCAATACGCCACGTTTAACACTCTCGGCAATATCCCTGAAATGGGCATTACATGGTGTTAGTTCACTAAATGTATTACAGATACCTATCACCGGCCTGCCATCAAACATATCAGGCGGCATACCCTGGTTCTTCATCCAGCTTCTGTAAATAATTCCATCTTTATCTTTTCTGCCAAACCAATCCTGGCTGCGGAGTTTTTTATTCATGATCGACTAATAAATTTAACTTCATTTAATAAATCCGAAAGTAATGTTTCTTGTTTTTAATACTTTATATTTTATTACGATTCCTTTTCTATAATACTATAAAAACTTTACCTGCAATGGTTGTTGCAACTGATTTTGAAATAATTGCAGGTAAGTAAACCAGGCTTGTGCCTTGGTAATTAACCCTGCTTTATTCCAGGCAGCGCCTGTATAATAAACAAAAGGGGTGCTGTTTCTTACAAATGTTTTAGCCAATAATTGTTCATTGGTTACTTTCATTTTCACCAATGGAGATAAAATTATAGAACCGACTGCAGTGGTACCATCCTGCCCATGTTCCGGTTCCCAATAACCCATTATTCCTTTTTGCTCGTCCAGCAGCATAGTTCCCGGATCATTTCTTTTAATGATGCCCACCACCACAGGCAATGCTGCTGTATCATTACCATAGGAGTAATTTACTTCTACCTTGTTTAATTGCGAGCCGGCATCCAATGATATTGTATTAATTACTTTCACCCGCCTACCGGCAACTTCCCATTCATCATACATCAATTGAAAAGTTGAACGCAATGGCCCGTTATCTAAAATTTTATAATTAACATAATTTCCAGAATAATAAATAGAATCATTAAAATAAGGCATCATGCGACCCGCCCCCAGTGATACTCCAACATGATAATAATCCAGTCCATCGCCATGGTCAACATGATACTCTCCTCTTTTATAGCGTTCATTTAATATTAATCTGCTGGCGCGTTTTACCCAAACATCAATACCATATCCCATTTCTTTTGGAGTAAGCTCCAATGCTTTGCCATACATACGAAAAGCGATCTTATCATTCTCCCATGCAAAATCGTCTTTGCGTTCGGGCACATACCGGCAAAATGTTTTTGAATTAACTAATGCAGGCTTTCCCTTTTTTAAATAAAAATCCGAGGTGCCACTTGCCAAAGCATCTATCTGTATTAATAAGTTTTGAATGGTTGCTTCGCCGCGATATTCCAATTGAAATGGTATTTCTTTTTTTGTTCTTGTATTAATTATTTTGAAATCGGCCGTATCAATGGAAGGATATTTAGAAATAATATTTTTCCAGGAAATGCTCACCAGTTCCTGCTTTCTTTCTATGCCGGATGGATTACTAACAGAGAATAGTATTTTTTTATCTTTTTGACCAAATACAAATAAGGGTAAAATTGTACCTAAGAGTAATAAAAATTTTATTTCTTTTTTCATAGCATTTATTTATTTCAATATTAATAGTCCACTTTATAATCTTTTTTTAAGGGCTGGCCGCTCCATGCTTTTTTTGATGTCCAGTCTGCAGGGGCATCGGTCCAGAATTTATTGGTTGCGGGTAAGCCTAATGGTAAAAATCCAAGTGTTGCAAGATATAGACTACCGGTTGAAGTATAATAATCAGCAACCATGGGCTGATGCCCATTAAACCCCAATACCAGCCAGCCATTGGCATCGAAGTTGGCATTATCATCAAACATATTATGCATTACTTTGGTTAAACCACAGCGAACCTGTGCAGGTTCAATAAACTCCGGTAATTTTTCCATTAAAGCAGTTTGTGCCAGGGCTTGAAATGCACCCGTTCTGTAAGTAATTGACCTGCCAAAGAGAGGAAATGTTCCTTCGGGTGAAATGAGGCGTTCTAAAAATTCAGCATAGCGTACCATACGTTTTAGGGCAACATCATAGTCTTCTTTTTTTGAGATTTTTTTATCCACAGCAACTTTTAACAGATCTATCAGCATAGGATGAATAACAAAAGAGTTGTAATAATCCATACTGAATTTTGCACCATCACTATACCATCCATCACCTGCATACCATTCAATCATTTTTTTCAAAGCAAAATCTATCCGGGAAGGATCGTACTCTTCACCAATACTTAATAAAAAACCTTCGGTAATTCCGGCAAAAAGCAGCCAGTTATTATACGCCGGTTTACGGTTTCGTAAAGATTTGAACTCTTCTACAAAACGTTTTTTTGTAAGCTCATCCAATGGATCCCAAAACGTTTTGGGTGCCCTTAAAAAAGCCTGTGCCAAAAAAGCGGCATCAACAATCGGCTGTTGGTCTGTTCTAAAGTTTAAATAATCAGAGCTGGCAGGATCTACAGCATTCTTTAAACCGATCAGCAATTCGTTTCGTAATTTTTTACGCTGCATCCCTTCCATAGTTTCATCATCGGGTAAAGATAGCCAGGGTGCAATACCAGCTACGGTTCGCCCAACTGCCTCCAGGTAAGTTACTTTTAATGGGTTGATACTATAACCTGGTGCCAGTTCCAGTGGCATATTTTTTTTCAGCGTTTGCTCCGCCAAATTATGTACAACGGGGTAAGAAATTTTATATAAAAGACGTGCCCAAAATTCACGATCCTGTAAACCGGTAGATACTAAATTAACGGGTGCTACTTTTTTATTTTTACCATTTTGTGCTGCAGTTTTTATAAAAGGCAAAACGGAACTAATCAAAAACATTACGATAAAAACATAACGTGTTTTTTTCTTCATAAAACTATTTTTATTTTTTACTTGTAACAGGTAAGGCAACCATTTCTTTCACTTCATCAGGATATAAAACCATTTTGGTAATTTTGTATATTTCCATGGACCAATTAATAACCTGCTTTATCAATCACTATTTATTACATACTGTTTGCCTGCTTCTGTTTTCAACTGTATTTTTTTGGAACCTGTATTTATATTGCAATCACCTCCTTTTTTAGAAAAAATAATTGCTTTTGTAAGTTTACCACTATTCCATTCCATATCTATTACAAAGCCACCTCTTGCACAAAGCCCTTTTACATTTCCATTTTTCCACGCATTGGGTAATGCCGGTAATAATTGTATTGTTTCATTTTGCGACTGCAGCAGCATCTCTGCAATTCCTGCAGTGCCACCAAAATTTCCGTCTATCTGAAATGGGGGATGATTATCAAATAAATTTTTCAATGTTGATTTTTGTAATAAGGCCAGTACATGTTGATAAGCCTTCTCTCCATCCTGCAATCTTGCATAAAAATTAATGATCCATGCACGGCTCCATCCGGTATGTCCGCCTCCATTCTGCAACCTTCTTTCCAGTGTTTTTTTTGCCGCTTCAAATAATTCAGGTGTTTGCTGATTAATAATATTTGCAGGATGCAAACCAAATAAATGTGAAATATGCCGGTGGCCCGGTTCTACCTCTTCATAATCCTCTATCCACTCCTGTATTGTTCCATATCGCTTACTGATGCTGATCGGAGGCAATTGCTTTAGTGTGTTATTCAACCCGGTTAAAAATTGCTGATCATCTTGTAAAATATTTCCGGCATTTATACATGCACTGTAAAAATCCATGATCATTTCAATATCAATGGTAGGAGAATAGGTCAGGTTTTGCAGCTCCCCGTTCGGTAGTTTAAATGCATTTTCAGGTGACATAGATGGCGCTGTAACCAGGTATCCATGTTTATCTTTTATTAAGAAGCTTTGTATAAACTGAGCAGCCTCTTTCATAATCGGATATGCTTTGTTTTTTAAGAAATCGTTGTCCAGCGTAAATAAATAATGTTCCCACAAATGCTGACATAGCCAGGCAGCAGAAAGAGGTGATGTACCCCAATGAATTCCGGCATTAATGCCGGTCTTCCCAAAAATATCTGTAGCATGATGCATCATCCATCCATTTGAATTATACATTTTTTTGGCAGTAACTCTTCCGGGTACACGGTAGTTATCTATAAAATTAAAAAGCGGTGTGGTGGTTTCACTCAGGTTACAAATTTCTGCCGGCCAGTAATTCATTTGCAGATTAATATTGGTATGATAGTCGGATTCCCAGGGGGCATTGAAATGTTCGTTCCATACCCCTTGTAAATTAGCAGGTAAAACACCAGGATACCTTGATGAACTCATCAATAAGTAACGCCCATATTGAAAATAAAGAGCCATTAATTGTGGATCTTCTATACCAAGTTTTAAAGAATCCAGGCGTTTGTCTGTTGGAATACCTGTGCGATTGATATTCCCTAAATTTAATTGCACCCGGTTGAAAAATGATTGAAATTCTGCAAGATGTTTTTTTTGCAATTCATTTACCGGTATTGCAATTGCTTTGCTGATGATTTTTTCACAAATAGCTTTGCTGTCAATACTGCGATCAAAATTAAGCTTGGAAAAATTATAATCAGTAGCTGCTGTAATAAGTATGGTAACAGAAGTTGCCTGCTGAATTAACAAGGTATTATTTTTTGCAAGAATTTTCCCACCTACCTGTTTTGCCTGTAGCAATGTATGAAACTTCATATTTAACCCCCCTTCTCCATTCATCACATCATTTGCATCTGCAATCTGACCACTCATTAATAATTGACTATTTCCAACAGCAGAAACTGTTGCATCTCTCTCCCTTGAAAGATTCAGTTTGCACTGAATTGAATTTGCTTTGTTACTTGTAAGCCTGATAACAATACAATTTTGTGGAGCAGATGCAAAAACTTCCCGCTTAAATTTCACTCCGTTTATCTCATAACCTGTAGTTACAATACCTGTTTTTAAATCCAGCTGATAGTTGTAATTTTTAATTCCGCCCTGTTCCCCAAAATCGAGAAACAGGTCACCCAATGTTTGATAAGATCTGAATCGTGGCGGAGTTTGTAATAAATACTGAGTGCTTAAATCGTTTGCTCTTTTATTTTCGCCATTTAAAAGTAGTTGCTGAATTTCTTTCAGGTGATTTGCTGCGCCGGGGTTGTTGACATCAATTTGTTTACCGGCCCATAAACTTTCTTCATTCAATTGAATCCGTTCATTTTCCACCCTGCCGAATACCATGGCTCCTAACCTTCCATTACCAACAGGCAATGCTTCGTTCCAGTTTGCAGCTGGTTGTAAGTACCAAAGTTTAAGGTCATTACTTTGTTGGGAGGCTGAAAGTGGAGAAATATCATTTTTCTGAGCGTATAGCTTAAAAAATGAAATAACCATTAAAAAAATCAGTAATGAAAAATATTTGCTCCTTACAAGGTATTTCATAACAGGTGCTGCTTTAAGTTTTATTTAAGCTCTATTTAAAATTATTGAAGCTTTGCTGCTGGTCTCACTTCACTTCCTGTTTGGTTCGTTAATCCATCACCAATCTCTTTCCTGTATTTATCTGCAATGGCAGATAATTGTTTTACTATCTCCGGATGCTGATCTTTCACATCTCTGTCCTCCCCAGGATCAATTGATAAATTAAACAGTGCAAGTTTTACAGAATCAGTTCCGTATTTCCCCGGAAAACCATCATGACCTATTGTAGCAGGATAATTATACGTTTGTGAAAGGCAGGGAAACACCAGCTTCCAGTTTCCTTTTCGGATTGCTTTTAAATTATTTCTGTCATAATAGTAAGCAAACTCATCTCTTGGGTTTACATTAAGCTTTCCCGTTAGTAATTCAATAATATTTACTCCATCAATTTTATTTACAGGAAGAGTTGCATTACAAATATTTGCAATCGTAGGAAGTACATCCATTGTTGTGGCCAGATTATTACAAATAGTACCAGGTTTTATTTTACGGGGCCAGCGCATAATACAGGGCACTTTTAATCCCCCATCCCATGTTGTTCCTTTTCCTTCTCTTAAACCACCAGTGTTTCCTGCATGATTTCCGAATGTGAGCCATGGACCATTATCGCTGGTAAAGATGACGATTGTATTTTCTGACAACCCATTTTCTTTAAGTGTTTTCATTACTTCACCTACTGACCAATCCACTTCTTCCATTACATCCCCAAATAATCCTGCGCCGCTTTTCCCTTTATATTTTTCGGAAGCTGCAATAGGTACATGTACCATTGAATGTGCCAGGTATAAAAAAAATGGTTTGCTTTTATTTTCTTTAATAAACTTTTTCGCTTTTTCTGTATACATAGTGGTTAACTGTGCCTGGTCATCCAATGTGGTTAATGTTTTAACTACTTTATTCCCTTCAATGAGCGGTAAGGGTGGATAGGTTGAACGAAAGCTTGATGTATCTGTCCATGGCTTACCATCATAATACACGGGCCACATATCATTCGAATAAGGCAATCCGAAAAATTCATCAAAACCATTTTGCAATGGCAGGTAAGGTTGCTTATTTCCCAAATGCCATTTTCCAACTATAGCAGTTCTATACCCTTTTGCTTTTAGCAATTCTGCCATTGTTTCTTCATTGGGATTAATAGCGATTTTACTCTGGTGGTTCAATGCCCCCGACATTCCAACCCGTGTTGGATAACAACCCGTAAGTAATGCAATTCTTGATGCACTGCATACCGGTTGTGCCACATAAAAATTTGTGAACCGCATTCCTTCTGCAGCCAATGAATTAATGTTGGGTGTGTGATATGGCCCTCCACCATAGCATTCCGGATCACCATAACCCATATCATCCATAAAAATAATTACTACGTTAGGAGGCTTTTCAGTTGGTGTATTTTTTTCAGGTTGTTTAAAACTCCATAAAATAAACAGGCCAGTTAACAATATTATAAAGATGCTTAAGTAATTTATTACCTTTTTCATATTCAGATGATTTTTTTTATTACAGAAGCATAAGTGGCCAACAAATCAATGAGACAAAAAATTGTATTTAATATGGATACTGTTATTATTTTAACCGGTACTTTTTAAGTTTGCTTATTACTTATGTATTGTTTTTTAATTTTACAAATACCAATCTTTATATCTTTTTAAAGCTTCTAAAAAATAATAATCGGCATAGGTAAGTGGTTGATCAACTTCTGAATTACCCAGTAAATGACCTACACTATGCATTAATATAAATCCTCCGTTTTCTCCCAATTTAGCACGGTAGTTGTCTGAAGAAAGTGACCTTAGCATTTTTTCTGCTATAGCCACATATTGCTTTTTCTCTTTCCCTTTCGTGTATTGTCCTAATTCTAAAAAAGCAGAAGCTATAATTGCACCGGCTGAAGCATCCCGCAAGGCATTGGGTATACCGGGTGCATTAAAATCCCAAAAGGGAATTTTATCTTCAGGTAAGTTTGGATGCTGCATTAAAAACCGTGCTATTTTTTTTGCATGTTGCAAATACCTCTTATCTTTTGTAAACCTGTACATCATGGTATAACCATAAAAACCCCATCCCTGTCCCCTTGCCCAGGCCGATGAATCAAAAGCCCCCTGCCAGTTTTTTTTACGGGCAACTTTACCGGATGCCAAATCATAATCTAAAACATGGTAAGCACTGTAATCGGGTCTGTAATGATTTATCAAGGTAGTGTTTGCGTGTGTAATTGCAATTTCTTTATACCGGTTATTTCCACCATTATCAGTTACCCAGTTTAATAATTCAAGGTTCATCATATTGTCAATAATTACTGGGCATTTAAAATTTGCACCGCTGTCCCAGCTTTGAATAACTCTTATAGAGGGGCGGTACCTGGTTGCCAATGACGCTGCAGCTGTATCAATAGTGGCTTTATCCTCCGGTTTACCAAATAACCGGTAAGCATTACCAAAACTGCAGAACATCATAAAACCAAGGTCGTGGTTGCCCGTATAATGCTTTTCTTTTTCTAAAATTGCCAATCGTTTTTCTGCTTCTGCTTTTATTGCTGCATCTTTTGTGTACTCGTAAATATACAACAGCGAACCAGGGAAGAAACCACTACACCACCATTTGGTATTACTCGTTTCTACTTTATTTGTTTTTGTAATAAATGTTTTAGGCATTACATCTGCCGGTACATTTTTACTTAATACCTTGTATTGCTGAGCGGCAAAATTAAATTGCTCATCAATTAGACTGGCCATATTATTTTTTGCCGAACTGCTTTTTTGTGCAACCACCCCTCCAAAGGCAATAATTGATAACACAAAAACATAAATAATTTTTTTCATTTTTTACACATATTTAAAGTTGAAGTATTTAATCTAAGTTATTAAATATTATGAAACGCTAAGTCCATTTTTTATTTTCAAGAAATACTTTTAATCAATAGTTAACTCATCTGCAAATATCCAACCCGGTTTTCCTGCATTGCTGTGGCCAGCAGGGCAAAGATTATTTTTAGCTGTCACCCTTACAAACCTGACTGCTTGTTGTATAAAAGTAGCGGTAAAATCGTAAATTGTATTTTTCTGATTAATGTCGATTGGATTGTTTAATGTTTTTATTTCGCTAAAAATATTTCCATCGGCTGATATTTCAAACTTTACAGATTGTGGTAAAAAAATCCAGTCGTTATATTTTTGAAGACACCCAAGCGAAATACTTTGAATACTTTTAGCTTCCCCCAGATCAACAATTGCAATCATATCCTTTTCGTTAAAGCCATGCCAGTATTTACCAGCAGCATTGTTTCCTTTAATCCCATCTGTTAAAGAATTTGGGCCATCGGCTAAATAATATTTACTTACCGGGTTGGCATAAACTACATCCTTACCAAGAGCTTTATGCATTACAAAACTTTGTTTTGCCGGCTGCACCCCCATAATCTTTCCATCTTTAAGTACCGAAGCTTTTATTGTTACAGAAGATTGAACAGCAATGGGCTGATTGTATTTTATAGCTTGTACAGTTGGATCGGTACCATCTGTTGTATAGCGTATTTCTCCTTTTAAAACTTCCGAAAAAAGGGTTGCCAGTAATTGTCCATTTTGAGCAACTGGTTTTATGCTAACTGTAAAATTTCCGGCACAATAATGAATACCTTTTTGTTCATACCCTATAAAGTGGTATTGCAATCGTTCATTAAAATTATTCCAGTTTTTATTTTCTTTTGGTGTCCATAATACCTCGGCCAATGCCGGCATCCGTGGCAGCACCATATATTCAA
The DNA here is from genome assembly GCA_043755395.1 of Ferruginibacter sp. Classification (GTDB taxonomy): domain Bacteria; phylum Bacteroidota; class Bacteroidia; order Chitinophagales; family Chitinophagaceae; genus Ferruginibacter. The sequence goes on from JAYUTC010000005.1 coordinate 13,462, forward strand.
CATGTTCGGCGGTACTGATATACTCTGTCCATAAATTACCCTGTGCTCCCAATACATATTTACTTTCTGCCTCGTTTAACTCTTTTGGAATGGGCTCGTAGTCATACACTTTTTTTAAGGTATTAAAACCACCAATGGCCAGTGGCTCTCCTTCCGGGCCCGCCTGATAATGATCAAAATAGCAGGGCGAGCCTGGAGTCATAACCACATCATGTTTCATTTTGGCAGCTTCAATACCCCCAGCTTCCCCTCGCCAGCTCATAACAGTTGCTTCAGGCGCAAGGCCGCCTTCCAGTATTTCATCCCAACCAATCATTTTTCTTTTTTTTCCAATAATAAATTTTTCAATTCGCTTAATAAAATAACTCTGCAATTCATTTTCATTTTTTAATCCCTCTGCTTTCATCCTTGCCTGGCATTTGACACATTTCTTCCAGCTTGCTTTATCCACCTCATCGCCCCCAACATGAATATAGGCTGAAGGGAAAATATTAATAACTTCAGTGAGTACATCCTGTATAAAATTAAATGCATTATCGTTTCCTGCACAAAAATTGCTTTCTACCTTATTTCCATAAAAATTACCAGGCTGCCCAAAATGATAAACAGGGTTACACGAAAGTTCGGGATATGCTGCCATTGCAGCTTCTGAATGGCCCGGCATTTCAATTTCGGGAACTACCGTAATATTTCTTGCTTTGGCGTAAGCCACTATTTCCCTGGCCTGCTCCTGCGTATAATATCCTCCGTAAGTAGCCTTATTTCTATCGGCATTAAACTCTACCTCACCCCAGTTCCAGGGCTTGCCCCAATCTTCAACTCGCCATGCGGCCTGTTGTGTAAGTTTTGGATATTTTTTAATTTCCAACCGCCAGCCACCACCATCGGTTAAATGCCAGTGAAACCTATTCATCTTATAAACTGCCATCAAATCAATATATTGTTTTATTACTTCTGCCGAAAAAAAATGACGGCTTACATCCAAATGCATCCCCCTCCATTTAAATCGGGGATAATCTGTAATACTCATGCAGGGAACCTGTAAGGATTGATTGGTACGTATTTGTGGTAAAGTTTGCAATAGAGATTGAATAGCATAAAAAAATCCGGCATAGCTGCCTGCTTTAATTACAATAGAAGAAGGAGATACGTTTAATTTATAGCCTTCTTCAATTATACTTTTTTCAATTATAAATTCAACCGGTTTTTTTGAAGGCTTATTTACTGGTAAAGTAATGCCTGATATATTTTTGATATACGCAACAAAGAAATCTGCTGTGGCCTTTAATTCTTTTTGTGTTGCATTGTACTTTACAAAAATATTGTTATCAATAATAAAATTACCCTTAGCCATTTTTATATCGACCGGCTGGGGAATGACAGAAGGTTGCTGAGCCCGTAATAAGTTAGAGCATACAACAAATAAAATAATTATTCCTCTTTTATTCATGCTATCTTAATTTTTAATGTAAAATATTTTGTTGTATTATTCTATATTTTTTTGGTAATAATTTTTATAAAGATTTCCTATTAAAAAAAATAAATTATTATTATTTACTTTTTAAACGTGTAACAATAAACGCTCCTAACTTTTCATAACCTCCGGCATTTGGATGTAAGCCATCTGAAAACAGGGATTCCTGTATCTTATTATTACTATTCAATAAAAGGCTGCCGGCATCAGCAAATTGTATTTGCTTACCGGTTGCAATTTTCTCTATCGATTTATTCAACATTAAAATTCTCGTTTCCATTCCCCTTCGTGGGAAAATACCCATAAGCAAAAGGTTAGCAGCTGGCTGTTTAAGGCGAATGGCATTTATTAAGAATTGTAACCCCAGCACAATTTCCTCATCGGTATTATATTGCAAATTATTGGTGCCTATCATCAACACAATTTGTTTAGGAGTAATACCATCCAGTTCTCCATGCTGCATCCTCCACAACACGTTTTCAATTCTGTCCCAGCCAAATCCCATATTAACAGCTTGCATAGACCCGAAATATTTCTCCCAGCTATCACCCCCATTTATCCGTTTACAAGCTGGCAAGCCACCCCAAAAATGGGTGATAGAATTTCCTATAAAAACAAGTTGGGGAAAATTGGTTTTATTATACTGCATTACCTCTTTGTGCCTGGTTTCCCAATCATAAGTATTTGCATCCCTGCGCTGGGTAATGGGTATTGTAGTAGAAACTGTTCCGGCAGTTTCGTTGAGAATTTGTTTTATTTTTTTATCATAAGCTTCTGCATAATGCATCATTCCAATATCATTCGGGTGTGTGCCATCCACCATGCTTTCAATATCCTGGTTAATGGTTTCTTTTGATAACAGGTAAATATTTTTAATGCCCACCGTTATTAATGAATCAAATACTTCTTTTAAAGCCTTATTCGCATCGGTATATTGTTTTTTTCGGGTAAGGTTCATATCACCATTAGTATAACCATCATGCTCAGTAAGCAATATTGGAATGCCGGACCTTGTCATTTGCAACATACCAACTGCAGCAACAATTCTTCTTTTTAATTCTGCAGTTGCAAATCCAGGTTCTATCAGATTAGGTAAACAATCCAATACATAGATTTTTGCATCAATTTCTGTAAGCAGTTCAATAATTTCCTTTTCCAATCTTCCATTACCTGAAAAAGCAAGGTTAATAACCGGCCTGTCCAACTTTCTACCCATAATATTTGTCCATGCCAATCCAGGCCTGGAAGCACAAGCTCCCTGTGCAATGGAAGTACCATACACTACAACAGGTTTGTCTGTTCGAACGGGCAGCGGTTTAAATAAACTTTTTTCAGGTACTGCTATCTCCATCCATTTTACTGAATTGTATAAAGGCAAATACAAGGTATATTCTCTGTTGCTTACATGCTGGTCGCTGGTAACAAGTTCATTAAACCGGTAAACAATAGTATCCCTAAAAGAATAATTACCTGCTGCCCATTGCCATTTACCATCAATAGTCTTGGCATATAAATCAACACCGCTTACACCTGTAGCGGGCATATGTGGCATTTGTATTGTTCCTGCAACAGTATATTTTACAATAATTTCATCCGCATTGGTTTGAAAACGTAACTGCAAACCTGCACTGTTTTTCGAAAGTCCCCAAACTGGTGCACGAACTGTTTGTTGCACCCTTGAAGGTAAACGGTTATAAAAACCACTTAGTTCACCAGGCCATGCCTGGCCCTCTAAAACTTTTAGGGTATCCGTTGCCGGATTCCATATTTTATATTCTTTTTTATTTTGTGCAAAACAAAATTGAAAACAAAATAAGCCCAGTATTGAAAT
>JAYUTC010000006.1:0-2560 GCA_043755395.1 Ferruginibacter sp.
TTATAAATGAAAGTACAAAAACCTACATTAATACAACTGACAGCATTTATTTAATATTTTTTGTACTTCCATATTTTATTTTTAGATTTGTCTAAATTATTATTTTACTAATATGAACTTTACAGTAAGCGAAGAAAATTACATTAAAAGTATTTATCATTTACAGCAGGATACAGGCATTGTTAATACTAACGCTCTTGCAGCCGAAATGCAAACTAAAGCATCATCTGTAACAGATATGCTAAAAAAATTATCATTAAAAAAAATATTGCAATATGAAAAGTATAAAGGTTTTAAACTCACAGAGTCAGGAAAAAAAATTGCCCTATCTGTTGTTAGAAAACATAGATTATGGGAATATTTTTTAGTAGAAAAATTAGGTTTTGAATGGGATAAAGTTCATGAAATTGCAGAAGAACTTGAACATATCAGCAGCATAGAATTGATTGAAAAATTACAAAATTTTTTGGGTAACCCATCTTTTGATCCGCATGGCGATCCGATACCAGACAGCAATGGGAGAATTCCAAAATTAAACCAATTGAATCTGGCTACATTGCCATTAAACAAATCAGCTTTGGTTAGTTCGGTAACCAACCAATCTCCGCAAATGCTGGAAATGTTAAAGCATTATTCCATCGCAATTGGTACCACTATAAAATTATTAAAGCGTTTCGAATTTGAAGGCTCGCTAGAAATAAAAGTTTTAAAACAACCTGCCTGTATCATTAGTGAGCAGATTGCAAAAAATATTTTTGTTCATTATGAATAACATTAAACACACTGATACTTCTTTAAGTGAAGTGCACGAAACGATTGATACTACTAAAAAGAAAATTGGCTGGAAAAAAGTTTTTTCTTTTTTAGGTCCGGCGTATCTGGTTAGTGTTGGTTATATGGATCCAGGCAATTGGGCTACCGACCTTGCAGGCGGCAGCAAGTTTGGGTATTCACTGGTGTGGGTTTTATTAATGAGTAATCTTATGGCTCTACTGCTACAGGGCCTATCTGCAAGGTTAGGAATTGTAAGAAGAAGAGATTTAGCACAAGCAAACAGAGAGACTTATCCTAAATTAATAAATTATGCTCTTTGGATTTTAGCAGAAATTGCTATCGCCGCCTGCGACCTTGCCGAAGTTTTAGGAATGGCAATTGGTTTACAGCTATTAACCGGCCTTCCTTTAATATGGGGTGTTTCCTTAACAGTGCTGGATACCTTTCTTTTATTATACCTGCAAAAATCTGGTATGCGCAAAATGGAAGCATTCATCATTGCATTAGTTGCAATTGTAGCAATTTCTTTTTTAATAGAAATTATTTTAGCCAAACCGGCAATTGAAGAAGTTGCAAGAGGATTTATTCCAACATTCCCTACAAATGAAGCACTATACATAGCAATAGGAATTATTGGCGCAACAGTAATGCCACATAACTTATATCTTCATTCTGCATTGGTACAAACAAGAAAAATAGATAGAACTGATGAAGGCATAAGACAGGCATTAAAATTTAACAGGATTGATACTACTATTGCTTTAAACATTGCTTTTCTTGTAAATGCGGCAATTTTAATTTTAGCAGCAACTGTTTTTTTTAAAACGGGTAATTCAGAAGTGGCAGAAATAAAAGAAGCTCATAGATTACTTCCAGGATTTTTAGGAAACGCAGCACCCATTCTTTTTGCAGTAGCATTAATTGCGGCAGGGCAAAGCAGCACCGTTACAGGTACTTTAGCAGGGCAAATAATTATGGAAGGCTATTTAAGCCTTCGCATTAACCCTATGTTAAGAAGATTAATTACAAGAATGCTGGCTATAATCCCAGCCCTGCTTGTAATAATTATTTATGGAGAAAATAATGTAGATGCTTTACTGGTATTAAGCCAGGTTATACTGAGTTTACAATTAGGGTTTGCGATAATACCATTAATACATTTTGTAAGTGACAAAAAAACAATGGGTATTTTTGTAATTAAGCCTATTACTAAAGTGGCAGCATGGTTAATTGCATCAATACTTATTTTTTTAAATTTAAAAATGCTTATAAATGAGGCCAAGGGAATTTTTGATAGCGATAATACAACAATGAAAATTATGCTGGCATTGATTGGTATATTTTTTTTAATATTACTTCTTTATATTATCCTGCATCCATTCATACTAAAGAAGAGTAAGAAAGTTTCTATACAAATTCATCAGGGAATACATGCAATTCAAAACCTGGTTATTCCATCATTTAATAAAATTGCCATAGCATTGGATTATACCGCCAATGATGAAAAATTATTATCTTTTGCAATTGGTCAGGGTAAGGAAAAAAGTAATTATTTACTACTTCATATTGTGGAGAGTGCCTCTGCAAAATTATTGGGAAAAGACAGTGATGATTTTGAAACCATAAAAGATACAGAGCAAATGGAATTTTATGTGCAGCAGTTAAAAGAAAGAGGATTTAATGCAGAAGGGAAATTAGGTTTTAGAAACAGAGTTAAAGAAATCGCCAGAATTGTAAATGAAAACAATGCCGACATGTTGGTTATAGGAGCTCATGGACATACAGG
>JAYUTC010000007.1:0-6402 GCA_043755395.1 Ferruginibacter sp.
TTTAATATCTGTTGTAGAAAGCAGCCTCAATTCCATTGCAATATCATTTGCCTTGTTAATAAAAACTTTTGCCAATAATAACCTGGCATCATTTGCTGCAGCATTTGTTTTAATGTATTGCAACAAACTTTTAACCAGTTTATTTTCATACTTATTATGGTCTATTATTTCTGAATTGATTACATAACGATAATTAAATAAATCATTCAAATAAGCAAATTGATATTTACTGTTTGCTGGTTGCTTATCAAAAAGCCTTTGGTAACTGGCAAACAAATTACTGTAATCCTTTTGCTGCCTTTGCCAATCTATCTGTATTAAATTAAAATAAACAGCTGAAGGAAAATTCTTAATTCCTGCTTCAGTATATTTATTAAAATTTTCACTATCTTTTTGTTGTTTATAATAGTATACTAAAAATTGGTAAATACTTTCAAATCCTTTACTGGTTTTAGTTTGTATAAGTTTACTATCTGCTACCAGTTTTGAAAATAACAAAGCATCCTCATCTTTACCAGCATAAATAGCCGCTTTGGCGCAGTAATAAAGGTTATTGGTATCTATGGCATAAAGCCCCCATCCCTTTGTATATATAAAGTTACTTACCAATCTGGCATTTTTAAATTTTGATAAAGCTTCTATATAGCTTTCTTTATCATTTCGTTCGGTACCGGCATTAAAATAAGCAACTGCTTCGTTGGTATAGGCATTGTATAATTCAAAAGGTAAATTGTAATTGGAGCGTTTTAATTGCATATTTAAAAGGCTACTATTTAACTGCCCTGCTTTTTGTAAAGCCCCAAAAGCATCCATTCGTCCATCTGCAACCAAATACTTTAACTCAGGAGCCTTACTAAGGGCGTTATAAATGTTTGCTTTTAATATCCAACCTTCCACATTGGTAGTATAGGCAAGCAAAATACTATCTATCGATTCTTTAGCTTCAATAATTTTATTTTGCTCAAATAGTAGTTTTGTATGGTTTAGTTCCTGGGCTTTGCAAAAATTCCCTAAAAAGAAAAAGCCAATAATAAAAATTATTGACTTTTTATATGAAATATAATTTATCATTTACTGATTATCAGTAGGTTCAGCCGTATCAGGATTGGTATCTTCAGGTATTTCAGGTGATAAATCTATTATTGTATTATCAATAATTTCCTCAGCTATTTCTTCCTCTTTTTCATCAAGTTGGGTAATGGCTGCAATAGCATCATCTTCATCAACCTTTATTAATTTTACCCCCTGTGTTGCTCTGCCCTGTTCACTGATTTGGGCAACAGGCATACGAATGGTAATCCCCGATAAACAGGTAATCATCAAATCTTCTTTTTCTGTTACATCCAGCAAACCTACTAAACCACCAGTTTTATCAGTTACATTAATTGTTTTAACACCCTTTCCTCCACGATTGGTAATTCTATAATTTGCTTCGCCTGATTCCGCATCATCTAATGAAGTACGTTTGCCATAACCTTTTTCACTAACTACTAAAATTGTCTTGCTTTTATCTTCCCTGTTTACACAAACCATGCCCACTACTTCATCTTTTTCATCATCTACTTCTATTCCTGCAACACCAATTCCTCCCCGGCCGGTACTGCGTACTTTTTCTTCAGGAAAACGGATGGCACGGCCGCTTTTAACTGCCAGCATTATTTCGCAATTACCATCAGTAAGTTTTGCTGCCAGTAACTGGTCGCCATCTAAAATATTTATTGCATTAATACCCGTTTGTCTTGGACGACTAAAATCTTCAAGGTCTGTTTTTTTAATGATACCTTTTTTTGTACATAAAACAATGTAATGGCTTTTTACATATTCAGTATCTTCAAAATTCCTGACATCAATAATTGCCCTTACTTTATCATCAGGTGGAATTTGAACCATGTTTTGTATAGCCCTGCCTTTACTGGTTTTATCACCTTCAGGTATTTGATAAACCGGCATCCAGAAGCACCTTCCTTTTTCTGTAAAAAATAATAAGGTATGGTGTGTGGAAGCCACAAAAAGATGTTCTATATAATCTTCCTGGCGGGTGCTGCTGCCTTTTGCACCTCTGCCACCCCTGCGTTGCTGGCGATATTCAGTAACCGATGTTCTTTTTATATAGCCTAAGTGAGAAATGGTAACCACCATATCTTCTTCTTCAATAAGGTCAAGCATGTTAATTTCATCATCCAGATAAGTAATTTCTGTTCGGCGTACATCACCAAACTTAGCTTTTACTTCTGCCAGTTCCGTTTTAATAATTTCGAAACGCATACTTTCATCAGACAATAATAATTTAAGGTATTCAATCAACTTCATTATTTCAGCATGTTCTTCCCTTATCTTATCAATTTCCATTCCGGTAAGGCGTTGTAAACGTAGCTCAAGAACGGCTTTTGATTGTATCTCACTCATTCCAAAATTACTCATTAACCCTTCCTGAGCAATATTTGGTGTTGCAGAATTTCTTATTAATGCAATTACTGCATCAAGGTTGTCTAAAGCAATAATATAACCTTCTAAAATATGTGCTCTTTCTTCTGCTTTGCGTAATTCGTATTTTGTTCTTTTTACAACCACTTCATGCCTGAATTCAATAAATTCTTTTATTAAATCTTTTAAATTTAAAATTTTAGGCCTTCCTCTTACAATGGCTACATTATTAATACCATAGGAAGTTTGTAAATCGGTATGTTTAAATAATTGGTTAATTACTACCTGTGCAACAGCATCTTTTTTTAGATCAACAACTATTCGTGTTCCTTCTTTATTGTTACTTTCATCATTTACATTAGAAATTCCGTCAATAGTTTTGTCGGAAACTATTTCACCAATTTTGGCTGCCAGATTATCAATATTAACCTGATATGGAACTTCATAAATTATTAATTTTTCCCTGCCATTTGAAGCGGTTTCAATATTTACTTTACCTCTCAATACCACTCGTCCTCTTCCTGTGTGTAAACCAGCCTTTACTCCTTCAAATCCATAAATAGTTCCACCAGTTGGAAAATCGGGGCCTTTTACATGTGTTATTAAATCATCAATACTAATATCATTATTATCTACATAGGCAATACAGGCATCTATTACTTCGCTTAAATTATGCGGCATCATATTAGTTGCCATTCCAACAGCAATACCACTGCTTCCATTTATTAATAACTGAGGAATACGGGTTGGTAAAACTGTTGGTTCCTTTAAACTGTCATCAAAATTTAATTGAAAGTCAACGGTTTCTTTTTCAATATCTTCCAACATGGCTTCTGCCAGTTTTTGCATTCGTACTTCGGTATAACGCATGGCAGCTGGTGGATCTCCACCCTGGCTTCCAAAATTACCCTGGCCATCAATTATTTTATAACGCATATTCCATTCCTGCGCCATACGTACCATAGTATCATATATCGCTGTATCGCCATGTGGGTGATATTTACCCATTACTTCTCCAACAATACGTGCAGATTTTTTATAAGGCTTATTGCTGTAATTACCTAATTCACTCATACCATACAAAACGCGACGGTGAACGGGTTTAAAACCATCTCTTACATCAGGTAAAGCTCTGCCAACAATTACACTCATGCTGTAATCAATGTAAGAAGTCTTCATTTGCTCCTCAATATTTATCGGGATAATTTTCCCCCGGTTATTGAGGTTTCCATCTTTTAATTCTTCGTTATTTTCCATAAATTTATTACTCCAATAATAGGATGGCGAAAGTAACGAATTAAAGGGGTTTTTCCGCATAAAAACAGGAGTCTTATTCAGTTAGTTTTACACATTTAATTTGGTGTTGTGGAGAATGACAAAAACGATTTATTAAATCTGATGAAGTTTGTATCAGCCAGGAATTTAAGCCCTCATTTTTATCTTTTATTTAACCCAGGTCTTTAGCCGGCATAATTAAAGTAAATTGCAAAAAAAATACTTTTTTGAAAACAATACTTTTATTTGGAGCAGGAAAATCTGCAACAGTTTTAATTGACTATTTATTAAAAGAAGCAGAAATAAGCAACTGGAAAATTATTATTGCTGATGCTGATAAAAACCAGATACTTACAAAAACAAACAATTCTTATTTATCCGAAGCTGTTCAAATTGATATCACTAAAAACGAACAGCGTGAGGCCCTGATACAGAAAGCAGATATTATAATTTCTATGATGCCACCTGCCCTTCATTTTTTAGTTGCCCGGGATTGTGTGATGTTTAGTAAAAATTTATTAACAGCATCTTATGTTGATGAGCAAATTAGAAATTTAAAACCCGAAATTGAAAATAAAAATATTCTGTTTCTCTGCGAAATGGGACTAGACCCCGGTATTGACCACATGAGTGCTATGAAAATGATTGATAGTATAAAGGCAAAAGGTGGAAAGATTACTTCTTTTAAAAGCCATTGTGGTGGATTAATTGCACCCGAAAGTGATAATAATCCATGGCATTATAAAATTAGCTGGAACCCCAAAAATATTATAATGGCAGGTAGTGCAGGTGCTGTATACAAGGAAGAAAATAAAATTGTAGAAGCAGAATACCATACCATTTTTGAAAATTGCCACTCTATTCATTTTCCCGGATTTACAGAACTGGCCTGGTATCCTAATAGAGATTCACTGAGTTATGTCCCATTATATAAATTAGAAGATGCCCAAACTTTCATTAGAACCACTTTGCGTAACCCTGCTTTTTGCAGGGGTTGGGATTATATAGTTAACCTGGGTTTAACTGATACCGACGATCATGATAATATAATTGATTGTGAAACATATGAGGACTGGCTTAGTAGAAAGTTATACCTGGTTGAAACAAGAGAAATAGATTTGAATGAATATGTTGATTTATATGTGGAGGAGAAATTTCACGAAGAGATGATAGCTCAATTTAATTTTTTGGGGTTAGTCTCAAAAAATAAATTACCAAAAGCTGCACAATGTTCGGCTGATATTTTACAATTTGCCGCCGAAACAAAATTAGCCATGCAGCCACAGGATAAAGATATGATTGTAATGCTCCATGAAATAACTTATGCATTAAACGGAATGGATCATCATGTAAAAAGCAGCCTTTTAGTTAAAGGAGAAGATAGCTTACGAACAGCTATGGCAAAAACCGTTGGCCTACCACTTGGCATTGCTGCAAAATTAATTTTAAATGGTACTATAAATCTTACCGGCCTGCAAATTCCAACTGCAAAAGAGATTTATGAACCGGTTTTACAAGAATTGGAAATGATGAATATTAAGTTTACTGAAATTAAAGAGTAGTAATTTATTTAAAAAGTAGCCAATAATAATTTTTTCAACTCCTCCACTCCTTCTGTTGCTGGCATTTCTAGTACATGTAAATTAGCAAGATTGTTTACTGCAGGAATTTTTTTATCAATAATATATTTTGGCAAAAATGTTGGTGCATAATGTAATAAGGATGCAGCCGGATAAACCTGTAATGAGGTTCCAATAACCACAAAATAATCACAGTCATGTAATAGAGCAGCAGCTTTTTCCATCATGGGTACTGGTTCTTCAAACCAAACTATATGCGGACGAAGCTGTGAACCATCTGTTGCTAAATCTCCACAATTAATATCACCAGTTATATCATAAATAGTATCTATGTCATCTACACTTCTCATCTTAAAAATCTCGCCATGTAAATGCAATACATTGGTGCTGCCTCCCCGTTCATGCAAATCATCAATATTTTGAGTAATAATTGTTACAGCAAAATCTTTTTCCAATGCTGCCAGACCAATGTGAGCAGCATTGGGATTAGCTGCAGCAACATCTTTTCTTCTTTGGTTATAAAAGTCTAATACTAATTGCGGATTTTTTTTGAAGCCCCGTGGGGTTGCTACATCTTCTATATTATAACCCATCCACAAACCATCACTGTCTCTAAAAGTTTTTAGTCCGCTTTCGGCGCTAATACCTGCGCCGGAAAGTACCAGAATATGTTTTTTATTTTTTGCCACAGATTTAATACAGCTAAAGTTTAAAGAACCTGCTGTAATAAGTTTATATATTCACCTAGGCTATAAATTAGTCGAACTATTCCCCCGCCATCTTCATTACAATTTCCCATTCCTCTGATTTTACAGTTTGAACACTAAGTCTTCCTAAACGAACCAAATCCATATTTGCAAGACGTTTTTCTTTTTTAATTTCATCTAAGGGTACAGTTTTTTTTAATTTACGTACCGGCTTTATATCTACGGCCACCCATCTGTCATCATCAGTTGTAGGATCCTGGTATGATTCTTTTATGATTTTTGCAATACCTACTATCTCCACTCCTTCATTACTGTGGTAATATAAAACCTCATCGCCTTTTTTCATGGCTCTTAAATTAATACGGGCTGCATAGTTACGTACACCACTCCAAAAAGTTTGTTTGTCTTTTACAAGC
>JAYUTC010000008.1:0-2553 GCA_043755395.1 Ferruginibacter sp.
GGAAGGTAACGGATCCCAGGTTTTTTTGTTGAAAATATTATTAATAGAAAAGTTATTGAAAGTAATACCCAGAGTTCCGGTTAAACCTATACCGCCACCAAAGCCTGCAGATAATTCTAATTGGTCATTTGATTTTTCTTCTACTCCCCAGTTAATGTCCACCGTACCATTGTCTGAATTGGGAACAATATTGGGTGTAATTTTTTCAGGGTTAAAAAAACCAAGCTGGCCAAGTTCCCTTTGTGTACGGATAATATCCTGGCGGCTAAATTTTTCTCCTGGCACAGTTCTTAACTCCCTGCGAACAACATAATCTTTTGTTTTTTCATTGCCAGAAATTTCAACTTTTCCTATAGTTGCCTGTGGGCCTTCCTGCATGCGTATTTCAAAGTTGATTGTATCATTATATACGGAGGTTTCAATTGGGTCTACTTTAAAAAACAAATAGCCATCATCCATATATAAGCTACCAATATCTCCTCCTTCTGCTGATAATTGTTTACCTAACTTTTTATTCAATAATTCAAGGTTATATACATCCCCCTTTCTTATACCCAAAAACATGTTTAAAATTGAATCAGAATATTTTGTATTTCCTCTCCATACCAAATCACCAAAATAGTATTTATGGCCTTCGTTTACTTTTACATAAACATCCAAATTACCTTGCGTATTAGCAACTTTTACATCTTTTACAATATTGGCATCTCTAAAACCCTGCGAATTATAGTAGTCAAGAATATGCTCTTTATCTTCATCATATTTTACCGGGTTAAATTTTGCGGAACTGAATAATTTAAAGCGGAAATATGGGTCAAGATATACTCTTGTTTTTGAGGGTGATAAATAGCCATAATCTTTCAGGTACTCATTAAATGAAACACTTGTGCTGCTATCACCAAATGGACTGGTAGTTTTAGGAGGATAAAGTGTCATTCTCGTCATCTCATGAGTACCCTTCATTTGTTTTTTTAGGATAAGCCCATCCACATTATCATTACCTGAAAAATTAATTGAATTTACTTTAACCTTGTTTCCTTTATTAATGTTAAAAGTAAGGATAACGGCATTTGTAGAAGATGGTGATTTTTCTTCTCTTACCTCTGTTTTTACATTGCGGTACCCTTTATCTGAAAAGAATTTTTGAATGGCGGCAGTTGCACTCATCTTCATATTGTCTGTTACCACCCTGTCTTTCACCAAACCACTTTTTGTAACCAGATCGTCTTTTTCACCTTTTTTAACTCCGGCGAATCTGAAATCTGCTAGCCTCGGCCTTTCAGTAATTGCAATTTCCAGGTACAGATCTTTGCCAACTAATTTGGTAAAAAATATTTCTACATCTGCAATAAGATTTTGTTTCCAAAGCTTTGTAATGGCTTTACTAAAAGCATCAGTTCCGGGAAGTTGCACTTTATCACCTACAGCAAGTCCGGAAATTGAGATAATAAGATTGCCATCAAAACCTTTATTACCAGTAACTACAATACCAGCTAGCGTATAAGTTTTGGGTGTTTTGGAATTTAAAATTTCCATTAGCTCCGGATTAACAGAAACCGGATTGGTAGTATCCGGAGTAACTTGAGCAAGTGCTGTATTGCCTATAAAAACTGTAATTACTATAAACAGAAAATTCTGGTAAATCCTATACATCAATTATTTTTTTACTAAACGGCAAATTACTTGCTATAATGAAAACTATTTGTTAAACAATCCAGCACTTTTTACATCTTTAAAAAGTAGATGTGAGCGCTTTTAATCGGTATTCTACGATACTAACTTTTTTACTTATACTGTTCTGTTGATCCGGTAATTTTATGTTGCTAAAAATGAAGTTAGTTACCTGAAAAAAAGATTTATATTATGAAATGGGTATCTCTTCCTTTACCTGATCGCCAGTTTTGCCAAATCTTCTTTCCCTGTTTTGAAAATCTATAATGGCTTCGTACAGATTATCTTTTCTAAAATCGGGCCATCGGGTATTGGTAAAATACAACTCAGCATAAGCCAATTGGTACAATAAAAAATTACTTATCCGGTATTCGCCACTGGTTCTAATCATTAATTCCGGATCTGGAAACTCACTGGTAGAAAGGTACTTTTGTAAAGTATCTTGTGTAATAGATTCGGGGGCTAACGTGCCCTTTTTAACATCTGTAGCAATTTGTTTTACGGCAGCCATTAGTTCCCAACGGCTGCTATAACTTAATGCCATTATCAGATTTAGCCCGGTATTGCTGGCCGTTTCATCAAAAGCTTCCTGTAAGGCTTTCTTTGCATTTTCAGGCAACATGCTCATATCGCCAATGGCATGAAGTTTAATATTATTTTTATTAAGGGTAGGTACTTCTTTGCGGATAGTATCAACCAATAATTCCATCAGTCCTGTTACTTCATAAGCAGGTCTATCCCAATTTTCGGTACTAAAAGCATAAAGGGTAAGATATTCAATACCCAACTCTGCACAACCTTCTACAATATTGCGAACACTTTCAACGCCATGCAAATGCCCGAAAAGACGATCCTCTCCCTTTTCTTTTGCCCATCTTCCGT
>JAYUTC010000009.1:0-16650 GCA_043755395.1 Ferruginibacter sp.
GCTTCCTGTTGCATGATACCTGTAGCATTTACTTTTATAAAATTATGATCGAGATTCTTATTCTTATTTTCATAATCATTGTATCCTTTTAATATTAAACCAATACAGGTACTGTACATTGGTTTTGCCAACTCTTCAATATGGCCTGCAGCCAGGTGCTCATTCGGATATCCTATTCTGGCATTTAATCCGGTAACGTATTCGGTTAGCTGAATTAAATGTTTTAATTGTGAACCTCCCCCGGTTAATATAATACCACCATTCAGCATCCTGGTATCTAATCCAACCTGCTTTAAATGGTAAGTAACAAAATCCATTATCTCGCTCATTCGTGCCTGTATAATACCAGCCAGATTTTTTACAGATATTTCTTTTGGAGCCATACCACGTAACCCAGGAATTGTAATGAATGCGTTTGATTTTGCTTCGTCGCTTAATGCGCTGCCAAACTGCACTTTCATTTGTTCGGCCTGTGTTTTTAAAACCCCTAATCCGGTTTTAATATCATTGGTAATATTTTCGCCACCAAAAGGTATAACCGCAGTATGCTTTAAAATACCTTCATAAAAAACGGCAAGGTCGGTAGTACCACCGCCAATATCTACAATAGCAACACCGGCCTCCAAATCCTGATCACACATTACAGCAGCTGCAGAGGCAAGCGGTTGTAATACCAGATCTTTGGTTTGCAGTCCGGCTTTTTCAACACTTCTGTTGATGTTGCGTATTGCATTTTTATCTCCTGTGATTATATGAAAGTTGGCACCCACTTTTACACCACTGTATCCTATCGGGTTTGGAATATTTTGAAAATTGTCTACTGTAAATTCCTGAGGGATAACATCAATAATCTGATCTCCTGCAGGGATATAAGTGCGGTATTGATCTGCAACCAGGCGGTCAATTTCCTCCTGTCTTATTTCTTCTTCTACCGATTGCCGTACGATATCGCCACGGGTTTGTAAACTTTTAATATGGTGGCCGGCAATGCCCACATAAACTTCTCCAATTTCCAGATTTGGATTGGAATCGTAGCAGTTTTTTAATGCCATTTCAATGGCTTTAATAGTTTGATCGATGTTTAACACCATGCCGTGTTGTACACCGTTACTGTTGGCACGGCCAAAGCCAAGAATTTCCAGCTTGCCGTATTCATTTTTTCGTCCGGCGATGGCGGCAATTTTTGTTGTACCGATATCCAGGCCTACAATGATGGGTTGTTCGTGATTCATAATTGTATGTTTTGTGTTTGTGTATGTATTAGTTAATGGTTAACAGTTTATTGCAGAACCTTGAAATGTAAAGCTCATTTTTATAAACTATTAACAGGAACTATTTTAATAATCATTTTTATTTTGCATTACTGCTTTTGGTTTTTGTTTAAGAATTGGATTGCTGTTTGTTTTTTTAATAAGAGTTTGAATTTTACTCTTAATCAATGGGATGGATTTTGCTTCTGCATTTTTTGCAGTTTCTGGTTTTTTAGAAGGAATTGGATTGGATATTGCCGGTTTTGTATTGGCAGGTTTTGCAGCAGGTATCGGATTAGAATTTGGAGGACTAAAAACGGGTTGATTGTTTATTGGTTGCAGAGATTTATCAGGAATTGTATTGGGGGTTTCGGCCCCTATATTTAATGGATTATCTTCTCGTTGTATCGATTGCTGTATCATACTGCTATCGGCTGTATTGTTATTGTTATCCTGCAAAATTGTTTGTACAGAATCTTCTGCCAGCTTTGCTGCATTATCTGCAATCAGTTGCATCAATTGAATTGTTCTTACAGAATCGGCTGTTTTATCCTCAGCCCCTCTTATTCTTGCTACTATTTGATTTTTGTATTGCACATTTATTATACTGTACATACTCCATCCTGTTTTTACCATTACAGTTTTATAAAACAGTTGTAGTTTTTTAAATTTTTCTTCGGCATCTGATGCATTTCCAAAAACTATAAGCTGGTTACCAATTTTAGGAATCATCTCAAAATTTAGCTGTGGGGTTATATCAACCTGATCAATCATAGCCATTCGGAAAGCATCTTTTTGAATGGCCAAACTGATTGTTTTTACATCCTTCAACAAAATACTATCGGCTGATGAAAGCACAATTTTATCAGAAGGAAACCCGGTAAACACAGGTAATCTTGCTGAAAATTTATCACTAAGCGGCAACATAGTTAATGCTGTATCAATATAAAAAGAAGTACCGCCGGTTGTAAATATTCTGGCTACAGGTTCTCTTTCCTGAACAATTACTTTTAATATATCATTATTATCAAAGAACAATTCGGCATTTTTTACCCATTTACTTTTTTCCAGTTCTGTTTCAATCTTTCTTAAATTAAAAGAACCGATTGATTTGCCTACAGGATTTACATTACAAACATTATTTATTGTATTGAGAATGTCTTTTTCATCTACAAATTTCTCTTCATTAAATAATGTGTTTTCAATACCAGATATTTTTATCTCAATCTTTTTACATTGCTTAGCATCATTTTTACGAATAGCCGCTACCAACAATACTACAGTGCCTATACCAACCGTGAACCAAAGCGTGGCAAAAAGAATTTTTTTAATACTATATCGTTTTTTTTCGCTCATCCTGTTTACCCTCTGTCGTGGTTTAATTACCTTTTATTGTAATTATATTTTTTATTGGTTCTACTAAAGTGTCTATATCACCTGCTCCTGCTGTAATCAACAATTCCGTACTGTTATTTTTTATCCATACTTCTATTTCGTTCTTACTCAAAATGCACTTATCGTTATTTGCCATTTTATTTAATATCATTTCACTGTTAACCCCCTTTACCGGCAATTCTCTTGCAGGGTAAATTGGCAACAGAATTATTGTATCGGCCAGATCTAAAGATTTTGCAAATCCATCTGCAAAATCTTTAGTGCGGCTGTAGAGATGCGGCTGAAAAATGATGGTACATTTTTTATCCGGAAATAAATTTTTTGCTCCGGTTAATAATGCCCTTAATTCATCGGGATGATGTGCATAGTCATCAATAAAAATTTGTTCTTCATTTTTAACGATGTACTCAAACCTCCGCTTTACTCCTTTAAAAGAACTTACTGCTGCTTTTATTTTTTCGTCCGTTATTTTTAAATTATGCGCAACTGCTATGGCAACAATCATATTTTCGATATTGTGCATGCCCCCCATATTCAAAACAACATCTGTCAATTGCCAACTTTTTGTAACCACATCAAACTGATAACTACCGCTATTCATTTTAATATTTACAGCATATACATCAGCATTTTCATTATTCAAATGATAGGTCAGATGGTTTGCGGCTTTTAATTCGGCTGTTCTTTTTAAACCAAATTTGCTTAACAACATTCCCCCATTTTTTACCCTTGCAGAAAAATCAATAAATGCCTGTTCTACATTTTCTGCAGTGCCATAAATATCAAGATGGTCGGCATCCATTGCTGTGATAATAGCTACATCCGGACTTAATTTCAAAAAACTTCTATCGTACTCATCAGCTTCCACCACACAAACATTTTTTTGGCTGCTCCAAAAATTACTGTTATAATTTACAGCAATACCGCCCAAAAAAGCATTGCACCCATATCCGCTATGTTGTAAAATATGTGCAACCATTGTGCTGGTAGTAGTTTTACCATGTGTACCAGCTACACAGATATTATAAGAACTGTTTGTAATTGCACCCAGCACATCACTGCGTTTTACAACCGTATAATTATTTTGCTGATAATAGTTTAACTCCTTATGGTCTTTTGGAACTGCAGGTGTATAAACTATTAATTGTGCAACTTTGTCAATGAACTCTACATTATCTTCGTAATGAACTTTTATCCCTTCTTTTACTAACTGCTTTGTTAAAGCAGTTTCTGTTTTATCATAACCACTAACTCTAACACCTTTTGCATTAAAGTACCTTGCTAAAGCACTCATACCAATACCCCCCACTCCTACAAAATAAATACCCCTATCTCCGTTAGCCAGTGGAGAATTAATCAACGACTCTACTATTTCCTTAACATCTTTAATCATTATATCAACCTTCAATTGCATTTAATATTTCTTTTGCTATAATCTCATCGGCATTTAAAATTCCAAGTTTGCCAATGTTTAATTTTAAATCACTTTGCTGCTGTTCATCTTTAGATAACCTTATTATTGTTGCAACCAACTTATCTAACGCCTCTGCGTCTTTTACCATTATGCCTGCATTTTTATTAACTAAACTTTGTGCATTTACCGTTTGGTGATCTTCAGCTGCAAATGGAAAAGGTACAAATACCACCGGTTTTTTTACCACACACAACTCTGCAATTGCCATGGCACCACTGCGGCTAATAACTAAATCGCTTGCAGCATAGGCAAATTCCATTTGGGTTATAAAATCATTTGCCCGGATATTGCTTTTGCCTGCTGCACTAAGTTTTCCTTTTTCGGCAAAAGGTTTTCCGGTTTGCCAAATTAGCTGCAAGTCATTTTTTTCAAAATCCTCAATGTGTTTATCAATGGCTTCATTAATACTTTTTGCTCCCAGGCTTCCACCAATTGAAAGAATTGTTTTCTTTTGAGTGTTTAACCCAAAAAAACTGATCCCCTCTTCTCTTGTTAACAAACTTTTAGAAATTCCTGCCCTTACCGGATTACCTGTTATCAGTATTTTTTTTGCAGGAAAAAATTTTTCCATTCCTCCGGCCGCAACAAAAATTTTTGTTGCCATTTTCCCCAGTAGTATATTGCTTTTACCAGCAAAGGAATTGCTTTCATGTATGAATGTTTTTATCCCTTTTGACTGAGCATATCGTAATACCGGAAAACTGGAATAACCACCTACACCTATTACCGCAGTTGGCTGAAACCTTTTAAAAATCTGCTTTACCTGAATAAAACTTTTCACCAGCTTAAATGGTAAACCAACATTTTTTATCAAAGAACTTCTGTTGAAACCTGCTATATCTAATCCTTCAACTTTAAATCCTGCCTGCGGTACTTTTTCCATTTCCATTTTTCCTTTTGCACCCACAAATAAAAATTCTGTTTGTGGTTGTATTTTTTTTAATGCATTGGCAATTGCTATTGCCGGAAAAATGTGTCCGCCTGTTCCTCCTCCTGCCATAATAATTCTTTGCCCTCCGACCCCTAAAGAAGGAGCCACAACAGTTTTTTCACTTTTTAATTCACTCATTTATTATATGGTTCAACATCTTTTATGCTAAATATCCAACCTTACACACCCATTTTTGCTACCCTCAATTTTCCGCTTTAGGTGCAGAGGAAGTTGGTTCCAATTGCTCCACATTTCTAGCTACACTTAATATTATACCAATTGATAAACAGGTAAACAGGAAGCTGCTTCCACCCATGCTTACCAAGGGTAATGTAACCCCTGTATTTGGAAATGCATTTACTGCTACTCCCATATTTGCAATTGCCTGTATTACCATAGTAAAACTTAATGCAAGTGCCAGAAAAGCACCAAATGCAAATGGGCATTTTCGGTATAGCCTGATACACCTGTATAAAAATAACAGGTAAATAAAAATCATAAATGCCGCCCCAAATAAACCATATTCCTCAATAATTATAGCATATATAAAATCGCTGTAAGAGTGTGGTAAAAAATTTCTTGCTTCGCTGTTACCAGGCCCCCGCCCAAACCAACTGCCATTTGCAATAGCAATTTTAGCCTGATTTATCTGGTATAATTTTTCATTCTCATCTTCTTTATTGCTATAGATAAATGTTTGAATGCGGCTGATCCACGTTGGAATACGACCTGAAGAAAATATAGCAGGAAGATCTTTTGATTTATGTGCGGCTTTATCATATGTACTAACTGCAAGAATAAATAAAAACATCACTGGAATTAATGCAATTCCCATTGATAACAATATGTGCTTTGTATTAACCCTTCCGATAAACATCAGCATAAAACTTGTTCCTCCTATTAACAATGCAGTAGATAAGTTAGCCGGGGCAATAAGTGTACAAATAATTAATACCGGGATTATAATTGGAAGAAATCCATTTTTAAAATCCTTTATAACATTTTGTTTACGGCTTAACTGCAGACTCAAATACATGAAGAGTGCAAGTTTAGCCATGTCGGAAGTTTGAAATGTCATATTAATGACTGGTAATTTTATCCAACGACTTCCTGCATTTAACTGTACCCCAAAAAATAAAGTATAAATTAATAAGGGAATTGAAATTAAAAATAAAATTTTTGCAACCCTTGCATAAATGGTATAATTAACCCTGTGTGCAAAATAAATAACAACTACCCCTATTATAATAAATGCAAACTGTTTAAACAGATAACTTTCGGTACTCTTGCTGTATTTATAGGCAAGTGAACCTGTGCTGCTATACACAACAAGCAAACTTATTAAAGTAAGGATTACTACAATACCCCAAATAACACGATCTCCTTTGGTTTTACTAACCAGATTATTACTGATGTTTGGTGTAAATAATTGCTTTATGTTTATTAAGTTTGCCATGTTTCTATCTTCGCCAGCTGGCGAAAGATTATCTATTTTTATTTAAAATTTGTACTTAATCATTTCAACTGTTATTATTACAACTTATTTCCGGCTTTAGTTGAAAAGGGCTTTACAATTCTTTTACTGCCTGTTTAAACTGATTGCCCCTGTCCTCGTAATTTTTAAATAAATCAAAACTTGCACAGGCAGGACTTAACAATACCACATCACCTTTTGCGGCAAAATGAAATGCTGCCTGCACTGCTTCTGAAGCTGATATTGTATTTACCATTAATGAAACCGTATCGCCAAATGCTTCATGAATTTTACGGTTATCATTACCTAAACATACAATTGCCTTTACCTTTTCTTTAACCAGTTCTTTTAATAAAGAGTAATCATTCCCTTTATCTACACCACCTAAAATTAAAATAACCGGCTTTTCCATACTTTCCAATGCAAACCACGTACTGTTAACATTGGTGGCCTTACTATCGTTAATAAACTCAACATTTTTAATGGATGCAACAGGTTCCATGCGGTGTTCCAAACTTTCAAAAGTTTGTAAAGCTTCTCTTATTTTTTCCTTTCTGATATCAACTGCAGATGCAGCTAAACTTGCAGCCATACTGTTATATTGATTGTGTTTGCCTTTTAAAGCAAAGTCCTCAATACTCATCTGCATTTCTTCGTTTTTCCATTTCAAATGCATTTTTGCGTTCATCAGGTATGCTCCCTGTGGCAGTGGTTTACTCATGGTAAATGGGGCTAGTGTTGATTTAATGTGATAAGAGTGTATTGATTTTGCTGTTATTTCATCATCTAAAGAATAAATAAAAACATCTTGTGGTTGCAGGTTCATAGCAATGCGAAACTTACTGTTAATGTAATTTTCCATTTTGTACTCATAACGGTCCAAATGATCTTCTGTTATATTGGTTAATACAGCAACATCCGGTCGAAATGTTTTAATATCATCCAATTGAAAAGAACTTATCTCTGCTACATATAGTGGTTTAGGATCAACGGCCACCTGTTTTGCAAATGAATAACCAATATTACCTACCATTGCACAATTGCTGCCGCCATGCTTACAAATGTGATAGGCTAATGCTGTTGTTGTTGTTTTTCCGTTACTGCCCGTTATAGCAATAATTTTGCTGTTGCCTTTATATCTGTAAGCAAATTCAATTTCGCTGATTATTGAAACCCCTTTTGCTCTGATTTTTTTAACCAGTTCATTTTTTTCCGGAATACCCGGGCTTTTCATCACTTCATCTGCATTTAAAATTATCTCCTCGGTATGTTTAGCTTCTTCAAATTCAATATTATTATTGCTTAACTCAGTTTTATAATTTTCTTTTATAACGCTTCCATCACTTACAAAAACATTATACCCCTGCTGTTTAGCAAGTATTGCTGCGCCAACTCCACTTTCTCCAGCACCCAATATGACTAACTTCTTCATCATTTTTAAAGTTGCTTATGCATTACGTTTAGAACAGAATAAAAAATGGTTTTTCAACAGCATAGAATTTTCCAATACCTTTTTTAAAACGCAACACCTGTAAACAAAAAACGGTTCTTCAACAGCATAGAATTTAACGGGTATAGGGTTTCACTGATCATTAAAAGTTTTTTCACAGATACTGATTAACTAAAAATTGAAAAACTCAGAACGTCAACTAATGACTTATTCCAGGTTGCGGTTTTTCAACAAAATCTTAATGCCTGTCCATTGACAAAAGCATTATCTTAATTTCAACGTTACAATAGCCACTATCACACTTAATATTGTTATTATCCAAAACCGAACAGCAATTTTACTTTCGTGATAGCCCAGTTTTTGATAATGATGATGCAATGGACTCATTAAAAATACCCTCCGGCCTTCTCCATATTTTCGTCGTGTGTATTTAAAATAAGTAACCTGAATCATCACACTTAAATTTTCGACCAGAAATACAAAACAAAAAATTGGTATTAATAATTCTTTTCTAGTAATTATTGCCAGCGCTGCAATAATACCACCTAAGGCAAGGCTACCTGTATCTCCCATAAAAACCTGTGCAGGGTATGAGTTGTACCATAAAAACCCTATACATGCACCAACAAATGCTGCAATAAAAATGGATAGTTCACCAATATTTGGTATGTACATAATGTTGAGGTACTCTGCAAATTTTATATTACCGCTTACATAGGCAAATATGCCGAGGCCAATCCCCATTACTGCACTAACACCAGTTGCCAAGCCATCTAAGCCATCTGTAATATTTGCACCATTACTAACTGCTGTTACAATAAATATTACAATCAGGATGTACAGAATATATGTATAATCTCTCCAACTTTCCGGAAGCAGTTTTGCATAATTAAATTCATGATTTTTTACAAATGGTATGGTAGTAATTGGCGTTTTTACAGATGCATAAATATGCTGTTTACCTTCAATAATTGCAGTATCAAATTTTGTTGCACTTTCTTTAGGCCCTAATATTATACCCGCCTGAACTTCACGTTTTACCACTACACTTGGCGTAAAATATAAAGTAGTGCCAACAATTACCCCTAACATTACCTGTCCAAATATTTTAAATCTGCCTGCCAAACCATCGCTGTCACTTTTTTTATAGGAAGCTCCATTTGCCAATGCAATACGCTTTGCTCTTATTTTTAAATAATCATCAATAAACCCGATTGCGCCTAACCAAACTGTACATAATAACATTAACCGGATATACACTTTCTCTAAATTGGCAAATAATAATGTTGGTATTATTATGGCTAATATGATAATGATACCGCCCATTGTTGGCGTTCCTTTTTTGGCCTGTTCGCCAGCAAGACCAAGATCTCGTACACTTTCCCCTAACTGCTTTTTTTGCAAGAACTTAATTAATTTTTTACCATATACAGTTGTAATTACCAAACTTAAAATCATGGCAAGCATAACACGGAAGCTTAGGAATTTGTATAATTCACTTCCGGAAAACTTAAAGCCTTCTGCTTTTAACCATTCAAATAAGTGATACAACATAAATTCTGTTTACAGTTGGTAGTTTGTAAAAAGCCAACTTGTTTTATTTTTCAAGTAATTCAAACATTTCATACAACACTTTCTTATCATCAAAATCATACTTCACTCCTTTTATATCCTGATACTTTTCATGCCCTTTTCCGGCAATTAAAACAATGTCTTCTTTTTGTGCCAGGCTAACTGCTGTTTTTATCGCCTCCCGCCTGTCAGCAATAGAAATAACTTTTTTTTTTGCTGCTATATTTACTCCTGCCTCCATATCTTTTAATATTTCCATTGGATCTTCGCTTCGTGGATTATCAGATGTAAGTATTACTTTATCACTATACTCACAGGCAACTTCTGCCATTATAGGTCTTTTTGTTTTATCTCTGTCACCGCCACAACCCACAACAGTTATTACCTGTTCGTTTCCCTGTTTTAATTTTTTTATTGTTGCCAATACATTTAACAATGCATCCGGAGTATGTGCATAATCAACAATACCAATTAATTTTTCTCCAGAACTAATAGTATAATCAAACCTTCCCTCTGCTCCATCCAGGCTGCTTAAAATTTGTAACACGTCACTTTTATCCTCTCCCAAACATACTGCAGCACCATAAACGGCTAATAAATTATAAGCATTAAACTCTCCAATTAATCTAAAGTGAACTTCTATTTCGTTTACTAATAAATGTAATCCCGTTAAACTGTTATCCAGAATCTTACCTTTAAAATCAGCCATAGTTTTAAGGCTGTAGAAATATTTTTTAGCTGCAGTATTTTGCAGCATTACCATACCCCTTTTATCATCGGCATTACTAATAGCAAAAGCTGATGAAGATAAATAATCGAACCATGATTTTTTTACACGGATATATTCGTCAAATGTTTTATGATAATCCAGATGATCGTGGGTAATGTTACTGAATAATGCGCCGGCAAATTGTAAACCTGTAATGCGGTGTTGATGAATTGCATGACTGCTTACTTCGATAAATACATAAGCACAACCTTCATCTGCCATTTTTTTTAATAATGCATTAAGGCTAATTGCATCTGGCGTGGTATGTGTTGCAGGAATAATTGTACCGGCAATTTGATTTTGCACAGTACTTATCAATCCGCACTTATAGCCCAGGGCAGAAAAAAGCTTAAATAAAAGTGTTGCTATTGTTGTTTTTCCATTAGTGCCGGTAACGCCAACTAATTTAACTTTTACAGAAGGTTCTCCATAAAAATTATGACTCATGTACCCTCCTGCTGCTGTACTATTATCAACCTGTATATATGTAATATTATCTTTTAAAACAGCAGGAAATGTTTCACAAACCACTGCTGATGCTCCCTTTTCAATTGCTTTATCAATAAATTCATGCCCATCTGCTGCATTTCCTTTAACAGCGATAAAACATGATTTTTTACCAATTTTTCTTGAATCAATCTGTAAATCATATATATCAATATTGGTATTACCCTTTACTGAGCTTATTGCAACCTTATATAGTATGTCCTGTAAAATCAATTTAATACTAAAGAAATAGTTTGGCCTTTATTAAAATTTGTTCCTGCTGTTACCGATTGATTCATTACTCTGCCTCTTCCGGCAGTAGTTACTTTTAAACCGGAATTTTCTAATAAATACACCGCATCTTTCAATCCCATTCCGACAACGTTAGGGGTTACAGGACCGGATGATGCAGATGAATAAAGCGGTGTACTCAATAAAGAAAAATTATTTTTCATACTTGTTTTCCTGAAATTGCCTGTAACAGCAGAATCGGTAAACGGCATTTTTAAAAAATTAAAAACAGCAGTAAGATCATTTTTCATACCATAAAAATTATATGGCAGGCTGTCTGTAGTATTAGTTGCTGTAAATTGTTTTGTACTTAAATATCGACCATAAATACGGTCGCTAATTTCTTTAAAAACAGTACCCGAAACATCAGCACCATAAATCAGTTTGGATTCATTACTGTTTTGTATAACAACTGCTACTGTGTATTTTGGTTCATCTGAAGGAAAATACCCCATAAAAGATGCCTGATAAATTTTATTGCCTTTGTTATACCCTTTATTGTTTAAAGCAGTAACTGCAGTACCGGTTTTACCTGCAATACCATAGGTATTACTGGATAAAATTTTATGCCCTGTACCATGTGCACTATCGACAACTGCTTTTAAACATTCTTTTAATTGAACCAAAGTTTCATCGCTGCATATTTTATCTTCCACTACTTTGGGTTGCATTGTTTTAACATCAATGCCGTATTCTCTTACAGAATTTACCAAATACGGCTTCATCATTTTTCCATTATTGGCAACAGCATTGTATAACATCAGCATATGTAATGGTGTTACCAATTCTTCATATCCATGAGCCATAAACGGAATTGTGGTATTGGCATTCCAGCTGCGGTTTGTTGGTTTTTTAATGGTTGTTTTGGCTGATGCCGCATCGATATCAATACCGGTATTGGTATCTAATCTAAAATGATGCAGATGATCAATAAACTTTGATGGTTGCGAATGATAATACTGGTCGGCCAATTTTGCAAAAGCCACATTACTACTTTTATAAAAAGCTTCTTTAACTGATATTCTGCCATTACCTGCATGAGAATCTCTAATTCTTAACCCATAAAAACTCTTTTCTCCCCCTTCACAATCAATAATGGAGTTTATGGTAACATATTTATCTTCCAGCAAGCTCATTAGAGTGGCCAGTTTAAAAATAGAGCCGGGCTCGGTAGCTTTACCTACACCATAATTTAAATCTTCGGCATAAGAACCATCATTCTGTTTACCCAAATTAGCAATAGCTTTTATTTTTCCAGTAGCGGTTTCCATTACAATTGCAGTACCATGTAATGAATTATTACCCAACATCATTTTCATTAAAGCTGATTCTGTAACATCCTGCATGTAAGTATCCAATGTTGTTATGATGTCCTTGCCATTTTCCGGCTCCAGCTCTGCGCCTTCAACCGGTATGTATGCACCTGATATGTACCGCATTAATCGCTGGCCTGAAGAGCCTTTTAGTAAACTATCGTAGCTCCTTTCTAATCCAACATTTTTTGTTGAATCTTCTCTTGATAAACCAATTGTTCTGTTAGCAAGTAAAACATAAGGGTTAATTCTTTTATCTCTAGCGTCGAAGATGAAACCACTTTTATTTCTTCCCTGCTTAACTAATGGAAAATCTCTCAGCTCTTTATAAGCTGCAAACGATATTTTTTTCTTAAGAATATAATACCTGTCCTGGTTTTTATAAGCCTGTTGCAGTTGCTTTTTATATTCTGCTGCAGTTTTATCGTTAAAGAGATTGGCCAGGCAAATACATAAAGAATCAATGTTTTCTTTAAAGCGTTTACCTTCTTTTTCTCTCAGGCCTTCTGCACCAAAATCAACAAATACATCAAATATGGGAACAGATGTACTCAGCATATTACCATCTTCACTGTAAATTGTACCCCGTTCGGCATCTATCGGTAAATATTTTAAGTGCAGATTTTTCCCCATATCCTGCCAGTATTTTCCTTCAATACGCTGAATATAAAAAGCCCTGCCCAGTACTACTGCTCCCAGTAATATCATCCCTAAAAAACAGAGATAAACCCTCCACAATATGTCTTTTTTTATATCCATAAATCCTATCCCCTAAAGAATGATTATTATTTTTATGGTTTATTATAACTTTTATGTTAATTACTTCACTTCAATTTGCTCTTAATTAAAGACGGATTGTAGTGAGTTTTTTATTTTTTCTTTTCTTCAATAAGCACAACCGGCGGTTCAATTAATTCTTTTAATCCTAAGGGCTCTACTACTTTTACCAGTTCGCTTGCTTTGCTCCTGAAAATCACTTCGCTTTTTACTGTTTTAAATTCGTACTCCAGTTCTTTAATATGTTTTTCGGTTACGTTTATTTTTCTTACAAGCTTATCGGCATAGTGTCCATTATATATATACAACACTGCCAATGCAGCTAAAAACAAAAAGAAGGGTATATTTCTTACTACCCACTTATAACTCAAAAATGCTCTCCAGTCAATCTTTTGAGTAATTTGTTTTTCAACTATTATATTTTCTTCCTGCATTTATTTATTGTGCTATTTTTTTTTGAAACTTTTATTTTAGTTCAGCCACCCTCAATTTTGCGCTTCTCGATCTTGGATTTTGTTTTAATTCTGTTGATGCAGCTGTTATTGGTTTTTTTGTAATGAATAGAAAAGGGTTTTCGGGTTTTATACCATACACTTCATCCGCTTCGGTCTCCGAAAAACTTCCGTACTTAAAAAATGTTTTAACTATTCTGTCTTCTAAAGAATGAAAGGTGATAATTGCAATACGGCCACCTGATTTTAACAACGTGGTAGTTTGTTCTAATAATTCTTTTAATGCCCCTAATTCATCATTTACCTGGATACGCAGTGCCTGAAATACCTGGGCAAAGTATTTTTGAGGATTACCTTTAACAATTACAGTAACAGCCTGTTTAAATTCGTTTATGGTTCTGATGGGTGCCAAGGCTCTTTGTTGTACAATTGTTTTTGCCAGTGTTTTTGAATTGGTTACCTCGCCATACTGCTCAAACATTTTGTGTAACTGCTGTTCAGTAAAATTTTTTATCACATCTGCAGCGGTTACCTTTTCACGTTGATCCATACGCATATCAAGTGCAGCATCAAAACGGGTGGAAAAACCTCTTGCAGCTTCATCAAACTGATGGCTTGACACGCCAAGATCTGCCAGTATTCCATCAATGCTGATAATCTTATGCAATCGCAAAAAACGCTGCAGGTAACGAAAATTTTGAGGAATAAAAAACACTCTCTCGTCAGCAGGCAAATTTTTTTTTACATCAGCATCCTGATCAAAAACAAACAGTCTGCCCTTTTCATTTAAGCGTTGCAATATGGCAAGGCTATGTCCTCCACCACCAAATGTGCAATCAACATAAATACCATCAGGCTTAATATGCAATCCTGCAATGGCTTCATTTAGTAAAACGGGTGTATGATAATTTGTTAATTGAGAATCAGAAATTAGTATGTCGTCTGCTTTTTTACTCATTGCATTTTACTAATTACAAATTCCTAATCACGTATTTTATTCATTACCTCGTTTGCCAAATCGCTAAAGGCTTGCGGTGTAAAAGTTTCAAAGAACTGTGTATACTTGTTTTTATCCCAAATCTCAATTTTGTTAACGGCCGACACCAGCACTATATCTTTCTCCAGGCCTGCATGTTCGGTAAGGTTTTTAGGAAGCAATAATCTGCCTGCTGAATCCAGCTCTAAATGGGTGGCCCCATTTAAAAAATACCGTCTGAATTCTCTTACCTTAGGGTCAAAATCATTCAATTTGCTAATCTCAGAAAATATAGGGTCCCAACTTTGTATTGGGTACAACGTAAGGCACTTTTCAAAACCCCGGTTTAGTACAAACTGGTTTGCACCCTCCTGCGGCAACTGTTTTTTAAAACCAGCTGGTAGCAAAAAGCGTCCCTTTGCATCTAAAGTAGCTTCATATTCACCTAGGAAACCTATCATTTTCAATTATTTAGCTCTGTTTAAACAGAAACTTCCACAAAATAACACTTTTTACCACTTCATCAACATTTTTTAGATAAAGATTTTTATCCACATGAATATCAGCCAAACCAGGTAAGGCTTTGGTTTCAGTTTAGTGAATAATAAATGTGCGTTGAGTGTGGAAAGATGTGAATTGGTGTTGATAACCTATTTTTAAGAAAATAAATTACTCATTTATAGCAGTTTTTGGGTATTCGGGAATGTCCTTGATACAAAAATTAAGTTGATCTAAAAGTTTGCGCCGTGGGTAACCTTTTATTCGGATTAAAATTGGTGGTTTCTGTTGTGAGGAGATAAATTTATACTTTTACCAATGGAATTGTAATAAAGAATGTACTTCCCTTCCCTAAAATGCTTTCGGCTTTAATAGTACCTCTATGCGCCTGCACCATTGTTTTTACATAACTTAACCCAAGGCCAAAACCTTTTACATTATGTACATTACCGGTATGGGCCCGGTAAAATTTTTCAAAAATACGGTTCACCGTCTCTTTATTCATTCCTATACCATTATCTTCTATTTTTATTTTAAGCTGATTACCACTATTTTCTGTTGTTAGTTTTATAGCCAGATTATCTTTTGAATATTTTACTGCATTATCCAAAAGATTATTTACTAAATTAGTAAAATGTACTTCATCTGCCAATATCATATCTTTTTCTGCATTAAATTTTACATCAAGGCTGCCCCCTTTTTCTTCTACCTGTAATGTAATATTATTTAAAGCACTTGTAATTAAATCGTGTGCCTGCAATTTTTTAAGATTTAACTGCACTTCTTTTTTATCCAGTAAAGCGGCCTGCAGTATGGTTTCTACCTGCTTGTTCATCCGCTTATTTTCTTCTTTAATAATATTGGTAAAGTAACTGGTTTTTTCTTCATTACCTTTAACTTTTACATTTTTTAATGCGTCAACTGCTAACGAAATAGTAGCAAGCGGCGTTTTAAATTCATGCGTCATATTATTGATAAAATCAGATTTAATTTCACTTAATTTTTTCTGTTTTAGTAATGTTCGGATTGTAAGAAAAAATGCTGTAGTAATTATTAATGTAAATAAAATGGCTCCAATAATAAACCAAAACATTTCTCGCCATATAATTGTTTTTTGGTTGGGCACAATTACACAAAGAAATTCTTCATTTGTTAAATTTTCGTAATTGCTTCCGGTTGGCGGCATTAAAGGAATTACATGATTTTTATTTTTAACGCTATCTACTGATAAATTATAAAAATTATCGCTTAACAATTGCCTGCCGCTGATTGAGTTTTCTAATATTGCAAATTCAAAAGGATAACTTTTAAGATTTCGTTGATTAAATGCATTGCGTATTATTTCTGTAATCTCCTGCCGGGAATAACGCTGAATTACCGAGGGTTTAAAATATTGCAATTGCAATTTATCTCCCGAAAAAAGTAAATCACTTTTTTTTCCAAATGGTACAATAGAATTATTATCCTTTGATAAAATTTCACCCGCAATTTCCATTGCACGGCCAATATTTTCTTCTACCTGCTTATCCTTGGCATCTCTGG
>JAYUTC010000010.1:0-2547 GCA_043755395.1 Ferruginibacter sp.
TGACAGGTGTTACTTAAAATACAGATTTAACTGGATACGTATGGGTTCTTTTTTATGACAATATTTTATTTCAATTAAAAAATGTCATAGGTATTGTAAGATAATAGAATTAAAAATAAGTTCCTGTATTTAATCAGGAAACATTATTTCTAAAAGTTTATCTACAGCCATTGTCCAGGTAAAGGAATTTTCTACAAATTTAGGACCGTAAAGTCTGGCTGATTTTTGAAATTGTTTATCTTTTATTACAGATGACATATTATAAATTAGGTTACTAAGGTCAGGTATAAGTGCTTTGGCTTTCCCATCACTTATTACCCTACTTTTAATTCTTCTGGCAAAAAAAGGTTTGGTAAATTCATCCGTTGGACCACCTTTTGTACATATAACGGGTAATCCTGAGGCTACCGCTTCTAATACAGGTAAATTAAAACCTTCAGCAGTATATGGGGAAACATAGGCATCAGCTGCCTGATATAAATTAGCTATTTTTGAAAATGATAAAGTGTCTCCATAATAAATTATTCGGGAACTAGCCCGTTTCATTTCTTCATCATTTAATTCCATTATGGAATCATTTATTAATTTAGAAGAATAATAAAGATTTTCAGATCCTTTCAGACATAATCTGGCATTTGGGAAATACTCAGTAATATAAGCAAAAGCCTTCAATAAATACCTGATACCTTTGTTATTAGTCATTACACCAATGTGGAGAAATATAAAAAAATCATTCCAACCGAGTTCCTCCCTTAATTTTAATTTTTCATTTTCAGAAACAGGATGAAATAATGATGTATCTACACCCAGAGGAATAACTTTTACACGTTCAGGATCAGCCCCACTATTAATAAAACCCTGTGCTGACCAATTAGAAGGGGTAATAATAATTGCCTGTGATTCTGTAAGGGCTTCTTTAAATTCTCTATTACCAGCAACCATTTCTGGTAAGATTTCCTGGATTTCTGAAGTACCAAATACAAACAATTTTTTAGTTTTTGCCTTTGTAAAATTAAATGGGAAATCAATTCTATAAGTTGCATCAGCCATTACATTTCCGGGTAATTCAGGAATAGAATGTAATAATTTATCGGACTCAGGACTTAATAATTCCTGGATTGGTTTCCATGAATTATTAAAAAAAGGTTTTTCATTAAAATATATTTTATTATTATTCCTTTTTAGCAAATCCAACAATTGCCACATATTAACACAGGCGTATGAATGGCTAATAAAACACCATCCTTCAATTAGTATTTTATGGGTCATTTAAATTGATTATTTTGGGTAAAATAAAATTTGGAACTTGGGTCAAAATTTATCCGCCAGCAACTGGCTGGATAAAGACGACAGTATCATTATCATTTAAGGGGGTTTCCCATTCATTAAATTCATCATTTATGGCAACTTTAATGTTTTCATAGTTAATTGAAAACCCATGCCGGTTTTGTAATTCCCTGTATAGGTCTAAAAGACTTCCAGAACTTGTTTCAATAGTTTCTGAAGTACAACCCCTTTCTTCTCTAAGTTTGGCAAAGTATTGGATATTTATTTTCATTTTTTTACCCCCCGATTTGATTCATCGGCTGTTCAATATGATGAATCCTGCCCGGAGGTTTCATGTTCATTACAGAATAAAGAATATCTTTATATTCATTTTCGGGCTTACCCTTTAGATCAAGACCTGCCTCAGACATCAGACAGGCTCTAAGTTTACCGGTAGCAGACAATCTTAACCTGGAACAGGAACCACAGAAAGGTTTAGATTCGGAAGCAATAAAACCGATCCTTGCCCCTGAAGCTGTTTTATAATTAAAAGAAGTAGAATCCAAACTGACATTTTCCCGGATTAGTTTTTCTTTGCTTTTAATTTTTTTTATTATTTCATTTGCCGGGATAAACAATCTTGGGTTCATTTCGTAGGCTGGACCTATTTTCATTAGTTCGAGGAAACGAACCTCAATATTATACCTGGAAGAAAAATCAATAAAGTTAAATACTTCGTCATCATTGATCCCTTTAAATAAAACTACGTTTATCTTTACAGCAAAGCCCATTGTATTGGCTTTTAAAATGGAAGCATAGGTTTCATTAAAATAATTACTTTTTGTAATCAACTTAAATTTTTCCGGTTCAAGACTATCAAGGCTGATATTAATATCCCGGCAATTTGTTTTCATAAGAAAAGCTAATTTATTCTCAAGATTAAAACCATTTGTGGTTAATGAAAGTTTTTTTAAGGGAAGTTGGGAAAGTTTTTCCATAATTTCCTCAAATTCCTGTCTTATAGTGGGTTCCCCGCCTGTAACCCTTATTTCATCTATACCAAGCTTATTTAAAATTGAACATATATTAAAAATTTCAGAAACATTCAGCAGTTCAGATTTTTTTTTAAAGCGGATATTTTCCGGCATACAGTAAAAACATCTGAAATTACAGGCATCAGTTAATTGGACCCGTAATTTATGAATATGTCTCTGAAAAAAATCAGTTAACCTTACTTCCTGACTTTTTTTTTCTAAAACAGGTAACATTGCCAATCCTTTC
>JAYUTC010000011.1:0-2532 GCA_043755395.1 Ferruginibacter sp.
CTGGCAAAACAAAGAGCTATAAGCATTGCTACTGTTATGCAGGTAAAAATTCTATCAGAATATGCCCCAATCGACAAAATATATTGATAATAACAAAAAAGCAGCAATAAATAGTTGCTGCTTTTTTTAAGTTATTGGATCTTATCTTTTTAATAAATGCAGCTATTATTTGGCAGCTGGTGGTAATAAAACTGCATCAATTACATAAACAATACCGTTTGAGGCAGGTACCGTAGCTATAATATTTGCAACACCATTTATCATAATCTTACCATCTTTTTTACTGATAGTAATATTTCCCCCATTTACCTGGCCAATAGATTGTCCATCCTGTAACATATCTTCTTTAAAGACTCCAACGGAAACATGGTATTGCAATATATCAGTTAAGTCATCTTTTTTCTCTGGTTTTAATAATCCCTCAACTGTACCTGCCGGAAGTTTATCAAATGCTGCATTTGTTGGTGCAAATACTGTGAACGGGCCGGCATTACTTAAAGCATCTACTAACGATGCAGCTTTTACTGCAGCAACCAATGTAGTATGATCCTTACTACCAACGGCAACCTGTACTACATTTTTTGCCGATTGATCATCCTGCACACCCGATTGCCCAACCCCCGGTGATGTAGCTGAAGAGGTATTTGCAGCAGTCGTATTTTGATTATCGCCCGAATTACAGCCCAGTGCAAATATTAATGTGCCCAGCGCTAAAGTAGTTTTTATTGTACTTTTCATATTTACCCTTTTAAATTAATTAATAAGGTAAAACTACAATGGCAATATGTTTATTATTATGATTGTAATCACAATTAAAAATGATTTTTTTTTGGAAAAATTCAGCAAATAAACACAGGATATAGTACAGGGGAATAAAAATTTACATTGGTTTAAAATGTATAAATATGCTTATCCCGATAAATAGTTTAATATGTAATTTATTTACAATGTGTAATTTTTTTTTTTGAACATTAATAAAAAATATTAGGAATAGTTAAAATGATATTACTATTTTTGTTTATCATCTTTTATTTTTGCCAAAACAAACTGCTATTATGAAAAAAAAATTAACACTTTTGATAGGGCTTCTTATTTCCCTGTCAGTAATTAATCAATCGTTTGCTCAACAAAAAACAGTTACAGGTACTGTTACAAATTCCTCCAATTTACCAATAGCTCTGGCCAGTGTTTCCGTAAAAGGAACTACCACAACTGTTGTTACTTCGGCAACTGGAACTTTTTCAATTTCTGTTCCTGCAGGGCGAACAATTTTATTAATTACCTCTGTTGGTTATGAAGCTACTGAAATAGACATAACTACAACTAACAGCGTTACAATTACTTTAACCGCAAAAACTGTTGCTTTAAATGAAGTGGTGGTTACAGGTTATTCTTCCCAAAGAAAAAAAGATATTACCGGAGCTGTTACTGTGGTAAATGTTGCCGAACTTAAATCGCAACCAGCTTCTGATGCAGCCTCACAATTGCAAGGCCGGGCATCAGGTGTTACGGTAGTACAAACTGGTGTTCCCGGTGATGGTGCTACGGTACGTATTAGAGGTTTGGGTTCTTTTAATAATAACAATCCCCTTTATGTAATTGATGGTGTTCAAACTGGAAGTATGTCGGGTCTTAATCCTAACGATATTGAAAGTATGCAGGTGTTGAAAGATGCTGCATCTGCTTCTATTTATGGTGTAAGGGCATCAAATGGCGTTGTTATTGTAACAACTAAAAAAGGAAGAAAGAAAGGAGTAAATGTTACTTATGATATGTATTATGGGTCACAGAATCCTGGGAAAGGGCAGGATTTATTAAATGCACAAGAGCAGGCAAATTTATTGTTCCTGTCTCGTAAAAATAGTGGTTTGGTTACTACAGGTTCTGTTTTTGGAAATGGTGCTTCTCCCGTTTTGCCTGACTACATATATTTTACTGGGGCAGCAAATAACGGTGTTCCAATTTTATCTGGTAATGCTGGTGTTAACCCAAGTCTATATAATCTTGATTATGGCCGTTTAGGCGATCCGGGTTATAGCCCTTATATTATTGTACCTACCAGTAAAAGCGGTACCGATTGGTATAAGGCAGCAACAAGAAATGCTCCTATTCAAAATCATAATGTAACCATGAGTGGCGCCAACGAAAACAGCCGCTTTATGCTTAGTTTGAACTATTTTAATCAGGATGCAATTACAAAGTATCAGTTTTTTAAACGTTATACGGCAAGGCTAAACAGCGAATTTAATGTTTATAAAAATTTCAGAGTGGGCCAAAATCTTCAAATTTATTCTTCTGAATCAAATACTGCTAACATAGGTAATGGCGAAGGAAGTGTAATTGCCCAAACTGCCCGTATAACTTCTATAGTACCAGTGTATACAACTAATTCAGGCGATTTTGCAGGAACATCAGGTGGTAGTGGTTTTGGTACCTGGGGCAATGGTAAAAATCCGGTTGCGCAGCTTTATCGTGCAAAGGATAACCGTAATAATAATATCAACCTTTTTGGAAACCTTTATGCCGAAGTTG
>JAYUTC010000012.1:0-2526 GCA_043755395.1 Ferruginibacter sp.
ATTACTTCTTACTTCACCTACATTAATATTTACACCATTATTATCATTATCAGTATTGTTATCCGGATCACCACCATTTGTTGTAACTACAGCATATCCTGTAGGAATATTTACTCCCACTATATAATTACCTGCTAATAATCCACCAAAACTATACATGCCATTTGCATCGGTAGTTGTTGTTGCTATAGCAGCGCCATCAGCTGCGTTATCATTATTTGCGTCAGCATACAATTTTACTGTTGCATTTGCAATTCCTGTTTCTGTAACTTGCTTAATACCATCGTTGTTTTGATCATACCAAACTATATTTCCTAAAGTCATCACATTTGCTGCATAGAACCCAGCATCTACTGTAGTATTTAATTGACCAGCTGTTAATACTAATCCACTTACAACTCCACCTACTGGGTTGCTATCTTTTGTTGGGTCTCCGCCTTGATTAGCTGGTGAAGCCGTTAAGCCAACTGGTGTTGTAAATGCTACACTGTATGTGCCAGGAGCAAGGTTTGCAAAAGTATAATTACCATTTGCATCAGTTGTTGTTGTAACTGTAGTGCCATTTGGGTAAGTCAACACCACTGTTGCGCCTGCAATTCCAATTTCACCTGCGTCTTGTATTCCATTACCATTTACATCGTTAAATACGAAATCTCCAATGGAACCTGTTCCTCTAAATCCAAAGTCAAGGGTTAAATTACCATTGTTTCCATCTCCATCAGTTGTTGGTTCAGTTGTTAAAGCAAGTGTTATTGCACTGCTTCTTACTTCTCCTGCTACTAATGTATTTGTACCATTATTATCATTATTTATATCATTATCAGGATCTGAACCGCTAGTGGATGATACAGCATATCCTGTTGGTATAATTACACCAGTTATATAATTACTTGGGACTAAGCCTCCAAAATTGTAAACACCATTTGCATCAGTAGTTGTAATTGCTATAGATGAACCATCTGCTAGATTATCATTATTAGCATCTGCGTATAAATTTACTGTTGCACCTGCTATTCCTGTTTCAGTAGCATCTTTAGTACCATTATTATTTTGATCGTACCAAACAACATTTCCCAAATTCATCACATTTGCAGCAAAGAAACCTGCATCTATGGTTGTGTTTATTTGACCAGCTGTTAATAAAATTCCAGAAACAGTTCCATTTATTGGATCACTGTCTTTTGTATCATCAGTACCTTGGTTAGCTGGTGATGCAGTTAAACCATTTGGTGTTGTAAACGCAATACTGTATGTTCCAGGTGCAAGGTTAGGGAAACTATAATTACCATTTGCATCTGCAGTTGTTGCAACAGTTGTTCCATTTTGATAAGTCAACACTACCATTGCTCCAGCTATTCCTGTTTCACCAGCATCTTGAATACCATTACCATTTGCATCATTGAATACAAAATCTCCAATTACTCCAGTTCCTTTCAAAGCAAAATCTAGTGTTAAGTTACCACTTGTGCCATCTCCATCAGAAGCTGGTTCTGTACCTGAAAGTAAGGTTACAGCACTACTTCTCACTTCACCAACAATAAAAGTATTTGTTCCATTATTATCATTATTAATATCATTGTCAGGATCACCGCCATTAGTAGCCACAGCTGCATAACCTGAAGGAATTGACACACCTACAATATAATTACCAGGTGCCAAGTTTACAAAATTATACAATCCAGTTGCATCTGTAATAGTTGTAGCAATAGCTGCACCATCTGCCAGATTATCATTATTTGCATCTGCATATAATTTTACGTTTACAGCAGATATACCTATTTCAGTTGATTGTTTAATGCCATCATTATTTTGATCGTACCATACAGTGTTACCCAAGTTTACTAATTGATAGAAACCTGCATCCACTGTAGTGTTTATTTGACCAGCTGTTAATACAACAGATACTGTTCCGCCAATTGGGTCACTATCCACTGCATCATTTGCTCCTACATTACTTGAAGTTGGTGTATAAACAGCTGGAGTTGTAAATGATACACTATAAGTACCCGGTGCAAGATTTGCAAAACTATAAAAGCCATTCGCATCAGTTATAACCGGAGTTGTAGTTCCGTTTGGATTTGTTAATACTACTGTTGCACCTGCAATACCAAGTTCACCTGCATCTTGAATACCATTACCATTTGCATCATTAAATACAAAATCACCAATTGATCCAGTTCCTCTGAAGGCAAAATCAACAGTTAAGTTACCGTTGTTTCCATCACCGTCAACTCCTACAGCTGGCTCTAAACCGGATGTAAGGGTTACTGTATTACTTCTAACCTCTCCTACAATCGTATTTATTCCATTATTATCGTTATCAATATTATTATCTGGATCACCGCCATTAGTTGTTACCGCTGCATAACCGTTTGGTAAAACAACTCCTACAATATAATTTCCTGGTATTAAATTAGCAAAATTATAAACACCATTTGCATCCGTAGTTGTGGTTGCAAACACTGCTCCATCAGCTAAGTTATCGTTGTTTAAATCAAGATATAGTTTTACACTTAAATTCGCTAT
>JAYUTC010000013.1:0-16491 GCA_043755395.1 Ferruginibacter sp.
ATGGGCTTTTATTTGTTATCTTCATCTTTTGTAATTTTATTGGGCAGCAGTTCCGGGCGGACGTTTTTCAAATCCCACCACAGACACAAAGCCCTGTTCTTATACGCAAGGCGGTGTATCGCTTTTAATGAACTGTGCGGTTCAAAAAAAGAAAATAAAAAAAGCCCTCCGCTCTTTTGCCGCTTGAGGCGGCATGAAAAGGTTTCAACTCCGTTCGTTGCGTTCTCTTTCTGCATCATACATTTGGTCTCGTTTGCGTTCCTCATATTTTTGAAGTGCTTTAAGGTCTCCATTCTTTGCCATTTCAAACAGTTTGCTATCAAGTATAAAGTCGGCTTTGTCAACTCCCTTCTGATATGAAACTGCGATTTTGCTTTTCGGGTTATCAAAGTCCTTCGTGAATGTTTTTTCATCATCCACATCCAGCATATTGATAATTTTTGAGAGTGGGTAACCAAGCGTTCCCACCTGAACCATCTTTTTTAAGAAATCTTCGTTGTATTCCATTCTTTTCCGTTTTTAGTAATTTTTATTGTTGGGTCAAACTTTCTCATGCGGTCAATAATAACTTGGCAGTAGCGTGGGTCAAGTTCCATCATTCGGCATCTGCGTTTCATTTGCTGTGCCGCAATCATTGTCGTTCCGCTTCCTCCAAAGCCATCACAAACCAAATCGTCTGCCTTGCTGCTGTTGCCCATCTGATAAGCGATAAGCGGGATTGGTTTCATTGTCGGGTGTTCGGTATTGCGTTGTGGTCTTTCAAAGTTCAAAACGGTGGTTTGTTTCCTGTCTGAATACCAACCATGTGCTGCTCCTTCCTTCCAACCGTAAAGGCATGGTTCGTGTTTCCAATGGTAATCTTGCCTTCCCATCACCATGCTACCCTTTAC
Source organism: Ferruginibacter sp. (assembly GCA_043755395.1). Classification (GTDB taxonomy): domain Bacteria; phylum Bacteroidota; class Bacteroidia; order Chitinophagales; family Chitinophagaceae; genus Ferruginibacter. The sequence continues at coordinate 891 of JAYUTC010000013.1, forward strand.
CCAAATCAAGCATTGTTTTACCATAATCCCTGCATCTGCCATTGCCCTGCGAAAGTTCGCACCTTCAGAATCTGCGTGCCAAACATACCAAGCCCCCCCCCTTTTCGTGAACGAACCCAAAGCTGTATAAAAGTCATAAAGGAACTGATAAAAGTTTCCGCCCGATTGCTTGTCATTGGCCATTTTTAGGGCATCCTTCGTTTTTCCAACATAATCCACATTGTAAGGCGGGTCAGTTATTACCAAATCAGCCAATTCCTCGCCCATTAGCCGCTTCCAAGTGTCGGTTTGGGTAGAATTACCACACAACAGCCGATGTCGCCCTATATCAAAGATGTCGCCATCTACAATATCGGTTTCCGAACCTCCAACAGGCACATCAAAGTCGTCCTCCTCTGCTTCGGAAGCCAAAGCGTTGTCCTGTTTGGTTTTCCAATCATCCCAACCAACCACATCAAAGCCAAGTTCCGCTATTGAAATGTCGGCAAATTCCAACTCCAATATTTCAAAGTCAAACTCCCCTGCGTGGGTGTTGCTGATAATCGCATATTCCTTAACTTCCTTTTTGGTAAGTTTTCGGTTCGGCACACGAACATCAATTTCTTCTTCGCCCCTGCCAACAAGCATTAAAGCCGTCACCCGTTGGTTGCCACCGATGATTTGCATATCGGTATTTACAGCAGGGATTTCAACAAGGTTGAACTTCTCTAAACTTTCAACAAGTTTCTGCTTTTTAGTTTCGGATATTTTTCTCGGGTTTATATCCAATTGAATAAGGTCTTTTACTTTCACCTTCTTCGTTTCCCATTTTAGTTTTTCCATAATATAAAATTAAAAATTTGCTCTGCTTCGCTTTTTTTATTTTCTTTTTTTGTTCGTCACTTTTAATAAACTTTGTCGGTAATCATCGCCCTGCGTATAACAGCGGTTTTGTGCTATTTGCCCCATAAACATTTGTGATAAATTGAAACTTTGTGCAAGGGGCAAACAGACACAAAGCCGCAAAACGTTATACGCAGGGGCGTTATAATTCCGAATCATTAATTAAATTTTCTTCCCCTATTTTGCTTCTTAAAACCAATACTATTTGATAATCATGCTGGCATTTTATAATCTGCCGTATAAAATTTACCTTAAAAACCTTAGCCTGGTAACTGATATATTCTTCCCTTAATTTGGCATTAAACTCAAAATTTTCCTGTGGATCTTCTACAATATCTTTAAACGGTGGAAAAATTATATCCATCTGCTGAAATAAATCACCTTTGAGATATAGTAAAAGTTTTGCCATTATTAAACCGGTTTAATATCCTCCCATAAATTATTAATACCACAATCCAAACAGCATTTCAAAACATACAGATAAGCCAGCCGCCGGGCTTCACTCAAACAAACCTTAAAGTCAGCATGCGAATGAAAAATATTAATAACACTAGCCACGGTTACAAAACTGTACTTACTCAGGTTACTTTTTAAAGGCACCCTAAGCACCCCATTTGTATTTTTTATCGCCTTTTTCATAAACCAAAACCAGGTATCTAAACTTTTAAAATACAGCAAGCCGCTTTTTCTTAGGGTGTAATATTTCCTGTCGTGCCATAACTGGTCACTACTTTTAAATTTTTTTATTACCTCATATTCTTTTTGAATTAAGTCCTTCCAAAATTCATAATCAATATCCTGTTTTTGATACCCTTCTTTATTTAAAAGTTGCTGAATTTTATGCCCTTTATCATTTACTAACCGGGATTTCCATCGTAAATAAGCTCTTAACACATTTCCTAAAAATTCAGCATTCAGTTCTTTGTTATAATGCACATATACTTCCTCAAATTTTCCCTGCAGGTTCATGTAAAAAGCCTGTACTATTTCGGGTTTGGTCAGGTTTCCAAATCCTGTCACAATAAACCTGGTTATCATTTCTAATTGCAATTCCAGCTTATTACCTTCATGCATTATTGCACCTGTTATAAGTTTTATTTCGCTGCATAGGTCGGCAATTGCATTAAAAGCTTCATCTTTATTCAACAATTGTAGCCTCTGTCCACTCCGCTCTAATGTCGCTGCCAACAGTTCTTCCGGGGCTAAAACTGTCATCAGCTTGTTTTGCTGTTCCACGCTTAAGGGCTTGTATATCGTCAATTGTTGAGCCTTTTGTAACGATGGTAGATTTTGGTTTTGCATTTGAAATTCCATTTGAGTCTTTGGTAATAAATTTTCCTTCAGTTTTATCCCTGGCCATCCATCCTTTTGCTGTGGCAAGCCAGTTTACTTTTTTTGCCGCTTTGCTATCACTCCAATTCAACATTATTTCGTGATAGTGATCAATATCTGCTTTTTCGTAAGTCGTACCTGCCAGCCCGGAGGCTAGTTTTTCTTTATCAAAAAATTCTGATTCTCTAAAAACAAATTGAAAAATCTTTTTTTCTTTTTTATATTTTAGTTTTTGTTTACTGTTTATAGATGCTTCCGGTTTTGGTTTGGAAAGGGTATCGGAAAAGGTAGTGGAAAGGGTATCGGAAAGGGTATGTTTTGAATCTACCTTTGTTTCTTCGATCATTTCATGATCTTCCACAACAGGTTTCAAATGGTACTGATAAGTATTACCCCTACCATTACCAGGTTTGAAATCAATAAGGTTAGCCAGTTTTAAATTTCTTTTAGCCGTATCAAAGGCAGTTTTCCCGATTCCAAATTTGATCATTGTTAATTCATTAGATAGGCCGATATACGGGTTTTTCCAATGTTTTCTATTGACGATTTTAAGAATGAGGAAGTAGAGGGCAATTTCGTTAGGACCAAAATTGTGCTCAGTATCCATGAACCAAAAGTTATTTATGAACCTTATATAATTATCATTGTACTCCATGAGATATTAGAATTACAGTTTATCAGATTCTTTTATAAATTTTTCTCTTAACTCAACTAATAGATTTTCATCCATAGTAATTGCCATTACGGTCCACAAAAACTGAGACTGGGTTAATTTTGGTTTTTCGGCGTAGGTCATTGTTTTAATTGGAGGGGTTTATTATTAAAAATCTATTTTGTTTTAAATATATTTATCAAATCATCCACCATTCCTTTTTTAGTTTCAATTTCATTTTCGGCACCGGTAACCTGTGCTACTATAGCCCGCTTTTTTTCAATAATGCCATATATGTATTCATCAATGGTTTCCTCCCCCAACAAATAAATACACTGTACACTGTTTTTTTGCCCTATGCGCCATGCCCTGTCCTCTGCCTGGTCGCAATGTGCCGGATGCCATGGTAGCTCAATAAAAGCAACCCTGCTGCTGGATGTAAGTGTTATACCCACACCACCACTTTTAATATTACAAATGATCACTTGTGTTTTAGGATTATTTTGAAAGGCATCTACATTTCTTTGGCGCTGCTCCATGCTATCATCTCCCACCACAGTTACTGAACCTGGTATGGCAGATTTAAGTGTGGCAACTATTTCTTTATGGGTGGCAAATACAATTATTTTTTCGCCGGCTTCTACTACTTCCTGCACCTGTTCAATCATCGCATCAACCTTACCTTGTGCAGATAATTTTTTTAATACACCAATCTTAACCATTGTTTCACCACGTAATGCGGTATCTATTTCGCCATCTGTTTTATTCAGGTTTTCTTTTAAAAAGTTTATAAAATCTGCCTCTGCTTTATTATACTCTGCCCGGTTGGCAATTTCGCAACTTATAATACTTCGCATTTTGTCGGGCAGATCATTTAATACCTCTTTTTTTAATCGGCGAAAAAAGCAGTGTTTATTAAGCAGGTAATTCAACTCTTTTAAATTGCTGCATTGGCTGTAGCCCTGGCAAAACTTATCGGTAAATCCTTTATAGCCACCAAACTCTTCCAATCGGCCAATTATTTGCAGTTGTGCAATAAGATCAACCGGTTTATTAACGACTGGTGTTCCTGTAAGTCCAATTACATAATCTTTTCCACGGGCAATTCCCATACAAAACTTACTCAGTTGTTTTTTATAATCTTTAGTACGGTGCAGCTCATCAATAGCCACAGCGTCAAAAAAGTCAATTGTTTCTTTAAACTTGATGTGATTCAGGCGCAATGGTACCGGTTTACCATCTTTACCCAAGGGCCTGTTAATGCTTTCAATAAAATACTTTTTTAAAGATTCGTAGTTGCAGATGAAAACATTGGCAACACCAACTTTATAATATTGATGCCAGGTGTTTTTAATGCTATCCTTCATAATGATGGCATCTTTACCGGTCCACATTTTCCATTCTCTTTTCCAGTTTTCTTTAAGGGTTGCCGGGCAGATAATAAGCATGCATTTAGCTTTTGCTGCCACAAATGTTGCAATTGTTTGTGCTGTTTTACCAAGGCCCATATCATCACCATTAATAAACCTTTTTAACTCTAATCCCCGGGCTATACCATTGCGTTGATAAGGAAATGGTGTCATGTTTAAGGGAATATCAATAGCCAATTCTGGTAATGGCGCAATTTCTCCGATTTCTGATTTTGGTAACTGGTTAACCGATGCACCAAAACCTTTTGCCCAGTTTAATAAAGCATCGCCACTACTAGCAGGTATCCACCATTTTTTTGTACCTCCGTTAAAACGGGAGCCCGGTATTTGCTTTACTGCTGCAACCAGCCATGGTTTGTATTGAAAGGCTACTTCAAAGCCATTGTGTGTTTCTGCTATATCAAGCATAATTATTTACTTTCAGGTTTGTTCAATATTTATTACCTCACCTTTTAATACATGATCCGGCCATGATGGATTATTGCTTTTATCTGCTTTATAAGCCGTATTTATTTTATCCCAAAGTTCTTTTTTGTCCATTAGGCTGCGTTTTTAATTTCCAGTAATCTTTTTCCTATTGCTTCGGCCCATGCCTTTGGATCGTGGTTAACGCATGAAATTACTTTGGCAATTTTATTACCATCAATTTCAGCATCGCAAAAACCTGTGGTGATGCCGCCAAAGCCGCAAAAAAGGTCAACTATTAAAAATAGGGGGTCAGTCATTAGTTTATTCTTTGGTAAATACTTAATTAAATTCTTATTCCTGTCCTTCGCCATTATCTTCCGGTGCCTCTGGAAAATCAATATCCAGTTGCCTATCTGGTGCTCTTTTACCATCAAACAAATATGCTTCTACTTCTGCAATAGCATCGTTTACATCCAGCCCCAATTCGCTTATGAAAGGGTAAGCAGATGAATCGTATTTAGCAACAGGGCTTTTTAAATTAACAGTACCATACTTACCTTCCCGGGTACCAATTATAGTTACACCATGATTTTCATCCCTGCCTTTAATTTCAAACCCACTCACTGTAAAACCTTCATATTCTATTTCGTCAATTTCAGTTTTTTTAGGCTGCTTTACCTGGTCGCAGATAAGTGCTAAGTGCTTATGCAGCTTTTGTATGGCAAACTTTAAATGATCGTGGATGGGTACTGTACAGGATTCTGTAGATGATTTTCGGCTATGACTGGGCAATTCTTCTTCCAGCTTCCACTCTAAAAAAAGATCATCAATGATGCTTGCTTTTAAAATTTTAACGCTCGCTCTTTTTTCTTTTTCCATGGAGATTATGGCAGGGCCATAAAATACTTCCATTTCGGTTTTAACTTCTATGGGTGTTGTTTTCTTTGACATTAGAATAGTGCTTTTTGGTTAATTGGTGCCGCCTTTATTTTTTTTGATACCGGCACCTGGTAAATAATTCGTTTATGTTGTACTGCAGCATCAGGTGCAGCTTCGTTTATTATTATTTGTTTTTTACTAGTCTTATAATTTTGATAAGCTTCTTTATTTATAAACCCGAAATCGGGTATTTTATAAATCCATGGTATCAGCATCATTCGTCTAAGGCCCGGGTACCACCAGATATTATTTTTATTTGGCTTCATCACAAATCATTTCGCTTTCCCAATTTTCAAACTCTACCAACTCCTCATTGGGAGAAGGAATATGTACATTCAAATATTCTAAACTCCACCTGCAAATATTTTCTATGTATTCATTAAACTCAGGTATGGTAAGTTTTACACTGCTACCGGTTATAGTTACCACTTCTCCGGTTTGTTTATTTACAAACTGCCTGCGGATAAACTGCTTTTTTAACAACTCGTGTGCATCTTCATCTGTCTGTACCTCATCAAATCCAATATCGTACAACCCTCTTTTAACCATTGGTACAACAACCGTCCAGTAGTAAGCATTTTGCCTTAAGCTGCGTTTTCTGTAATCCTTCATTGTGATGAGAATCTTTCCATCCTGCATTTCATTAAAGGCGTTTTTAAAATCATCCATATTGATGATAGTGCCGTTTGCTTTATGAATAATAACTTCTATCATTAAGCGGCTGTTTTAATATCTCCAAATAAATACCAGTATCTAAATGCCAGCTCTTCATATTTAGCTTTTCCGCTGTTATAAGTACTATCAAAACGTTTAACTATTACCTTAAATATTTTAAAGTTTACCTTTGATATACAGATGAAAATAAAATTGCTTTTACCTTCTAAATCCATATACAAAGCGGCCTGCCTGTCGTAATTGTAATGAAAAAGGCTTTCTTCAAATTGCTTTTGTGTTGTGGCTGCTGTTGTTTTTAAGTCACCAGACAAATCAATTCTTTCGGCGAAGAAATCCCACTTGCAACGCATATTCATACTAAACTTAAAGCCCTGGTAAACTATCAGCCAATCATGTTTTACAGTTACTTTTTGCATGGTGCATTGCGCTACCAGTTTTTTACAAAAAGGGTCAGCAAAAAAAACCTTCTTCATTTTATCTGCCTTTTCAAACTCTTCCTTGTTAATCTTTACACCGGCAATGGTTTGTTTAAAATAATCTACCTGTGCAGGCTCTGTTATCATAGCATCTAAGAGGTTACCAAAATGAAAGGCCGCTTCCAGATCAATAATATATGATTGTGGCATCCAGTATTTTTCTATTGCTCCCAATTCACTATTGGAAACCTCAGGCCTTTCGTAATATGGGTCTTTGATGATTGACATTATTGAAAGAGGTATAATTTTTTTTTTGCTATTGGCCGCCTGCCGGCTTTGTAAGCATGTATTTGATTTTCACTTTTTGTTACCCATTCAAGATTCTCCAGATTATTATTAGTTCTGTCGCTATCCATATGGTTCACATCATTTCTTAAACCATCATTGGCCATAAAAGATTTTACTACGAGCCTATGAACGAGGTGCATTTTATTCTCTCCATTTAGATTTAAACAAACCTGTAAATAACCACGACTATCTTTCCCTGGTCGAAGGACAACACCTTTTTGAAACCTTTTCCCATTGGATTTTGCTGAAACAAACCTGTCTAAACTTTTTACGTTTCCAAAATTTGAAACTTCATCATAATTTTCATAACCTCTAACAGGTAACCAAAATTCTAAAATCATTTTGTTGGTTTTTTATTGATAGCTGTAAAACTCTCTTTGTATTTTATAAACTTACTTTCAATGAAGAAGCCTTCTTTATGTGCAAGTTTTTCGCAATAGGCTTTCATTTGATCAATTTTTGTGTTACCGATTTTATCAATGCCCATATTTTTTCCTTCCTTATCAAACCAAACCGAAAAAATTTGAGTGTAACCAACCGGGTGCAATACTTCAATATCATATCCATGCATGGTAATATTGGTTGGTGTACTTTCTGCCAGTGCCGCTTCCTGCTCAAACATTACCATAGTTGCATCACCCTGTGCTTTAATATCAATATTCTGTTCCGCTGCTTTTTGCGCCTCCTCAGCTTCTTTTGCAATTCTTTCGTTTTCTTCTTTTTCCCGCTGTATTCTATCTGCCTCCTGTTTTTGCTGCTGTGCTTTTAATTCTTCGTTGCGCTGCTTATTTTCTGCCTCCTGTTTTTGCTGTTCCTCTTCAAGCTTTTTCTTTTCTGCTGCATTGGCTAGTGCAATTTTTTTATCATTCTCTTCTTTTTGTAACCGCTGCATTTCAATTTCTGCTGCCGCTTCGTCTGCAATCCTTTTAGCTTCCAGCAATTCAGTTTTTTTAGATGGCAGCTTATCAATAAGGTCTGCTATTTGTAAATTAATCTCTGCTAAAAAATTACTTTCATAAGCCGGCATATTGGCGTTGATGATCTCGTTTTCAAACTCTGCCATTTCATTGCTATCATGATAAACCACTATAATGCTATCAAGTGTTGGCACAAATTTGAAAGCGGGTTTAAGGCTTTGTAATGCCGCTTCTTTTTCGGTAAATGTTTCCAGTGTAATACCATTAAAGGAATTGATATAAGCCTGTTTCCTTTGCAGCAGATATTGATTGTACTGTTTGCTCAGATTAATTTCAAGATTGCTTTTTATTTCAATAGCTTCTTTTGCTTTTTCTGCAATTCGTTCTGCCTCTTTACGTTTGCGTTCTGCAATTTCAAAAGCAAGTTTTGCAAAACTGTCACGCTGCTGTTGCACTTTTGAGGGAACCGTATTAGCCTTGGTTTTATCAATTTCATTTTCGGCAGCGGTAAAAAAGCTTTTAAAATTGTCCATCATTTGAGTAATGGCGGCCCGTACTTCTTTTTGTTGCTTTACTGCATTATTACAGTTAACCAGGTAATTATTGCTGCGTTCATCAGCTGCAGAAAGAGCTATTAATTTCAGCTCTTCATCTTTTATATCCCATGCCGCCATCCACTGTTCCAAAATCTGGTTGCCTAATACCAGCGCCTTTTGTGTTTTAAGTTGATTGACTTGTAATACTTCCGGTGCTGTTTTAAAAATCTCAATTGAATTTTTAATAACGGCTACCTGGTTATTTTCTTCTATTAAAATATCTTCGCTCATTGTATATAATTGAAAGGTTAAGTAAGTGGGTTAAAAATCATCGTCGTTAAAAACTTTTCCGATGGTTGCTTTAGCCGGTTCTGGTGTTGCAAAATCATTTTCATTTACAACATTTGAATTATCGGCTGGTGTAACTACCATTGCCACTTCAAATGTTCCTGACGCATCGGGTAAATTGTTTGCAGGCATACTTCCGTTTAATCCATAGTCTACCGCTGGTTGTAATTGATGTTCTGCATCAACTATTGCAGATTGCAGCTGGCTAAATTCTCCCATACGCATTTTAGGATATGAGCGGAACGCATGTTTCATTGTTTTTGCCTGTACCATTCCTGGAAGGCCACTGGTCCATGCCAGGCTATTTTTATCTTTACTAAAATCACGGAATTTCATTACTTCATCAATACCTAATACTTTATAATCAACAGTATCATCATTGCGTTTTATGCGTAAATAGCAGGCTATAATATTTGCATTTACTTTACGTGGAAAGGTGGCCACATGCTCTAAAAAAACACTTCCATCTTTTGTGCCATGCTGAAAGTGATCGCCTTCATAAACCAAAATTGGATTGTCGGCATGTTTTATCTGCCCCTGCCTTACCCTCATGTGTAATTCACCATAACCGCTTATCATTAATGTGGCCCTTTTTTCCCACTTAGCATTTTCTTTGGTGCCTACATTACTGTTAAAGCTTACCACGTAGGCATGCTTCATGTTTTTATCGAATGATAAACCATTTACTGCCATATCTAAAAAGCAACCATACAGGCTTAATTTACTGCACTGCTGCAGTGCTGGTGTGTCTTGCAATAATTTCATAAAGTGAAATTTTTCCGCTTCATACTTTGCGACGGCAACATCTTCTTTACCACCATTCATTAATTTATAAATCTGCTTAAACCTGTCTGCTACTTCTGGTATTGTAGCTAATTGTGCCGGTGTGGTCTGTTCAATCTTTTGGATGATTGATAGTTTTTGTTCTACATTTGTACTCATCTTACTAATTTTATTTTTTTTAATGAGCCATGTTATCGCATGGCTTGTTTTATTTTAAAATTCCTGTTCTATTAAATTTATTGCTGCTTCATTTTCAACCCATGTATTATCTGCCTCTATAGATTCACTTCCATTTTCTTCTTCTGGCAAACCGTATTCATTTATTACAGAGCCGTACTTTTCCTTTTGCCATTGTTGATAATAACTCACGATAATTTTTTTTATTAACTGCCCGGTATTCCTTAATAAGCCGGGCAGTTTTAATGGGTTAGTAAACCGGGTCTGAATTTTCCTCTACACCGGCAGGCGCATCTTCGGGTTTTTCATCTTGCGGTACTCCAGGGTCTGTAAATCTTTTTAATTCATCAGGGGTGTTGTGCTTTTTCATACTTGTTGTTTTATAATTAAAAAATAAATTGCTTTTAAAAAGAAGCCGGCCCTTAATCCGGCTCCTTAAACCAAAACCTAACTGTACTCATGCTTAAACCAATTGTAATGATATTCTCTGCTCCCTTGCTTCGTATTGATCTATAAGGCTGCTAACATCCTGCTGGCCGGTAAATGTTTTACCATACTTATCCTGAAATGTTTTTACAGCTTTAATACAACTCTCAAAATGTAAGTCGGTTTTGCACTTGCTTATTGCCGATGCTATTAAGCAGTAATCTTCATCTTGTGCCCCTGCAGTATCTTTTGGCTTTGTAGCAGTTTTCAATTCATTTTTTAATTTTTGGCTGGGGCTAAAAACAAAATAGTAGTAGTACACTAATAATGCTGCAGAAATAATGGTTAATGTAATGTCTTCCATAAAATCAGTTTAAAAGTGAGTTGTAATATTGTTTTGCATTGTATAGCTCTTTACGAAGCCATACCTTTTCTTCAAAATTTTTAGCATTGCCCAGGCGCTCGGTATAATGAACTACCCGGTGTTTAGCTATAATAATAGGTGTTGGTATCATTTTTACTTTGGTTTGGTGGCTGCTAAAAGTTGTTGATATTTTTCAAAAGTTATAAACTGGCGGCCCTTAAACTTTACAGGCTTGTAGCCTTTTCTTACTAATTCTCTATAACTGTACCAGCAGGTACATAATGGTTTTGGCTTTGATTTAGCGCTGGCAGATGTTGTAAGTACCAGCAGCAATGTTAATATTGCAATACCTATAATTACGGTACTGAATTTTAATGTTGGTTTAGAATTTTTATTTTGCATTATGCGGTTTTTTTATTTTTTCGGTTTAAGTAAAATTTTGCAATCTGCTCAATACGTTTTTGCTTTAAATCCCGGCGAATGCGTGGAGCTGAATTTGCTTTTTTTTGCAGCGCTTCCAGCTCCTTTGCATTTTGTTCTGCTGCCTTCCCCAAGGCGACTGTTTTTATTTGAAGTAATTGTATTTGGTCTTTATGGGCCATTATGCAATAGCGGTTTTTGGTTCGGGCTCTTGCATTTCTTCTAAAAGCTCACTATCTTGCGTAATATTTAATCGTTCTCTCAATACCTGTAAAACACTAGCAGTAGCTAACCTTGGTGGATTTTTAGGCAGCAAATCGAACAATGTTCTTATACTTATACCAAGGGCTTTAGCCACCTCCCCAAACAAAATCTGATTGTTTTTTATCTCTTCGACTATTTCGGGTTTTAAAATCAGTTGCGCCATATTTTATAATTTTCGTACTTTGTACTTGTTTGTTGTTTCTGTATGTAAAAGTACAACAATTATTCAACTATCCAAATTTTATTCAACTTTTTTTCAAATATTTTAAAATTTTTATTGTAACAATGTTGCAAAAAGTAGATAAAGAGAGGCTGGATAAGGTTTTGCAGGTTATAGATTCTGCAAAGATTAGGTTCCCTTTAGCTGAAATAGTAAAGCGGATGAACGTTGATAAGGGTATGGTAAGTGCCTACCTGAACGCTAAAAAACCAATTTAAGACAAATTTTATTCAAATTTTATAAATGAGTTTGCACCCGAAACGGTTAATTTAATTCAGGAACCGGATGCCAGTTATGGAATTGCTCCAAAAGGCAGATTACCCAAGCGACGTCCGGATGAGAAGCTTATAAATTTTTATGATACTGATTTTGTAGCAGGTGATGTGGATTTTTATAACGATACAGCTGCAATAAAACCTGCATACACAATGGATATTCCTGAATTTGCTGGCTGTACAGCTTTCAGGACCTATAATAACAGCATGGAGCGCTTAATAAAAAGCGGAGATATATTATTTGGCACCTTAAACCGGGGCCGGATCAATACAAAAACTATAACCATATTTCGAGCCGGCATACATCGGTTATTAAAGGATTAGGTATTGATATTCAAAAAGGATTGTACAGCTGGAAGCATTCCGGCGTTTGTGATGTGTACAGTGTTTTAAATGGCGATATGTATTCTTTAATGCGGCAATTGCGGCATACCGAACTTACAACTACACAGATCTATTTAAAATCGTTGGGGTTGGTTGATAATACAGCGATAAGAAATGCAGCGTGGTAAAAGTAAAGTGCTGTAAATTGTACATCACTTTACTTTTTAAAGGCTTTTATCCAACTAATGAGTGTTTTTTCAAACTCTTTTGGTAAATCTCTTTTACCATCAATAAATTTTTTTATCGCACCCTCGTGCAATAGATTAAATTTTATTTTATCAATATCCTGGCCAAGTCCGTTAACCGTTTCACCTCTTTCAAGCCAAATATGCCGCCATTGATCTTTTTACGCATGGCTAAAACCTCATCGTTAATAGCCTCATCAATTAGTTTCTTTTCAATGGCAAAAAACCAACAAGCACCATGTATGCCAATGGTTACATTGGTACGCAGCATTTCGGCCATTTGTTCCGGTGTAAATGAAGTGCCAAATTTAGCATTGTAGTAAGCCGCAAACTTAGTTACTAAACCTCTTCCGGTTAATTGCATAAATCCACTGCCTCTAAACATCCAGCCATCACCTTGCTGTTTATTCCCTAAATTGACCAACCCCCAGGCCCCGCCATAAATGGTATTAGCAATCATTTGCTGATTTGCTTTTTGTTTGGCGGTACGACCATAACGGTAGCAATCATCAACGCTTATACGGTGCCTGCCAAATAGCTTTGTAAGGGCTACGGCTTGGTAATTCATTCCTTCTTCAAATCGGGTGAAGTCTTTGCACTCATGTACAAGGTTAGCAATAAATTCGTGCATTATATCCGGTGTATCAATACCGTATTTTGGACAAATTGTGTCCAAATCTGCAGCGTATTTATCAGCCTTATCTTGCGGTAAATCAGGTGCCAGTTTTTTAAGTATTGAACCGTTTATTAGCATACATTATTTTTTAAGGTAAATGAAAGCTGCCGCCGTTAACACAGGCCCGGCAATGGCCACAAAAACAGTTTTTCTTTTTTGCCTGCGGTAGAGTTTATTTTGCTTTTTTACTGTAGCCGCTGCCAGATCTCTTTGCTGTATAAGGTTAGCCACTTCATCTTTGTAAGTTTGCAAAACCCTGTCCATGGCTGTATCTTTTATTACCATGGCATTAATGCGGTAATTTAATACTGCTATCCTGGCATTGAGTGTATCAACCAATTGCCGGTAATACGTGGCACGTTCTGCCCATAGTTTACCAATTTCAATTTGCCTGGCTCCCTCACGTAATTTTTCGTTAGTAATCGACTGGCTCTGGCATTGGTTTGAGGTCATTAAAATACTGCTGCAGGTCAGCATCAGTATAATTATTAACCGGTTGTAATTTCTCTTTAACATATTTTTGGCTTTCTATGTATTTAATTTTTGATTGTATATCTGCTGCATGTACAGCCAGCACACTGTCACGTAAATAAAGGACTGTAATTTGCTTTTCCTGCTCGGAAATTATTGTTTCATACCCTGCCCTTGTTTTTACAATTTCCTTTCGATTATCTTCTAAAAGGCGTTGCTGCAGCTTGTATGTATCAAGTCTGTGATCTTTCTTTAACCCCTGGAAGAAAAAAAACAGGCACAAGCCAGCCATAGCAAAAAAACCGATCACTGCTATCGGGTATTTATTGGCTTTTATAAACTGAAATATTTTCATGCTTTTACAATTCTAAAAAAATCCAACCGGCGGTTAATGATGCCTGCCAGCCTTTCAATCTCTTTTTTCTTTTCCTGCTTTTCTTTTTCTTCGTAAGATGTGCCGGTAGTTGGTATTTCTGGCTTAATATCTTTTCTCATTTAGTTAAAATATAAGTCGTTATCAAAAATACATTTTTAAGCCTTGTAGGAAATTATCAGCCTCAGCATCGTCTGCATCATCACTGCCGGTAAACCACCAATTAAAGCCACGTATTAAATTGTAAATACCATCAAATAACAGCCATATAAAAAAGGCTATCATTAAACCTGAAATCGGAATGCTAAATATCAAATCTAAGTCTGATGCTTTTGTAAAAAAGAATATTGCCGGTATAGATGCAGCGGCCATGTATAGCCATTCCTTAGTATGCTTAATGTGGCGTACATTCAGCCAATCTTCGTAATTGATAAATACCTTTACAAGTGTCAGGTACTTCTGTCGTTAGTAACGATGATAGTTCTGACTGTACATCTGCTGTTAACTGTGATTCTTTTTTCCATTCATCAAACCAATCCTGCCCTGATTTTTCTAAACCTTTTATTATAAAATTAACAGAATCTTTTTCTTGCTGGCTCATAATTGAATCTACTCTTACCAATTCTTTTTGAACTGAAACCGACTCGGTTTTTATAACAGTTACAGTTTTTTTACAGGTGTAAAGGAATAGTATTGCAATTATAAGTGCTGCAATAAAAATATTTTTAAAAGTTAGGTGCTTTAATAAATTATGGTTTATCATATTAATTTTTTTTAGGTATCTCAAAATCATCATCATCTCCCTTTAATTTTTTATTCCCAAGAAAAATATCTATTGACTGAATGACAAGTAGTACCAGCCCAAGAAAAAATATAACTTTTATATTTACCTCCTGTGAGTAAATATTGCTCGTTGAAAATACAAGTATCAAAGATGCCAGCAAAAATCTCAACGACCTCGATAATTGATTCCACCAATAGGGGGCTATGATTCTTTTCATATATTATTTTTTTAATTGTGTAATTAAATTAATCAACTCCATTTTTATTAAACTTTTTAAACCAGATATTTCTTCTTTATAAAAAACATCCCTTTTTTCTGCCCATATTTTAAAATTTGAAATAGCAATAACTACCCAAATAATAAATATCGAAGTTATTGTAATTAAAATTATTGCCTGTATCATTTTTCAAATCTTTTCATTGTCAAATAAGAAACAGCAGCTCCTAAAATTGAGATTATTAAAATTATAAATTTATATATACCAGACCTCTCCGATTCTTTATTTTCTAAAACCGTAACACGGTCATCCAATTTTTTAAATGATATTGTTTCCAAATTTATAATAGCAATAGTAAGTCTTTCAATCGCATCAATACTCGCTGTCACCTTGCTGTCCACCTGCATTATCCATTCTCTGTCTGTCTGTGGTTCGCTTAAATTGCTCATAGCTATTTTATTTTAATAATATTCTATTGTAATTCTTCTAAATCCTTTCACTACAAATCTTTTTTTATGGCTTATTGGCGGCGGTATGCCATATTCCCAATATCCAATATCAGGAGCAGAGCCGTTATATGCCAACCCAACATTAACACCTACATCAATTAATGGTGAACCTGGGGGCAATGTATAATTTGCAGCATAAGTAGGAGTTGTATTGATATTATTAGTGTATAAGTAGCCACTACCCGATGTT
>JAYUTC010000014.1:0-2522 GCA_043755395.1 Ferruginibacter sp.
TTCCTGCAGTAATTACAATAAAATTTATAAGAGCAAAGACAACGATTATAAACTTAAAATGGCAGATGAGTTTTTTGCCAAAAAGAAATACAAAGTAGCACAACAGCTATACGAAGAGTTGTTTCCGGTATTTAAGGCAACAATTAAATTTGAAGAACTATATTATAAGGATGCTTACTGCTTTTATTATATGAAGGATTACCAGCAGGCACAATTTTTGTTTAAAGGCTTTTTGGAAACATTTCCTAATAGCTTAAAGGCCGAAGAAGTTGATTATTTACATGCTTATTGTTTTTACAAGCAATCGCCAAAATTAGAGTTGGAACAAGTAAATACTACTAAGGCAATAGGGATGATGCAAACTTTTATAAATACACATCCTGGATCGGAACGTAATAAAGTAGCAACAGAGATTATTGATAAATGCCGAATAAAGCTGGAGCAAAAGGAATTCAGATCGGCTGAGCTTTATTTTAACCTTGGGCAACACAGGGCTGCTGCAATAGCGTATACAAATTTGATAAATAATTATCCCGAATCTCAAAAAGGAGATGAATACAAATTAAAAATTGTAAAAGCATATTATAAATTTGCGAAATTGAGTTATGAGGATAAACAGATTGAGCGATTTGAAAAAGTTATTAGTGAATATGAGGATTTTGTAGATCGTTATCCTGAAAGTAAATTATTAAAAGAAGCAGAAAACTATAGTAACTTAAGTCAAAATCACATTAAAGTAATTAAAAATGAGCAAACTACGTCGTCAATTAGGCAGTAATACCAGTAGCATGGTTGAGCCCAAAAGTTTATTTGATATTAAACAAAAAACAGGTAATGTTTATGAATCTATTGCCATAATTGCCAAGCGTGCCAATCAGATTAATATTACCATAAAGGAGGAGTTGCATAATAAACTGGAAGAATTTGCCAGTCATACTGATAGCCTGGAGGAAATTCATGAAAACAAAGAGCAGATAGAAATTTCTAAAGCGTATGAACGTATGCCAAACCCCTCTTTACTGGCAACAACAGAGTTTATGGAAGACAAAGTTTACTTCCGCAGAAACGACGAAGACCGGTTTAGTTAGATTCAAAAATAATTAGCAATATTATTAACAGAAGAAGTTATAATTTTAGTCCCGTACCGCATTTAGCGGCACGGGTTTTTTTATGTTAAAAGAGAAAAAGATTATTTTAGGTATTACAGGTAGTATTGCAGCATATAAATCTGCAGTATTGGTAAGATTATTGGTAAAACAAGGGGCTGATGTAAAAGTTATTCTAACATCTGCAGCTAAAGATTTTGTAACGCCACTTTCTTTATCTACATTATCAAAAAATAAAGTTCTTACAGACATAGCCGATAATGAAACATGGGCTAATCATGTAATGCTTGGGCGCTGGGCTGATATTATGCTGATAGCACCGTTAAGTTGTAATACACTGGCTAAAATGGCAAATGGGTTATGCGATAATTTATTGATGGCAGTTTATTTATCTGCTACATGCCCTGTAGTGGCTGTTCCGGCAATGGATGAAGATATGTGGCATCATAATACAACAAAGACCAATCTTAAAAAAATTGAATCCATAGGCAACTATATTATTCCTGTAGAAAAAGGAGAGCTTGCTAGCGGATTGGTTGGCGATGGAAGAATGGCTGAGCCAGAAACTATAGTAAGCTGGTTGGAAATTTTTTTTTCAAATAAACTGGAACTTAAAGGAAAAAAAGTTTTAGTAACTGCTGGTCCAACATATGAGGCTATTGATCCTGTTCGTTTTATTGGTAATCATTCATCAGGAAAAATGGGAGTTGCAATTGCCGAAGAAATGAAAAATCGTGGAGCTGAAGTAACATTGATTTTAGGTCCGTCAGTTATAGCTGTTTCAGAAAATATAGAAGTTATAAAAGTTAAATCTGCAAACGAAATGTATGAAGCTTGTTTAAGCAGGTTTAATAATTCTGATATTGCTGTTATGAGCGCTGCGGTTGCAGATTATACTCC
This sequence comes from Ferruginibacter sp., assembly GCA_043755395.1. Taxonomy (GTDB): domain Bacteria; phylum Bacteroidota; class Bacteroidia; order Chitinophagales; family Chitinophagaceae; genus Ferruginibacter. Next base: position 2,007 of record JAYUTC010000014.1, read on the forward strand.
AACTAATACAGCAATTGAAAAAATTAAAAAAAATGAAAATACTTTTAATGTTGAGCTAACCAAAACAAAAGACATATTAAAATCTCTTGGAGAAAAAAAGAACAATAATCAGTTGCTGGTTGGTTTTGCACTGGAAACCAATAATGAAAAAGAATTTGCAATAAAAAAATTAAATTCAAAAAATGCTGATATGATTGTATTAAATTCTTTAAATGACACAGGTGCAGGTTTTGGGCACGACACCAACAAAATCACTATTTTTGATAAAAAAGGAAATGAGTATAAGTTTGACACCAAATTAAAAAAAGAAGTGGCAAAAGATATTGTAAATACAATCATTCAATTATTACATGCGTAAACTAAATATTTTTTTCATTTTTATTTTTATTTCCGGAGTTTCACAGGCTCAGGAATTAAAAGCTACAGTAACAATTGTAAGTAGTCAGGTAGGCAACTCGGTTAATCCCGGGGTATTCCGCACACTTCAAACAGCTTTAAATAATTTTATTAATAACC
>JAYUTC010000015.1:0-2518 GCA_043755395.1 Ferruginibacter sp.
TATCTGAAAAGAAAAATTGAACAGTATTCTCAATGCCTTCTACATCATAAAAGGCACGCATACAGCCGCTGTTTATAAATGAAATTTTATTACATACCTGTCCCTCTTTAAGTAAAAAATCCTTCTTATTAAAATGCTTTACTTCTATAATTTCAATAAAGGCTTCTTCCTCAACTTTGGTTAAGGGAACGAATGATTTGATACTTTGAATAATTTGTATTGGCATTATTTGACAGCAATATGATTTATTGCCTCAAATATAACAATTTTCCCGTAGGACACATCGGTTTGCCAATTTTACACTTTAACCGTTCCCGAAACCTGCAATTCTATTCTTTTTCTTAGCCTTATCAGCATCACTGCTACAATCAACACCCAAACTGTCCACAAAGTATTGGCAATAAAATTTATTTTTCCAAAAAGCTGGGCCTGTGTACCTCCAAAGTGTTCGCCAACGCTTACAATAAGCAGTAAGCCCGTAAATACTCCCGTAAGTCCAACCCAATTATAAAACCTTGCATGTTTTAAAATAATTATTCCCAAGCAAATAGTCCAGCTTCCCATTGCCAAAAAACCTAAATGCTCGCCAATACTCATACCGGCGTAGCGGTTGAGTGTTTCGTACATAATGGTAATAAATTCCTGGTTTTCAAGGTTGCTGAAATAGCTTTCTGTTAAGTAAGGCATTGTAAATATCCAGCGTATAAAACCTATTGATTGAAACAGGGTGGTTGCAATGCCACATCCAACCAATACACGGCTGGTTGTTTGTGCATTTGATTCTTTAAAAATATGCTGGAGCAGATAAGAAAGTGGAATAAAAAGAAAAGAAGATACTAAAAAGACATAATATCCTGATACAATAAATCTTTCATTCTGCTTAAAAAGGGAGAAAGCATCTGCTGCTGGTTGACGCAGAATATCAGGAAAGTTAAATTTATTTGCTAAAATAGCAACCGGAACTGTAACTGTGACTATTTCAGTAATCAGTATAAACGCTGTTATGTAAATCTTTTTTTTTGAAACTGTAGTTATACTATTCATGCACTGGTTGTTTAGAAACGTATTTATTATTTAGTACTCATTTCTCAAGTATCATTTCTTCTAAACCCTTGTGGATGGGGGTTGGTTTAATGTTAAAAGCATTTTGAAACTTACTGCTGTTGAAAACATAATCACTTTCAAATTGATAAAGCAATTCCATGCTTTCCTTTATAGCAGGTATAAACCATTTTAAAATGGAAAGAGATTTACGGGTGGCTACCTGCAGTTGGGCGGGTTTATCCATTATAACCGAAATTTTTTGAATCAGTTCGTTTGCCGTGTAAGCCTTATCAGTAGGCAGATGCCATACCTGATTATAAGCACTGTTTGTATTACCCAAAAGAGCCATCGCCTTAGCTGCATCTTCTACTAATGTTAATGAATGTTTTTTATTGGCATTAATAAACCAGTTAGCCTTTTTTCCGGTAAGAATTCTTTTTACAACAACCTCGTTAAACATACTATGTGCAACATGCTCTCCATAAAAATCTGCAGAACGTGCTATGATAATTTTAATGTCCTCCCGTTTCATTTCTTCAAGTAAAAGGTTAGCAACGGCAGCCCTGACTGTGCCTTTTTTACTTACACTTTTTATTGCAGCATCCTCCGTTAAATTATTAAAATAAACAGGGTCGTACATATACACATTATCAATAAATACAAGGGCAACTTTATGTTTTTTGCATGCGTTTACAACATTTGTAATAATATTGATCCAATCCCGTTGCCACATTTTAGTTTGATAAGGCAACCCAACAACCAAATAGGCAACGTCCATATTTTGCAAAGCATTTGCTGTTTGCGCTGCACTTAACAGGTCTCCGCTGATAAGGTTATCATCTTCATTTACCTTTTTCGGATTTCTTGCAAAGAGATATATTTCATTGGCAAAATTCTTTAAATTAACCGCTAATGCTTTACCAACACTTCCTCCTGCACCAAGAATAATCTGATTGTTGCGCATAAATAGTTTTTTAGTTTTTAAGTAATCAGCAGTATTAATAATTTAGTTAAAATACCGGATTACTAATCATAATAATCCGGCATTAAAAAAGTATAAGCGTTGTTAAAAGTTAAGCCTGTAGCCAAAATCCGGCTGAAAACCAATTTGATCTCTTTGATTTACTACACCTGTTAAACGGTTGTAATCTTTGGTAAATACATTTTCCTTGCCAGTTACGTTTTGAAAATCAACATAAAACTGATGCGAAAGTTTTTTTCTTTTACTGTTAAATTTCATTCCCAATTTTATATCTAGCCGAAAGTAAGCGTCGTATTGTTCGCTATAGGGTTTTGAGTCGTCCCTTATTTCGTAGCCAGCAGCGCTTGAGGCAACTAAATTTACAGGGGTATAGTAGCGACCACCGGCCGTAGTTAATTTTGAGTTGATTGAAAAAATGTTTTTCTTAGTTTTTCCAATTTTAAACTCTTTTCCCCCAAGGGCATTTATTACATAGCCATTGTTAAAAGGGGA
>JAYUTC010000016.1:0-2498 GCA_043755395.1 Ferruginibacter sp.
CAAAAATACTTTAATCGCACAGTCTTTTGTACAGGACTACGACATTAAAAACTATCCTATATTATGTACTAAAGATGGGTATAACATTACAAAAAGTATTTCATCACCGGATGCAGAAGTAATGGTTGGTATTAGGTTGGTGCAACAGGCTGCTTCAGTTCAAATGGAAAAAATGGGTGATGCGACAAGTAGCGTGTGTTTGTTTACAAAGGAAATTTTAACAAAAGGGTTGAAATTAATTGAATCAGGAGAAAGTAGCATTAATATTATAAAAGGCATTAATGAAGCCGTTGATTACGTTTCATCGCAAATGGAATTGATGGCAACTCCAATTTTAGGCGATGTTGAAAGAATAAGAATGATTGCAAGTGTTACTGCTAACAATGATAAGTTTATTGGCGATTTAATTGCAGATGCCTTTCAAAAGACAGGTGATGACGGGGTTTTTCAGGTTGAGGAAAGTAAAGGTAGAATTACAACTGTGAAATTATCTGATGGGGTTAAATTTAGCAGGGGATGGGCAAGCCCTTATTTTATTACCGATAAGTCTAAGTCAGAATCGGTATTAGAAAAGCCATTCATTTTACTTTATGATAGGCCAATTACGATATTAAGTGACTTGATGCCATTACTTGATAAGTTATTAAGTTTACAGGCACAAACAAAGGTAAAGCGGCCTTTTGTTATATTATGCGATAAAACAGATGGGGAAGCACTGGCTACCTTAACATACAATACTCAACAAGGGGCTTTACAATCATGTGTTATTGAAATGAATGTTTTAGGTCAACATAAAAGAGATTTTATGAATGATCTTGCAGTATGTACCAATGGTAAATTTGTATCAGAACTTGACGGGGTAAAACTTGAAAATGTTACTATTGATATGTTAGGTCAAGCAGAAAAAGTAATAGTTGGCAAAGATGAAACAGTAATAATAGGGGGGCTTAAAAACGAAACGTCATTTAATAAATTAGTTGCTGATTTAAAACAATTAGAGTTAACAGAACCGGATGACGAGTTAAAAGAAATGCTAAAAAAACGTATTGCCAGGTTGAAAGGTGCAGTTGCAATATTGTCTGTTGCAGGTATAACAGAAATAGAAATGCGTGAACGTATGGATAGAATTGATGATTCTATAAGGTCGGTAAGATCATCAATAAATGGCGGTTGGGTTGTTGGTGGTGGTACGGCATTTCTAAGAGTGCCAAAGGTTTACAATGACAATAAAGGATGGAATTTAATTATGGACGTTTTAGATAAACCATTAACACAGATTTGCATTAATTCTGAACAAAATCCAGAATCAGTAATTTTAGAAGTTTTGTCAGAAAGTGGAAATATAGGGTATAATGCAAAAACAGATATAATTGAAGATTTATCTGTAAGCGGTATAATTGAACCTGTGCAGTCTAATATTTATGCTTTACAAAATGCAGCTTCAGTAGTTTGCCAAATCTTATCAAGTCAGTTTATGATTACAGATACACTTTAAAAAACAATATTATGACAATAGAAGCGGCTAATGATTGCTTATGGGTAATTCGTGAAATACCACCACATGAGAACGGAGGTATATTAATACCTGATTCAGCAAAGAACCCGGTACATAAAGGGAAAATAATATCAGTAGGTGAATTGGTATCAGACCCAAAATCTAAGTTATTTGATATAGCTATTTTTAATAAAAGCGCAGGTTTTCCAATAACCGAAGATGGAATAACATACACTATTTTACGCCAAATTGATATTGTAGGGTATGATTGCAGGAAATAACAAAATAATCGCAGAAGTAGATTATTCCCAAAAAAGAAACATTGATATTTCAGGGAATACGATACTATTGGCAAAAGAGTTTAGCACTAATAGAAGGGAAAGCGAACCAGTAGTATGCCAAGTTACTGAAGAAAATGAACACCTGCCAATAGGCACAAATTTACTTGTTCATCACAATCGTTTCTCTCCAAACTCACCACATCACTTAGGGGGCAATAAATATAGCCTTGCTTACAATGAATCTATCTTTGCCATAATTGGTGAAGATGGATTCCCCAAAGGGTTATGTGACAACATTATAGTAGAACATATATACGACAACGATTCGGAACTGATACCAGAACACCTAAAAAAGCCAAATAAATTTAAATACAAAGTAGTAAACGATGGCTTTGGATTCAGCAAAGGGCAAATTATTTTCTGTTACGAATTTAGCAATTACGAGATCGTATATATTTTCAAAGGAACAGAATATAGGGTAATTAAAGTAAAAAAAAGCGATATTGTAGGCAAAATTGCATAAAATTAAAAATTATCTAATAAAAATGTATCTTTATTGCAAAATATCTAAAAATGGCAGAAAATACCAACGGTGTTCCAAGTACGGGATTTACCGATGAACTTAAAAATATCCATTTCCAGTCTTCAACAGAACTTGCTAAAAAGTCAACCGGACTTACCATTTCCAAACGAATTTATAGTCAGCAAACAGCCCAAGCGAA
>JAYUTC010000017.1:0-2497 GCA_043755395.1 Ferruginibacter sp.
GGCAGCATCCAGCTTTTATCAGGATCCTGGGCAGTTATTTTGGCCGAGTATATCTCTACTGTTGTTTTTGCCAACCTTTGACCAGCCTTTATTATTAATTGTGTTGCCTTTATTTTATACATATCGGGCAGCATTAATAAAAAGTTTGATGGAGGGGTTGTAGATGCATTGTAAGCAACTCTTTTTGCATCATCAACACCAATGGTAACACTTATATCAGCACCAATCGTGTATTCTGAATTTAGCTGTGCTACAATTTCTATTATGTTAGTATCTGCTGAGTAAGGATCTACATTAGCAGCTTTAAAGTTACCTAAACCAGAATTTTGCAGTATTACAGTTTCCCCTGTTTTTGAGAAATCTGTATAAGTGGCATTATTCTCTTTTAAGCAGCCGGGCAAGATTATAACCATCGCTGCAAAAGCAATAAACCCTGTAATTTTAAAAAATTTATTTTTCATTGTTTTAGTTTTAATATTTTAATATTTTATGGTTCTTTTGCAGCAGTATTACGGCATCCACCATATTTTAGAGTTTGCTGTAACTGCAGGCTGTGCCGATACATTAGCTCCATTTACATCATACTCACGTTGAGGATATAAAAGCCGGTTGGGTATCCTGTTTGCACCTGCCTGTTGCGATAAAGGAACATCTGCCGGTAACCCCAAGCGCCTGTAATCGTTATATGTTTCCAATACGTTTATCATTGATAAAGCTAAAAATTTCTGACGGATAATTAATGCTAATTTTTCAGCATTGCTTATAGTGGCGTCCCAATTAACCTGTTTATTACCCAATTGTGCCATATAAGTTGTGGCATTAGTAGTTGCACCTAAATAAGCAAAGGAGGCATTTACACCTGCTTGGAAGAGTGCCTTAGCATCACCAATAATTGCAGGAGTACCAATAGCATAAGGCTTTAAAGCTGCTTCTGATTGTAAAAAATAGCTCTCAGCAGCAGTCATTAAAATAGCATCCTGAGTTGGTCCCTGTAATAAACCGGGTCCAAACTCTGAAGTACCCGTCTGGCCTCCATTTGGAATACCCGGTGCCCCCAAAAATCCTCCTACATAATTTCCAGATCCATTAGGCTTATATAAACGGGATAGCCTTGGGTCATTATTATTCTTCATAAAATTGACCGTATATCCCCCAGCTCTGAAAAAATCTCCATTATAGGTACCCGTAGCTGTATGAAAAGACCTCCATAAACCGTTTTGTTTACCGTCAGAATTCAAGTAGCCGGGATTAATTGTAACATTAGCATTTACAAAACCGCCAGATATTGTAGCCAATTTTGCCGTAATATAGGCTTGCCTGTCCCCTTTTTCACTCTGGCGTAATAACATCCTCAATTTTACTGTATTGGCAAATCTAACCCACTTGTCTTTATCTCCTTTAAACATAATATCATCGGTACCTACCGAGCCAGCTACTGAATTTTTAATAAGTGCAGTTGCACTTTCAATTTCTGTCATTAATGCTTCGTAAACAGCTTTCCCATTGTCATATTTTGGGGTTGGGTTTACCGCACCCTGCTGAGCTTCTGTATAAGGTATATTATCATACAAATCAACTAATGTTTGATAATTGTATGCCTTCATTATTTTACCTATACCCTCATACATTGGGTTTCCCCTTGCTGCACCTAATTTTTGAACCAGATCGTAATCTGTATTATTATCATTAGCTATTGTCCATATTCCTTCCCCAAAGTTGGTAGTTAAAGTATAATTCAGAGCTTCCTGAGAAATAAAGAAGTTTCCACTAAAACTGTTGTGTCCAAGCCAGACTGATGCAAAAGCAAAGTTATTGTTGCCTGTAGCAGATCTGTTATAAAAATTGGCTGTATTTTGCAAAGCAGCAGGCAATATTAAGCTGGCCTGAGCAGTAGCTAATGTTGGATTATTAGGATCCACATTAATATCAAGATTGGTTTTGCAGGAAAACACGGAAGCCGTTAATAAAGTTGCTAAACCAATATTTTTAATTTTATTATTTATCATTTTCATGTTTGTTTTTTTTTAAATGTACTTAATAATGTTTTAATTAATTAAGTATTAGAATGTAACATTTAAAGTTGCACCAAATACACGTGTAGGTGGTGTTTGCCTTATATCAGTTGTACCTACTGCATTACCGGTACCGGCATTTGAAAACTCAGGATCAGTCCAAATATTATCCTTTGCACGGAACATAAAGAAATTTCTTGCATTGATAGTAAAATTTACTGCCTGAATACCCTGGCCATTCTTGAACAACGAACGGGGGAAATCGTAACTTAATGATATCTCCCTGATTTTCCAGAAATCAGCGCTGTTTACATAAGGAGCATCAGCCTGGTTCCAGGTACCAGCCCAAAATGAATGATTACCATTTTTTGTTACAACACTGTTGTTAGCTTCAAATTTTCCCGGGGCAGTTTCAACAACTGAATTAGGGATAATAAACTGTGTACGTCCAGTTTGTGCTGAGTACCATGAAATACCTGTAAAAT
>JAYUTC010000018.1:0-6197 GCA_043755395.1 Ferruginibacter sp.
CAGGAGCTCAACTGGCTTTGGCATTTGGATTATTTGCTGCTTACAGAAAAGCAAGAGCTGAAGGAAACACCACAGCATTTCTTTTTCAACAGCAATACAACTGGTTCTCTGATTGGAATATCAGTTTTCATTTAGGAGTGGATGGTATTTCAATCGCCATGATATTATTAACAGCATTTGTTGTTGTTGCCGGTGTTTTGGTTTCGTGGAATGTAGAAAAGATGACCAAAGAATTTTACTTCTTATTGATCTTATTAAGTTTTGGTGCGTATGGATTTTTCATTTCCTTAGACCTGTTCATCCTTTTCTTCTTTTTAGAAATTGCAGTGATACCAAAATATTTATTGATAGGTATTTGGGGAAGTGGCAAAAAAGAATACAGTGCCAATAAACTGGCAGTAATGTTAATGGGAGGTTCTGCATTGGTATTAGTTGGTTTACTGGGATTATATTTTGGTGGTGCCGGAAAAACATTTGATCTGCTTCAAATATCACAAATACATATTCCATTATTAACACAACAAATTGTTTTCCCTTTACTGTTTGTTGGCTTCGGGGTATTCACTGCATTATTTCCTTTTCATACATGGGTACCTGATGGCCACTCCTCTGCTCCTACTGCAGGGTCAATGTTTTTAGCAGGCATCTCCATGAAGTTGGGAGGATACGGTTGTTTACGTGTGGCCACATTTCTTTTACCTGATGGTGCAAAAGAATATGCCAACATCATCATTGTACTTTCTTCAATCGCTATTTTATATGGCGCCTTTGCTACTATGATGCAAAAGGATTTGAAATATATAAACGCTTATTCATCGGTAAGCCATTGCGGATTTGTTTTGTTAGGAATTGGCATGTTGACTAAAACAGCTATCACCGGATCGGTAATGCAAATGGTGAGTCATGGTTTAATGACAGCCCTTTTCTTTGCAGTGATTGGCATGATTTACGAACGCACACATACACGACAGGTAAATGAAATGGGCGGCTTGTTAAAAACAATGCCTTTTATAACTTCTGTTTTATTTATTGTAGGCCTGTGTTCTTTAGGTTTACCTGGCTTAAGTGGTTTTGTTGCAGAGATGACCATATTTGTTGGTTCATGGGAACACACCGATAATTTCCATCGTATTGCTACAGTTATTGCATGTATGAGTATTGTAGTAACAGCAGTATATATTTTAAGAGCAATTGGATTAACTGCCATGGGGCCAATAAAAGAAAGTTATGCTAACCTATCCGATGCTACATGGAATGAAAAACTGGCTGCAATAATTTTACTTACAGGAATAGTAGCCATAGGTATTGCGCCATTCTGGTTAAAAGATTTAGTTAGTCCGGGTGCAGAAATAATAATGCAAAAAATACAGGCGATAAAATAACATTGGCATGAGTGAATATATAACCATAATGAAAAGCGAACTGATAATTACAGGAATTATCTTTTTACTGCTTTTTATTAAACTGGGTAAAGGAATAAAAAATGATTTAATGTTGGTAATTATCCAGCTGGTATTACTGTTGAATTTTATAGGCGGATTTTTTATGAATTTCGAAGCCGACCTCTTTGATAATATGTATCATACCAGCCCGAGGATCGCTCTTCAAAAAAATATTTTGAATTTGGGTGTTTATCTCATCTCCCTTTTATTTGCTGATTGGTTTAAGAAAACAGAGCACTTAGCTGAGTTTTTTATACTACTACTTTCCGCATTGTTGGGTATGTTTCTGTTATTATCAAGTGGTAATTTTTTAATGTTCTACTTGTCATTGGAACTGGCTACCATACCAGTTGCCGCAATGGCCAACTTCGATCTTAATAAAAGAATTTCTGCGGAAGCTGCGATGAAGATGATCTTATCGTCCGCATTTTCATCAGGAATTTTATTGTTTGGTATTTCATTGATGTATGGTGCTACCGGCTCCATCAGCTTTACTGAATTACCGGCATTGCTTACAGGCAGTCCGCTTCAGATAATGGCATTTGTATTTTTGATAAGCGCCTTTGCATTTAAGTTGTCCATTGTGCCATTTCATTTATGGACTGCCGATGTGTATGAAGGCTCGCCATTTGCTGTTACTTCATTTTTATCTGTAATTTCCAAGGGTGCAATTGCATTTGTATTTATTTCTACGCTATACAAAGTATTTCAACCCATGCATGCAGTTTGGTATAATATGATCATGCTCTTATCAATTATTACTATGATAGTTGGTAACCTGTTTGCATTGCGGCAACAGAATATCAAACGCTTTTTGGCATTTTCATCTATTGCACAGGTAGGTTTTATATTAGTGGGCATCAGCAGCAATGCTATACAGGGCACTTCGTCGGTTATATATTTTGTATTGATTTATGTATTTTCTAACCTGGCTGCGTTTGGCGTATCATCAACTATTGCAACTCATTCAGGCAAAGAAAGAATTGAAGATTACAAAGGCTTTTACCAGAATAATAAATTTTTAAGCTGGGTTTTAGCTTTGGCATTATTCTCTTTGGCTGGCATTCCACCAACAGCGGGCTTCTTTGGTAAATTATTTTTATTAACAGCAGGTGCATCAAATGCCAACTATGCATTTATTGCTATTGCTGCATTAAATATGATCGTTTCATTGTATTATTACTTAAGAGTTATACGTTCCATGTTTATGGATAAAAATGAAACTCCCATTTTAAAAATTGCAGTTAACCCTTATACAAAACTGGGGCTTATCGTTTGCAGTGCAGGTATTATTTTAGTGGGCTTGTTGAGTTGGGTGTATGATTATATACTAAATATGGTTTAGGGTTTAGGAGTTTAGAGGTTTAGATGAGTAATCTTCCAAGCCCTAAACTCCTAAACACTAAACTACTAAACTACTATAATGGCAATAAATAAAAATCACGAGTTTGAAGAATTAGAGGGCGTTAAATGCGGTATTGTAGAAAAAAATGTTACCCAACAAAGAGTAACTTTTTTGAAAAATTTACTGGAACGCAATGGCTTAACAGTTGTTGTTGTACCTTCTCCTGCGCCTAAAGCGGCACCGGTTGCAAAACCTGCCGAAGGTGAAGTTGCTCCCGAGCCTGTTGTAGAAACCGCAGCTGAAACATTTACTGTAGGAGTAACTGATTATACATTTAATGCCATCAACGCAATTTTTGGAAGATCACTGAAAACAACAAACGGCCACGTGGTTACATTAGCTTACTGGCATCAGAAAGAAAATGAATCGCATGATGAAGTGCCTTATTACGAAAATCTAAACAGTTAAATACTTTTGCAATAAAAACACTGCAATACCTACCACAAAACCAATCAAGGCTATCCAGCTTATCTTTTTCAAGTACCACATAAAATCAATTTGTTCAATACCCATCACGGCAACACCAGCAGCCGAACCTATGATGATAGCACTGCCCCCACTCCCGGTTGTCAAAGCTAAAAATTCCCAAAAAGGATGGTCGGTTGGATAAGTATTTAAATCATACATCCCCTGTGCAGCGGCAACCAAGGGTACATTATCTACAACGGAAGAGAGTAGCCCCAAAAAAGTGCCGATTATATAATCATTCTTAAATGTAGTACTTAAGGTAGTTGCCATACTTCTTAATAACCCTGTTGATTGTAATGCAGAAACAGCTAACAGAATGCCCAGGAAAAATAAAATACTGGGTGTATCAATTTTTTGTAATGCTCTTGCCACTGTAAATTTTTCCTTATAATCTGCCTGCTTATCTTTATGAATTATGGCTAAGATTATCCACATTAATCCCAACACAAGCAACATACCCATAAATGGTGGTAAATGTGTGATTGTTTTAAACAAAGGCACAAAAAGTAAAAACCCCAGGCCGGTAAAAAATATAATTCTGCCTTCTTTTTTTTCTGATGCAGTAGATTCAGCAATAGGTAATGATTGAAAAGTTTGCCCTTTAAACTTTCTTGAAACAATTATTACAGGAATAATACAAGCCACTAAACAAGGTAATATCAACGTATAAATAATATTCAAAGCAGTAATCTGTCCTCCTATCCAAAGCATGGTGGTAGTTACATCTCCCAAAGGCGACCATGCACCGCCTAAGTTGGAAGCTATTATAATAATACCTGCAAACCAAAGCCGGTCTTCTTTTTCGCTGAGTAATTTTATACAAAGCGATGTCATTACAATGGCGGTAGTTAAATTATCCAACAATGAGGAAAGAAAAAAAGTGATGATAGCAATAATGTATAATAATTTGCTTTTGCTTTTGGTACTTATTTTTTGAGTGATAATTTCAAAACCATTATGTGAATCTATGAGTTCCACAATCGTCATAGCGCCTAATAAAAAAAATAATATAGAGGCTATTTCGCCAAAGCCGTGCAATAACTCTTCGCTTACAATATGTTTATCACCGGCTTGCAGGATATAAACCGTCCAGCATAGCACACCGGTAATTAAAGCAGAAGCGGCTTTATTTACTTTTAATGGATGTTCAAAAGCAATGGCGATGTATCCGGCAATAAAAATAAAAAGAATGGTAATGATCATGCTGCCATATTCTGTGTAACCGCAAATTACCGAAATAATTGAAGCGCCACATATCAAATAGTAGTTTAAACAAAATCGCCATTGTCCTCTTTATAATTAAAGAATACAAAGGCGATTACATTTATTTTAATAAAGCATTATTTTGTCCAGATCACTTTTCCCATTTTTACATCTCTTGAATTTCCACCGATCATGATTTGAAACTCACCCGCTTCCCAATCATATTTTAAATCGTAGTTATAAAATTTCAGATCGTTAGGTGTAATGCTGAATGAAACCGTTTTTGATTCACCGGCTTTTAGTTCCACTTTTTGAAAGCCTTTTAATTCTTTTACAGGTCTTGTTGTGCTGCCCACTACATCACGAATATAGAGTTGTACAGTTTCTTTACCATCATATCTGCCATCATTAGTTACCGTAATACTTGCGTTTAATGTTTGATTGCCTTTTAAAGAACTACCACTGAGTTTTATTTCGCCGTAATTAAAATCAGAGTAGCTTAACCCAAATCCAAATGGATAAACTGGATCATTAGTTACGTCTAAATAATTACTCTTGAATTTTTCAAACCATTGGCCCTCTAACGGACGACCAGTATTTTTATGGTTATAATAAAGTGGAATTTGTCCAACATTTTGAGGAAATGTAGTAGTCAGTTTTCCTGAAGGATTTACATCACCAAATAAAACATCAGCAATGGCATAAGCAGCTTCGCTGCCACCAAACCACACATTTAAAATGGCAGGTACATTTTCATTTTCCCATTTCAATGCCAACGGTCTTCCGGTAAATAAAACCAACACAACCGGCTTCCCGGTTTTTAATAATGCTTTCAGCAAATCCTTTTGTGCTTCCGGAATTTGAATATCACTACGGCTGCTGCACTCTCCATTCATTTCTGCTGACTCACCCAATGCTGCAACAATTACATCAGATTGATTGGCAATATTCACTGCTTCCTGAATTATTTCTGCTGCAGGACGATTGTCTCTTTTCAAATCTTTACCAAACATGCCTGCTCTTTTTTCAAAGGCAGCATCAAAATCAAGATTAGAACCTTTAGCATATAAAATTTTAACCTTGTCTCCAACTGTTTCTTTTAATCCCGTTATAACTGATGTTGCTTTTGAAAAATTTGCCGCAACACTCCAGGTACCCGGCATGTTTTCTTTATTATCAGCTAACGGGCCAACCAATGCAATAGTGCCGCTTTTCTTTAACGGTAACACGTTACCTGCATTTTTCAACAGCACAAAACTTTGCGCTGCAATTGTCCTTGCCTCTTTGCGGTTGGCATCAGTAAAAATTTCTGTCTTTGCTCTTTGCTCACTGCAATAGCGATACGGATCTTCAAATAATCCTAATTTATATTTTGCTTCTAAAATTCTTCTGCAGGCAGCATCAATTTGTGCCAATGTTACTTTCCCTTCTTTTAATGATTTTTGAGTGCTGTTTAAGAACGCTTCCGAAACCATATCCATATCAATACCGGCCATTAAAGCTCTTGCTGATACAGTTTGCGTATCGCCAATACCATGTAATACCATTTCGGCAATGGCGGTATAATCCGTTACCACAAAGCCCTTAAAGCCCCATTGCTTTCTTAATACATCAGTCATTAAAAATTTGCTGGCAGTTGCAGGAATACCATCCACTTCATTGAATGAGGCCATCACACT
>JAYUTC010000019.1:0-16048 GCA_043755395.1 Ferruginibacter sp.
CCTATTATTTTTTAAATCAAAAATTCTGGACAGGAGTAACAAATACACTCAATCTCTTACTCAACTATATGAGGTAGTGGAAACCGCCGAGATTTTAAAGGATACCCTGATACAAATACAGGCTAAAACAGGAATTGGATGGGTACAAATGGAAATGGAACAATATAAAGAAGCTTTGCAATGGCTGTACAAAGCTTTAAACACATCCCCAAATAAAAATTTCTATAAAAACTATGGTGCTTTGTACAGTAACATTGCCTCCACCTATAATGCTTTAAGGAAACACGACTCTGCGCAAGTATATATTGATATTGCCATAAAAGATGCACGTGAAAATGACAATCTTCTTTTTCTTGCCACAGCTTTAAATATGCAGGCCAAAATATTTATTGACGGCAAACAACCTCAGCGTGCAGAAGTGCCTTTACATGAAGCCGTGGAAATAAGAAAAAAGCTGAATGATCCATTTTATACTGTGTATGATATGAGCAGCCTTGCAAGTTATTATGCTAATAATAATCAAACCTCAAAAGGTATTGAACTATGTAAGGAAGGAATTGGAATTGCACAAATAAGCGGTTTATCTTCTCAACTGCTGATGATCTATCATTCACTTGCAGAAAATTATAAAGCTTCGGGCAATACAGAACAATACAGTAAAACATTAGAAGCAATAATTAAATTAAAAGATTCATTCAACAATATTAATTCTTCTAAACTTTTGGCAGATATGCAATCAGGAAGCGAAGCCATTAAAAACGAAAAAACAATTGTTGAACAAAAATTAGATATTACCAAAAAAAATTACTGGCTTTTTGGATCTGCATTATTTGCTATAATGGCAGGTATCATTGTATGGCTAGGTTTTAAAAATTACCGACGCAAGCAAAGCATTAAAATGCAGTTGGCAATGGCTGAAGAAAAAAGAATTGCAGCACAATCAATTATTGATGCGGAAGAACATGAACGAAAAAGAATTGCCGCCGACCTGCATGATAATATTGGCGCCTATGCTTCGGCTATACGTGCTGATGTGGAAAAAATTACCAATACCATTTCTGAAAAAAATAATACCTCCCTCCAAAATCTGCAACAACATTCACAGGAAATTATTAATTCGCTGAGGGACACCATTTGGGTACTTAATAAAGATAATATTACTATTACCGGCATAAGTGACAGAATAAAAAACTACATCAGTAAATTGCAAGTAAGTTATGATACGATTCAATTTCATATTAGTGAAGAAATAAAAAATGACATACGCATAAGCTCACAAAATGCCCTTAATATTTTCAGGATTGTACAGGAAGCTGTTCATAATGCGCTTAAACATAGTAAGGCCGGCAGTATCAATATTAACATCAGCAGCGATAAAATAATACTAATAAAAATTACTGATGATGGGAAAGGCATGGAAAATTTTAATACTACTGAGGGCAATGGCTTATTAAATATGAAGACAAGAGCTAAGGAAATTGGTATGCTGTTAACTATCTCATCTGTAATAAATGAAGGAACTGTTTTGTTATTACAAACTAATACTACAAATTAGGTATTATAAATAATATAAAAAATAACGACTTTGCATAAAGAAATAAATAAAATGAATAACAGGGTAAGAATAGGATTAACAGATGATAAAGCTGTAAACCGAAGCAGTATTGCTGATAAGATAAAACAATTTGAAGATTTAGACTTTTGTTTTATGGCTGTAAACGGAGACGATTGTTTAGAACAACTAAAAGGATTGCCCTTAGAAAAAATACCCCAGGTAATTTTTATGGATCTGGAAATGCCCGGTTTGGATGGTGTACAAACAATTAGTTTAGCCAGGTCATTATATCCCGACATATTTTTTGTTGTATTAACCGTTTTTGATGATGACGATAAAATTTTTGAAGCAATTAAAGCAGGTGCACATGGTTATTTGCTTAAAGATGAAAGTGCAATTACTTTACACAATGCCATTACCAATGTAATTGAAAATGGTGGAGCACCAATGAGTGCTGCCATTGCCCGTAAAGCACTTGAAATGCTGAGTAAAGCTCAATTACAAACTGAAACAAAAGCAGTTGAACCTCATTTACTGAATGCATTAGTTACAGAAAGAGAAAAAGAGATTTTATTGCACACTATAAATGGGCTGGACGCAAAACGGATTGCTGCAATACTTAACATCAGCGTATTAACCATTCGAAAACATATTTCTAATATTTACCAGAAACTTCATGTAAACAGCAAGGCGCAAATAATAAGCCTTGCACATAAAAATAATTGGGTATAAACAGCTTAGACCATTAAATTTATGTTGCCAACCCTTTAAACTAACACTTGTTAGTTTTTTGTATTATTTTTACATCCTAAACTTTTACTGATGCAGGTACAGGATTTTGAAAAAATATTTCAGGATAAAATTGATAATGAGATAAAGATTGAACCAAAGGATTGGATGCCTGATGCCTACCGTAAAACTAATATCCGTCAGATAAGCCAGCATGCCCATAGCGAAATTGTAGGTATGTTACCTGAAGGCAACTGGATTAGCCGGGCACCATCTTTAAAACGCAAAGCAATACTTATTGCCAAAGTGCAGGACGAGGCAGGCCATGGATTATATTTATACAGCTCTGCCGAAACACTGGGATCTTCAAGAGATGAAATGATAAATGATTTGCACAGCGGTAAAGCCAAGTACTCTTCCATTTTTAATTACCCAACATTAACCTGGGCCGATATGGGTGCTGTAGGCTGGTTAGTAGATGGTGCTGCAATTTTAAACCAGGTAATGTTGTGCCGTACCAGTTATGGCCCATATGCAAGGGCAATGGTGCGTATTTGTAAAGAAGAAAGTTTTCATCAACGCCAGGGGTTTGAATCGCTTTTAGTTTTATCAAGAGGAACTGATGAGCAAAAAGCTATGTGCCAGGATGCCATTAACAGGTGGTGGTGGCCAAGTTTAATGATGTTTGGTCCAAAGGATAGTGAAAGTACTAATAGCGATCAAAGTATGAAGTGGAAAATAAAACGTAAAACAAACGATGAATTGCGACAGCAGTTTATAGATATGATTGCCGAACAAATTAAAGTTTTAGCAATGACTTTGCCAGATGACAAATTAAAATGGAACGATGCCAGAAAACACTATGATTTTGGCGAAATAAACTGGGATGAATTTTGGAATGTTGTAAAAGGCAATGGCCCTTGTAACAAACAACGGCTGGCTGCAAGAAATAAAGCACATGAAGAAGGTGAATGGGTAAGAGCAGCAGCAATTAAATATACAGAAAAGAAAAAAACCAGAACACAAACTGGAACTTTAGAAGCAGCATAAAATTTAAACTCTTTCAATTATGAATATTCAAATAAGAAAATTTTATTATGGTGATATACCTGAAGAAAACGCAGGAAATAACGATATTAAAAGTACTCCATTACCTTCTTCAGGGCATGTTGAAAGTTGGCCACTTTGGGAAGTTTTTATAAGAAGCAAACAAGGATTAGATCATAAGCATGTTGGAAGTATACATGCAACCGATGCTCAAATGGCAATTGAAAATTCCCGGGATGTTTATACCCGAAGACAGGAAGGTGTTAGTATTTGGGTAGTTGAAAGTAAATATGTAACAGCCTCTAATCCCGAAGAAGCCGGGGAACTATATGAGCCTGCTGCAGATAAAATTTACAGGCATCCAACTTTTTATAATTTACCTGATGAAGTAAACCATATGTAAACCCCTATCCCCTAAAGAGGGACTATTATGGAGAATAAATTAATTGATTACATATTACATCTTGCAGATACCACATTAATTCTTGCACAGCGCAATGCTGAGTGGTGTGGGCATGGACCTATATTAGAACAGGATATTGCCATCACCAATATTTCATTAGATTTATTAGGACAGTCAAGAAATTTTTATCAATATGCTGCTATATTAATTGGTGGAGATGCTGATGAGGATAAATTAGCTTACTTAAGAAAAGAAAGGGAGTTTAAAAATTTATTATTGGTAGAGCAACCCAATGGAGATTGGGGGCAAACTATTCTTCGTCAGTATTTATTCAGTCAGTATCTATACCTTTTATTTGAAAAATTGCAAATCAGCAAGGATAAACAATTAGCTGCTATTGCTGCAAAAGCTTTAAAAGAAATAAAATATCATTTACGCTGGAGCAGCGAATGGGTGATACGCTTAGGTGATGGCACCCAGGAAAGCCATAACAGAATGTTAATAGCTATTGATGAATTGTGGAGATATACAGGTGAAATGTTTGTGCCATTAAAGTATGAAATACAAACCGCAGAAGAAGGAACAGGTTTTAATTGTACTTTACTAAAAGCTGAATGGATGCAAAAAGTAAAACTTATTTTTCAGGAAGCAACATTACCTGTACCTGAAAATATTTTTATGCAAACAGGTGGTAAAGCAGGAACTCATACAGAACATCTTGGATTTATTTTAGCAGAGCTGCAATATGTACAAAGGGCTTTTCCCAACAGTACATGGTAAAATAATTGCATTAACTTTTATAAATGAAAATT
This sequence comes from Ferruginibacter sp., assembly GCA_043755395.1. Lineage (GTDB taxonomy): Bacteria > Bacteroidota > Bacteroidia > Chitinophagales > Chitinophagaceae > Ferruginibacter. Next base: position 4,547 of record JAYUTC010000019.1, read on the forward strand.
TTTGCACCTGTACAAAATACTGCATCACTTTTAATAATCGTTTTTGGAATTTTATTCATGCATTTTGGTGGATTCCCCATGTTTGTTTCTCCGGCAATTGTATTGTTTGTAATTTGGTTATACTTAAAATTTCTTTCGAATGAAAATTTTAATTTTCTTTTATTTTCTTTTAAGCGGTTTGAATTTAAATCAGTTTGGGTTGGAGCATTAGCAGCAATTATCTTATCATTATTTTTCCAATTTTTGTGGCATCCATTGATGGAAATCATTTTACCAAACCAAAAAATAGACTTAAGTACTTTTAATTTTATAAGAGGTAATATTTTTAATTACCTGTTTATGCTTTTAATTGCATTACTGGTGGGTGGTTTTTTTGAAGAAATATTTTTTCATGGATTTATTTTTACCAGGTTTGAAAAAATATTTCCTATAAAATTTGCAACTGCAACAGGCATTATCCTTTCTAACATTATTTTTGGTTTATATCATTTTCACATGGGCATTAAGGAAATTTTATTGGCAACAACAGCAGGTTTAGCCTACCATTATTTAATAATAAAATTTAATAGAAATTTGTGGTATGGAATATTCTTTCACACTTTTTTTGATTTTATTGGATTAACACAAATTTATCTTGGCTATGTATAAGAATAAAATATGGCAAATTTTAAACACGGTTTCCGATCCCGAAGTTCCGGTGCTTACCATTTTAGATCTCGGTATTGTAAGAGATGTTCAACTATACAATAATGAAGTGGAAATAATTATAACCCCTACATACACGGGGTGCCCTGCAATGGATATGATAGCAATGAATATTCGTTTAGCTTTAATTGAAAATGGTTTTAATAAAATTAAAATTACTTCAGTGCTTTCACCTGCCTGGACAACCGATTGGATGACAGAAGTTGGAAAAATAAAATTAAAAGAGTATGGTATAGCAGCCCCAAATAAAAAATTTGAAATTCCAACTGATGGGATTGAATGCCCCCAATGCAATTCTTTAAATTCAAAACTTATTAGCGAATTTGGTAGTACTGCATGCAAAGCATTATATCAATGCAACGATTGTAAAGAACCTTTTGATTATTTTAAGTGTCATTAAACGGGTTTGGCTACTTTTACAATTAATTGCTTAAATTTATTGTTATGGATTTATCTCTTTATTTTGAAGAAGCAGCTCAGGTATCTGCAGCATTTATTATTGGCGCTATAATTGGTTTAGAAAGAGAATTCAGAAGCAAGCCTGCAGGTTTCAGAACAATGATTTTGATTTGTGTTGGCTCCTGCTTATATACTATTATTTCAAAAGAGAGTATTGCAAGCTCCGATCGTATTGCAAGTAATATTGTAACGGGTATTGGTTTTATTGGTGCAGGAGTAATTTTTAAAGAAGGTATATCTGTAAATGGATTAACCACTGCAGCGTTAATTTGGGTTACTGCTGCTTTGGGCATGTCTATTGGTTATCATAATTATCCTATAGCAATTGTTGTATCTATAATGGTTGTAATAACTTTATTTGTATTAGAACCGGTACAAAGGTTTATCAATAATTTACACCGGGTTAAAGATTACAGAATTAAAACGGTTGCACTTGGCAATAATTTTAAAGAAGAATTTGAATCCTTTTTTTTATCAAATGATATGACTTTCCGCTGCATGAAAACCGTTAAGGAAGATAATGATGCCGTTTATTTATACCGGATAAGTTCACCCGACAGAAATTACGATGCTGTTAATAATTTTTTATTAAACCACGCCCAGGTTAAAAGTTTTGAAGTTTAAATTATTTTTTAACATATAAATTTTATGAATTCAGTTCTGTTTGAAATAAAAAATTCCGTTGCGTACATTATCTTAAACCGTCCGGAAAAATTTAATTCCTTTAACCGTGAAATGGCTTTACGTATGCAGGCTAATTTAGATGAGTGCGCCAGTGTACCTGATATACGTTGTGTGTATATTACGGGTGCAGGCAAAGCTTTTAGCGCCGGTCAGGATATTAGCGAACTGGTTGGAGAAAATAAAATTGAAATCAAACAAATTCTTGATGAGCATTACAACCCAATTGTAAAACGCATAAGAAATTTACCCAAGCCTGTTGTTTGTGCAGTAAATGGTGTGGCCGCAGGTGCTGGTGCCAATATTGCGCTATGCTGCGATGTTGTTGTTGCAACAGAATCTGCATCATTTATTCAGGCTTTTAGTAAAATAGGATTAATACCTGATAGTGGAGGCACATTTACTTTACCACGGTTAATTGGCTGGCAAAAAGCTAGTGCGTTAATGATGACAGGAGATAAAGTAAGCTCAACTGATGCCGAAAAAATGGGAATGATTTATAAAGTTTTTACTGATACAAATTTTGAAGAAGAGAGTAAAAAAATTGCAACAACACTTTCGCAAATGCCTACCAAAGGCCTGGCATATACCAAACACGCTTTAAACATCTCTTTTTTTGGTAACTGGGAAGAACAGCTTTTAATAGAAGATAAATTTCAGCAAAAAGCTGCTGCAACAATTGATTATAAAGAAGGAATTGCAGCATTTTTAGAAAAAAGAATTCCAAATTTCAAAGGGGAATAAAAATAAATTCAATCTATTGGATACAATTAATTTTCAACTATAAATAATGAAATCAGATAAAGATATTTTGGCACAATCTGTTGTAACCCACATGATGAAAAAAGATTTGTTTAGTCAATGGCTTGGCGTTTCGGTTATAGAAATAAAAGAAGGTTATAGTAAAATAAAAATGGTTGTAAGAAATGAAATGATTAATGGTTTTGGTATTGTACACGGTGGTATTGCGTTTTCGTTGGCTGACTCTGCTTTTGCATTTGCCTGCAATAACCGTAATGTTTTATCTGTTGCATTAGATACTTCTATCAATTTTATAAAACCTGTACATATTGATGATATATTAACAGCCGAAGCAAAAGAATTACACAATGGAAAATCAACCGGCTTGTACCATATTACCATCACTAATCAAAAAGAACATGTGGTTGCTGTGTTTAAGGGAACCTGTTACCGTACCGACAAATCATTGATATGATTTATTCTTACAAAAATTATATTCCGGTTGTGCATGAATCTTCATTTATTCATCCACTAGCTGCTGTTATGGGTAATGTTATTATTGGCAGAGATTGTTATATAGGTCCCGGTGCTGCCCTCCGTGGCGATTGGGGGCAAATAATTATTGAAGATGGTTGTAATGTACAGGAGAACTGTACCATTCACATGTTTCCGGGAGTAACTGTTGTTTTAAAAGCCGGTGCTCATATTGGCCATGGTGCAGTAATACATGGCGCAAACATAGGTAAAAATTGTTTGGTGGGGATGAATGCAGTGATAATGGACAATGTTATTTTAGGTGATGAATGTATTGTAGGTGCTTTAAGTTTTATTAAGGCAGATGAAATATTTGAAGCCAGAAGTTTAATAGTTGGTAACCCGGCAAAAAAAATTAAGGATGTAAGTGATGAAATTATTTCGTGGAAGACCGAAGGCACAAAACTTTATCAGCAATTACCAAAAGATATGTTTGACAATTTTAAGGTTTGCAATCCCTTAAGAGAAATTCCGAAGAACTATATAAGCCAGTTAACAAACTATAAGACATGGAATAACAGTAAATAATTATTTTATCTTCCAGATAATTCTTTCTTTTGTTTTTTCTTTATTAAAATCAGGTAGTTTGCCATCACCCTGTCCGGTTATTCCACCGTCAGGGTGTCCCATTAGTTTGCAATTTGCATCATACAGTTCATTAAAAAAATCGCAGCAGGGCATGGTAATATAATATACTTTTTTACCTTTAAAAATATACTCAATAACACTTTGAGGTTGCTCATGTTTTTCCATCCTTTTAAATAATTCAATTTTCTGTTTAATACAGGAGGGTAAAACTTGTTTGGATTTCTTTTTTTGAAAAGAAGAACAGATAATTAAAATAGTAGTAATTAAAAAATATATTCTTTTCATTTTAGTTTTATTTATCTTTTATAAAGATATTAAAAAGTAATACTTTAATTACCCCATATTAACTTGAATTAATCTTCAAATTTTACTGACCTTCGCAGTATAAATGGAAAAATCAAATTTTGTAGATCAGATAAGGATATTTTGCCGTAGTGGTCATGGTGGTGCCGGCAGTAAACACTTTATGCGTAATAAACTAACTGCAATGGGCGGGCCCGATGGTGGGGATGGAGGCAGGGGTGCACATATAATTTTAAAAGGAAACAGCCAGTTATGGACCCTGCTTCACCTTCGCTATTTTAAAAATGTATTGGCAGATGATGGTGAAAACGGCAGTAAAAATAATAGTACGGGCAGATTTGGTAAAGATATTATTATAGAAGTGCCTTTAGGTACCATTGCAAAAGATGAAGAAACAGGCGTAGTTGATGCCGAAATTTTAGAAGATGGCCAGGAAGTAATTTTAATGAAAGGAGGCCGTGGCGGATTAGGTAACAGTAATTTTAAAACTGCCACCAACCAGGCTCCCGAATATGCCCAGCCGGGAGAAGATGGTCTGGAGGGATGGAAAGTACTTGAATTAAAAGTGCTGGCCGATGTAGGCCTTGTGGGATTTCCTAATGCAGGTAAATCTACCTTATTAAGCAGTATAACCGCCGCTACACCTAAAATTGCTGACTATGCCTTTACTACATTAGTACCACAACTAGGTATGGTAGAATACCGCGACGATAAAAGTTTTTGTATCGCTGATTTACCCGGTATTATTGAAGGCGCTGCCGAAGGAAAGGGATTAGGGCATCGTTTTTTACGTCATATAGAACGTAATTCAATATTATTATTTTTAATACCTGCCGACAGTAAAGATCATAAAAAAGAGTTTGAAATTTTATGTCATGAACTGAAGGAATATAATGCCGAAATGCTGCAAAAAGATTTTGTAATTGCAGTTAGTAAAAGTGATATGCTGGATGATGAATTAAAGGCTGCTATAAAAAAAGAATTACCCACAAACATTCGTCATATTTTTATTTCATCAGTTACCGGCCAGGGCCTTACCGAATTAAAAGACCTGTTGTGGAAAACATTGAATGCAGAAGCTAAAGTATAAGTTCTTATAAATATCCTGCTGAGGGTATTGACTTCTATAATAATTTGTTGTTTCTTGTATATAAAATTATTAAAAATGAAAAATTTAATTATCTTAATACTTGCATTGGTATGTTTAACAACAACTACAAATGCCCAATCAAAAAAAACTCTTAAAAAAGTTTTAGAGCTTACAATGCCCGGCGAATCGGGAGGGCAGGATGGAACAAGGGGAGCCAATGTTGCATTTAACCCTGTATTAAAAAAATATTATGCGGCATTTGCCGGAAATGCCGCTTATCCATTGTCTGTCTTTGACAGTAAAGGAAAAATGTTATCGGGTGAGGATTTAAAAACAGAGGCTGATTTAAGAGGGTTGTGGTACAATCCAATTACTAAAACTCTACAGGGAAATTGCTATGACGATGGAGGATGGATAAATTACAAACTGGATGCAAAGGGAATGCCTCAATCTCCTACTAACCTATTGGAAGGAACCTTTCAGCCCGGTATTCAAAGCGTAGGGGTATTTGATGCAATAAAAAAAACTGTTTATTTTCTTAAAGACAATACCATTATTGGATATAATATAAAAGGTGAAGAAGGGAAAACGATAACATTAACTATTGTTAAAGGAGATGATGATATGGAAGATGCACTATTGCCCGAAAGATATAATAACACCACTGTAATATTTACCGGCTTGCCAAAAATGGAATTTGGTCTTTATGACACTGAGGCTAAAACAATTGAACTATATAACAGGGCAACTGGTAAAAAAACTGCAATCTGGCAACTCCCCGAGGATTTACCGGAGGCAGAAAAAACCAATTTTAATTTTTCGTATTGCAATGGTATGGTGTGGTTATTTGATCAGGAAGCAAGAGCTTGGTATGCCTATAAATAATTTTTTGTTTATTATTTTCTTACACCCTGCTGTATTATAAGCGGGGTTTTTTATTGTTAGTATGCTTATACTTTAAAGTCGAAGATGCATACACTTATCTTTATAAAAAAATTATAAGTTGAATACCGTTTTTAAATATATCAGGGAGTTTTACATAAGGGAATTCAGCCTTCTCTATTTTTTTCTTATACTTTTAATGCTTGGGTTACTTATTTATTTAAATTACTGGCATAATTTAGAAACTAATTATGTAAATGGCGGAAGAACAAAATGGAACCAGTTTGCAGGATATTATCTTTTATACTTTGTTCCCTTTGCTGCTGCTTTTTTTCTTCAACTTATTTTTTTTAAAGATTGTACCTACTATAATAATTATTGGTTTTGGATAATTCTTTTTGTTGCGCCTGCTATTTTTTCTTTCAGGATAAATTTTGATTTTCATGAGATATTTATTACCGGTAAATGGAAAGGCGATGAACAGATTTTTTGGGTGCGAAGCATTAATTGGGTGGTACGGGTGCTGGTGGTACTTGTTTTAATTTATATTATCTGGTTTATAAAAGATAAAGGCACACAATCTTTTTATGGCATTAAACTCCTTAATTCTGCAAAGCCATATTTTATAATGCTTTTAATTATGGTTCCTTTAATTGCACTGGCCAGTACACAAAAAGATTTTTTAGGCATGTACCCCAAAGCTAAATTTATAGCTAATCTTGACATTGCACATCAAAAATGGAGATGGGTGGTTTATGAATTATGTTATGGTTTTGATTTTATAAGCATCGAATTTTTCTTTCGTGGTTTTTTAATTTTATCCCTGATGCAGATATGCGGTACACATTGTATAATACCGGTAGCTTGTTTTTATTGTACCATTCATTTTGGTAAACCAATGGGCGAAGCTATCAGCAGCTTTTGGGGTGGTTTACTTTTAGGTATTGTTAGTTATAATACCGGTAGTATTTGGGGGGGATTAATAGTACATCTTGGTATTGCCTGGTTTATGGAGGTTGGCGGTTGGTTGGGTGCATTGCTGAAAAAATAAAACTATCTTTCCAAAAGAACTTTAAGCAACACTTTTACAAAAAACTGAATCTTATTACAACTGAATTTATGTAAAAACTAACCGGAATTTACGTGCTTTTACTCTTGCCGGTAAGGCATTTAGGTTCTAATTTTATAGTTCCCGGATGAAAACATTTTTAACCATACCATTCTTTTTATCTTTAAGTATATTGCTTTGCTCCTGTCCATACAGTTCGCAATACTTATTAGACGAAAGCCCAAATATATATGTGGAAGATGAATTACTTGGCAGCTGGGCAGCATTTGTAAAAAAACCTGTTAGTGGTAAAGAAGAGCCGGTTAAACTCATTCTAAGTAAAAAAACAGATACTGAATATAATATTTCTTTTACCGGTAAAATAGACGAGTTAAGACCTTTTAAATTAGTTTATAAAGATTCTGTCAGCGGCTCTGCTTTTATGTCGACAGTTTCGGGAAAACAATTTTTAAACATAATTATAAAGGGTACTAATTATATTGCTGAATTGAAATTTAAAAATGGCATGCTTTCTTTATTGCCACTAATTGAACATTTTACTTCTAAAATGATACAGAACAACTCTGATTTGAGAAACTGTGTAGAGTTTCATTACAAAACCAGGGTACATGCTATGTATGATGATGATTTTTGTTTAAAGGATATGGTAAAAGTAAATTAACGGTCTCATCCTCCATCGTGAAAGAGAAGCAGCAATACATTAAACCTATCCCATCATAATCTATCTCATCAATTTTTATATATTTCTTACATACTAATCAGTGTATTCTTTTCTGCCAGTTAATCTTTAAATTTTACGTCTACTTTTCTCCTTCAACAGTGGGATGCCAGGTGGAGCTTTTTCCGTAAATTGCTATTTCATAAACAATGGTTGTATGCCACAAAGTAAGATAGCAGGGATTGGTTATTACGTTCCTAAAAATGTAGTTACTAATAATGACCTAAAAAAATATATGGATACCAGTGATGAATGGATTCAGGAACGAACGGGAATACAGGAACGACGGTATGCACATCGTACAGAAGAAACCACCACCACAATGGGTGTGGAAGCGGCAAAAATTGCTATTGAAAGAGCTGGCATCACTCCTCAGGATATAGATTTTATTGTTTTTGCCACCATATGCCCCGATTACTATTTTCCGGGCTGCGGAGTTTTACTGCAGCGTGCTATGAAAATGAAAGAAATTGGTGCATTGGATGTACGCAATCAATGCAGTGGGTTTGTATATGCTCTTTCTATTGCCGATCAGTTTATTAAATCGGGAATGTATAAAAATATTCTGGTTATTGGCAGCGAAAAACATTCTTTTGGTTTAGACTTTAGTACAAGAGGCAGAAATATATCTGTAATTTTTGGTGATGGTGCAGGTGCTGTAGTATTGCAACCTACAATTAAAGCAGGGCAAGGCATTTTAAGCACACATTTACACAGCGATGGTGAAAGTGCAGAAATATTAGCCATGTACAATCCGGGTACACATGCCAATCACTGGACGCCCAATAAAGTGGCCAATTTTGATGAAGCAGAAATGGGCGAAATGTTTATGAGCCATGCTATGATAGATAATGCTCAAAATTTTCCAAACATGGACGGGCCAGCAGTTTTTAAAAAAGCAATTGTAAAATTCCCGGAAGTAATTATGGAATCACTTGCAGCAAATGGGTTACAAACAACCGATATTAATTTACTTATACCTCATCAGGCTAATTTACGTATTGCCCAGTTTGTACAGCATAAATTAAAATTAATTGATGATCAGGTATATAATAATATTCAAAAATTCGGGAATACTACAGCAGCATCAATACCTATTGCATTGTGCGAAGCCTGGGAGTTGGGAAAGGTAAAAGAAGGTGATTTGATTTGCCTGGCAGCATTTGGAAGCGGATTTACCTGGGCAAGTGCTTTACTAAGGTGGTAATAAAATTGGTACTGCTTTTGATTATACTTTTATAAACATATCGATATGAAAAAGATAGCAATACTGGTTATTTTTTTGTCAGCTCTAAATTTGTCTATGGCACAGGATACAGCAAAAATTTTTATAAATGGGAAATTAGAAGGCACAGCCATTACTAAAAGTGATGAGACTATCAGTACTGTTAATATAAAAAAAATGAAAGCTTCATTGCTCAAATCTGTTACCATACAACTGAGTGGTAAACTTTTAAATAATGCAATGTATAAAAAAACAATACAGGCATTTGATGTAGATGTATTACTGTTTAGTGTTGATGAAACTAAAACCAAAGATGGCAACATTTCCTTACCGCTGAAATTTTTGGCTAAAAAACTTACTGCCGGCAAAAAAATAAAACTGGTATTGCAATTAAATCCTGCGAACGATAAAATGCTTATGCCATCAAAGATAATTACACTTTGTTTTATTATGATGCAATAATTGTTTACAAATTCATATAAATAAATAAAATTTCGTTGCTGTATTACTTTCCCTGAAATTTGCATGTATGCAACGCCGCTTTATTTATTTTATCAATCCCATTTCAGGCACTAAAGGAAAAACATTATTGCTGCAAACCATTAAGCAAAAAACTTTACAACAAAATATTCCTTTCGAAATTGTACATACCAATGCTGAAGGAAATTACAATTATCTGCATCAAAAAATTGCACAGGAAAAAATTACAGATATAATTGTTTGTGGGGGCGATGGCACCATAAATCAAATAGTTAATGTATTACAAGGAGTTAATGTAAACATAGGAATCATCCCCATGGGTAGTGGAAATGGATTAGCATTAGCTGCTAAAATTTCTAAAAATATCAACAAAGCATTAATGGTGATATTTAAAGGCCATGCAGTTTTTGTTGACAGTTTTTATATTAACAAAAAATTTAGCTGCATGCTTAGCGGCCTTGGTTTTGACGCCCAGGTAGCCCATGATTTTGCTAAACAACAAAAACGTGGGCTGGTAACTTATGTAAAACAATCTACTAAGAATTTCTTAAAAGCAAAACCATATCATTTTGGTTTAATGGTAGATGGAAATATTTTTACCACTGAAGCTTTTTTTATCAGCATTGCCAACAGCAACCAGTTTGGCAATAATTTTACCATTGCTCCACAGGCAAGTTTACACGATGGTTTGCTGGATATTGTTGTTGTAAGTAAAATGAGTAAAATGCGTTTAATATGGAATATACTTAAACAAATTCGAATTGGACAGGTACGTATTTATGAGGATAAAAAATACCACAGGAATGAAATTCACTATTTTCAAACAAAAAAAATAACAATACAAAACCCACAAATGGCTCCATTACATATTGATGGTGACCCGGCAGAAACTTCTGATAAATTTGAAATTGAGATTATTGAAAAAGCATTTAAATTGTTAATGCCCGGGTAAGTAGATTATTTTAACAACGCTTCTATTTTCTTAACACCCAACTGATTAAAACTATTATTAAAAGAAGCTATAACATCCCTTTTCTCTCTTGCAGTTAAGTGAAAATTAAGTGCTGCTCCTTTATCTTCCTTTTGGGGCACATACATAAGTGTTATGTGATGTAATATAGAATCCATTCCGCTATAAATATAACCATACTGATCAGTTTCGGCATAATCCTGCAGCTTATACCAGTTTTGCTGAAGCATTGTAGCAGGCTTAATTAATATATCCAGTATACTGCTGCTTTCAACCGGCTGTTGCCAGTTATCTTTCATACGGTCTCTTAATTGCAATATTAATACCCCGCCGGTGTTTTGAGTAATCCAATCTTTAAAATTATCAATAAACCTAAGAGTTGTTTCCTGCCCAAAATTGTCTCTTAGCCCTGCATCCATCACATCAATAACAGGTTGGCTAGGTAACCACACATTGGGTAAAACATATGGAAAAGTAGCATTCATTCGCAATACTGTCAACAGCCTGATATTTTCGGGTTCCTGTTTTGCAAACATCCCGTTAAAATCAATTGCATCAGGACTGACCGCTGTATCATCAGCATACAATAGTGGTTTCATCATGAAACTCAAGGGTTGTGATGATATCACCATCTTTCTTCCGTCTCTTGTAATGGTGCTGTTAAAAATGATTAGTGGAATTTTAGCAGCTTTTTCATCTGCTGCAAAATCTTTTACCTGTACATTAAGCACTCCATCGCTGTTATCATTTAGTTTTTGTTCAAAGGCATAACCTCTGTCTTTAACATATTTAAACTTACCAACCGTAAACATTTGAGCCGGTGCAAAAATATCTCTAACAATCATGGAAGAAAATACAGGATTCAGTAAATCCTCTGCTATATTATTTGTGTATTTTGGATTATGCAGGTTTAAAGAAGGAGATATATTTTGATTTGCCCTATACAATTCACGGTAATATGTAGCTGCCAGCATACCACCACTGGCTCCACTAATCAACATGGTTTGTTGCATTAATTTTCCATTAGTAATACTATCCAATTGCTGCAAAGTATTCA
>JAYUTC010000020.1:0-6161 GCA_043755395.1 Ferruginibacter sp.
AAAATTACATTTTGGAGGATTTTTTGCATGGATGATATGGATGGGATTGCACCTGATGCTGATACTGGGTGTAAAAAATCGTTTTTTTGTTTTTTGTAACTGGTTGTATAACTATTTTACTTACGACCAGAATTTGAGGTTGATTTTTGTTCTAAAAAAGAAAGAAAAAGAAAAATAGTTTATTTAAAGATTGTTGACTATTTGTTTAATGTTGACAATAAATTACAATAATTAACTAAATTGATAATGTCAGCATTTTTTTTAAAATTAATATTGTTACGGTCAATGAACTGATTTATTTCTTTTTCTTTATTATTAAAGATCTTTAAAAACTGACGTTTACCCGAAAATTTCTCCATTTTATTTTCTTTTTCGATCCAATACTCAGAATTTTCTGTTACTTTAAAATCGTCGGGAATCCTTAGGTTAATACTTCCCATGTTACCGTAAATTTGCCTTACATAAGATGGTTCAGATGTTTTTGTAGTTGCTCCGTAACCTGTTGGAGTTCCAAGATATTCTACAATGCTTTTATGTTGAATGTACAATGAAGAAGGCCCTGATACAACCAACTCGTAAAATCCTGTTTTAAAAGGTACAAATTTCCGGTCATCTATATACACTACTTCAATTTGTTGTGGGTCCTCCAGCACCATATAAATATCATTCTGCAAAAAAACCATTTCCTGATCAACAACATTGTAATTAATAACAGCTGTTTTGGATTGACCCGATTTAAACTTTATAATACTTTTTGTAAACCGCGGAAGTAAAAAATTGGAGAGGTTGTTTGCTGTATCTAACTGGGCAATGGTTGATGAAGAAGCATATACAAAAATTACTAAGCAAAAAAGATTTTTTCCAAATCTGATTATTCTTTTCATATCAGTTTTATAATAGTTAACAAACGTTACAGACTTATAAAAGTATGATAAATACAGCCATTTTTTAATTTAATCTGGAATACCGATAGAAATATAAGAATAAATGGTAAAGACGTATAGTTAAAACTACTTCGCAAGCTTTACCCTTGCAGCCAGACAGCGAAGTAGAATTTATTGCACAGCATTACTGGGGTTACTCTAAATACTATGAACAAACCACTTTTAATTATGCAGTACAATATCTATTCTGGAAATTTCATAAAATAAAAATGAATATGATTGACTTCGATCTTACTGCTTTATAAGGCCATCTTTTTCATTTTTGCAAAATGTCAAACCTAACGCTATTTTTATAGTGCAAGGTTCTCCTATTTCAGTTTTAGGCAAACGAAGTTTGTAGAATGTAATAACTTGTAAATTCATTTTGTAACTGCGCCATAAAATAATAACTATTGGCTTATACTGTACAAAAACAGTGAATACACCCTTTGCCACAATTATTATTTAGCTCAATTTTAATTACTGGTACTAATTAATGTAGTTTCACTTAACCTTTATTTAATAACCAGATTATAAAAATTAAAACCTTAATTATGAAAAGTAAAAACTTTCTGCTTCTTACCTTAAGCTTTGTTTTGTTTTCTCACACAGTTTTTGCACAGGATGAAAAACCCGAAAAAAAAGAAAAGCCAGCACATTCGATGAACATCTTTAAAATAAATCTTACCTCAATTGTACTAAAAAATTATTCCTTTCAGTACGAAAGAATAATTAACCGCAAATTCTCTTTTGCATTGGGATTCAGAACAATGCCCTATGGTAAATTACCATTACAAGGTACCATCGAAAAAATTGTTGGTGATAATGCCGAAGCAAAAGACCAGCTTGCAAATTTTAATTTGGGCAATACGGCCATTACACCCGAGTTCAGGTTCTATGCAAGTAAAAAGGGGTACGGCAAAGGGTTTTATTTAGCACCCTTTTACCGCAATGCCACCTACAAAGGAAGTGGATTAAAATTTACTTATGAAAACAGTGCCATGGTAGAAAGTACCATCTCCATGGCTGGAGAGTTAAAAGGTAATACCTTTGGCTTAATGCTGGGCGCACAATGGCATTTGGGTAAACATATTAGCCTGGATTGGTGGATACTTGGGCCACATTATGGCAATGGTAAAGGAGATTTTACCGGCAAAACTACTCAGCCCTTAACCCAGGTAGAGCAGGATGATTTACGCAAGGAGCTGGAAAATTTTGAAGTGCCTCTTACAACAAAAAAAGTTATAGTAAATGCCAGTGGGGCCAATGTAAAATTAGACGGACCATTTGGTGGAGTTAGAGGAGGAATTCTTATCGGGATAAGGTTTTAAAAATATTTTGGACAGCTAATGAAGTTTTATAGAACTTCTGTGGCAAATAGGATTCAATTAATAACTTTTGTATTACATAACTTTATTGAAAATTAAACAAGTTATAAAAAGATTTATATTTTTTCAGTGCTTTTCAAAAAAAACTTAGCCCTTGTTTTAAATGCTGCTGTTTGATTCGGCAACTGATCTTCAATTATTAATATTAATTCAGGAATAATTTCAGGATATTGTTTAGTAAGATTGGTTAATACTGTTAGAGAGAAAGCCTTTACAGCAACAGCTTCAGATGGAGATGCTACATAATTAAAACAGGTATTCATAATTTGCCCCTGGTATTTTTTGGGAATCCTGATATCCTGTAACAAACGAATACTGTTACGTTTTACTGCATTATGCAAATTGGGTTTTTGTAAATTTGTTATTAAACTGTTCCAATGTTTTGTAATAAAATGGGGATGAGCCATTACACAATAACTTACCGGCCAGGCTGCCCTTTGCACCACCCGGTAGCCATCGTTTAAAAATAAATAAAAAAGTTCATCAAAGCGCTGTTGCGATGCACCTACCCAATTCACAATGCTGATACATTGTGCTTTTGAATGCTCTTTTAAAATTGCTTCTCTTAAATTAAATACAATCATTAATAATAGGTATTATTTTATTAGATGATAAAGGGAGAATTGTAAAATTAAAAAGTAAGCGCATTTAATTTAAATTGACCATTCGAATATTCCAATGAAGGCATAGGTATTTTAAAAACATTTAAAATAGCCAATAGCATTTTAATTCCTTTTTTGTTTGTCTTAATTTTTGTAAGGTCAATATCAGGTGCTAAATACCACTGGCGGTAACGTTTAATATCGGTACGGTTAAAAACAGTATTGCCATTATCTATACCAATATTTTCGGAAGCACCAAATAATCCCTCTGCACCGCTTCCAACAGAAAACTGCAACCATGCAGGCAATTTACTTTTTGGGAAGAATGATTTAAGGTTTACACTCAGCCAGTAGGTTTGACCGTTATAATCTTTTAGAAAACGTTCGGCAGTACTTTTGCCAAAAATTTTATCACTGCGGTTGTTTAATGTTGGGTCATTATAGGTTTTATGGTGAAAAGAAAATTTTAACTGTATACGTTGTTCATCCCATGCCAGTTCCTGTGCCACAAGCATACCACTACCTATAATATTAGCACCAAAATCGCCCCAGCTCCAGCCCCATTGAGATGAGAAACCATCTAAGGTTTCAATTACTGTTTGATAAACTGCACCGCTCATACCTCCCAGCCAAATTCTTTTTTTTCTTCCAATACCAGTCCATCTCCAAAGCTCCATACTAATTTTGCTTTCGGTGTAGGCACTATAGGCGTGGCCAATTTTATCGATCCCTTTCCATTCTTTGATATCATTAAATACATGAAAATTACTTTGCGGATAGTTTTTATACCATGTGGCATATAGCCCGGCCATAACTGCACTGTAACCAACTAAGTTACCTGTTGCAATAATTGTTACACGTTGATTAATTTGTTTTTTGTTTAAAAAGAAATGAAAGGGGTCAGTTAATTTTTCCCTGTTTTCTTTAGTAAAAACGGTTTTTGAACGGGGAATAATTTGTGAATCATTAGGTATTGCAGGCTTTTGAATAGAATCCTGCCCATGTATTATAGAAACTGTAACAAATAACAGGCAAAAACAAAAAATGGCTTTTACAATACAATACTGTACAATAACCCAGAATAATTTATTTATTGTAGTTTGCGACATAAAAAAACAAAAATACCCTATATGATGTTAATGATATACGAAACATTTATTTTTGGTGTTGTAAACTAAATAATTATGGAGGCAAATACCCTTAAAAAAATTAATGACTGGCTAAGCGGCAACTACGGGCAAACCATTAAAGATGAAATAATCCGCCTGCAAAAAGATAACCCTGCAGAACTGGAAGATGCATTTTACAGAAATTTAGAATTTGGTACCGGCGGTCTAAGAGGTATTATGGGTATAGGTAGCAACCGCATAAATAAATATACAGTGGGCATGGCCACACAGGGTTTTGCCAATTATTTAAAAAAATCTTTTACCGGAGAAATAAGCGTGGCCATTGCACATGATTGTAGAAATAACGGTCGTTTTTTTGCTGAAACAACAGCTAATATTTTTGCAGCTAATGGTATTAAAGTATATTTATTTGAAGCGTTGCGCCCTACACCCGAATTAAGTTTCGCTATCAGAAAATTAGGCTGTCAGGCTGGTGTGGTACTTACAGCATCTCACAATCCTAAAGAATATAATGGTTATAAAGCCTATTGGAATGATGGCGCTCAATTAGTACCACCACACGATAAAAATGTAATTATAGAAGTGGAAAAAATTGCCGGTGTTGATGAGGTAAAATGGACAGGTGGCGAAGCCAATATTTTTGTTTTGGGAAAAGATATGGATAATGCTTATCTGGATATGGTAAAAACTTTATCGGTTTATCCTGAAGTTTGTGCAGCACAACACAACCTTAAAATTGTTTATACGCCCATACATGGCACTGGAATAACATTGGTGCCATCTATATTGGAACGTTTTGGATTTACCAATGTAACTATAGTTTCTGAACAAAGTAACCCTGATGGCAATTTTCCTACTGTAGTTTATCCCAATCCGGAGGAGAGAGAAACAATGGGCATAGGATTGCAAAAAGCAAAAGAATTGGATGCTGACATTCTATTAGGTACCGATCCCGATGCAGACCGTGTAGCAATAGGTGTAAAAAACAGTAAAGGCGAATGGATTTTAATGAATGGTAATCAAACTGCTGTTCTTGCTTTTAATTATATGATAGAAGCCAGAAAAGCAAAAGGTATTGCACAATCAAATGATATGGTGATTAAAACCATTGTTACTACCGATATGATTGATGTAATTGCCGGCAACAGTAATATTGCCTGCTACAATGTACTTACGGGTTTTAAATGGATTGCATCCATGATAAAAGAAAAAGAGGGTAAAGAAAATTATATTATTGGAGGTGAAGAAAGTTTTGGATTAATGATAGGGGATAAGGTGAGAGATAAAGATGCCATTAGTGCTGTTGCCCTGCTTTGTGAAATGGCTGCATATGAAAAAAACAAAGGCAGGAGCTTATACGATAAGATGGTTGATATGTACCTGCAGTATGGTTTGTATAAAGAAGATTTGGTAAGCATTACAAAAAAAGGAATGAATGGTGCAGCAGAAATTGAGGCTATGATGAAAGGATATCGTGATAATCCACCTACAACATTAGATGGAGTTGAAGTGATTGAATTATTGGATTACGAAATGCAAGGTGGGAAAAATTTAGTGAGTGGGGAAAGCTGGGCAATTGATTTACCAAAAAGCAATGTGTTACAATTTGTTCTTGCTGATGGCAGTAAAATTTCTGCAAGGCCAAGTGGCACTGAGCCTAAAATAAAGTTTTATTTTAGTGTAAAAGGAACATTAAATAATGTAGCAGAATTTGAGGAAGCACAAAAAAAATTGGATGATAAAATTGCCAGAATTGTAACGGAGATGGAGTTGAAATAAATTTATTAATGGTGTTTTTATAGATGTCAGGATTTTACCCCTGACATTTTTTTATCTTGCACCTGATTCATTAGTAACAGGACTTTTTTAAAAATGAAAAACTACTTAAAATATTTTATACTAAAAAACTCCGATAATAAGCGGATTGGGGCATGAGAAAATACGAAGATACATACCGTCATAAAGGGTTGCGTAAAAAATTAATTGAACTTCTTAAGGATAAGGGAATAACAGATAGTATTGTACTTGAAGCTATTAACAATATTCCCAGACATTTTTTTTTGGATAGTGCATTTGACGAAATTGCTTATGAAGACAGGGCTTTTCCAATCGCAGAAA
>JAYUTC010000021.1:0-2457 GCA_043755395.1 Ferruginibacter sp.
TTGTCCAATACTTTTCATTTTTCTGATCAACTCAGTAATGTGAGTTCTGTTGTGTTTAATTATACTGATTTTAAAAACCCCTTTATCACCAATTATGAAAAACGAAAAGAAACCAGCAGGGGTGTAAGAACAAAATTTATTTATTCAACACAGGCAGGTGCAATGCCATTGAAATTAATTGCAGGGGGAGAATGGCAAACAACCTTTGCACACATTGATAACTACGGAAATAAAAATGGGGTAGCCGATACCGTACAGTCAATGGATGAGGTAAATGCTTACCAGCGGTTTTATTTTGCACAAGCAGATTTGGATATCAGCAGCCAGTTATTATTCAGCGCAGGGGTAAGCCACAATGGATTTACTTATCGCTACATCCGAACCTCCGATGATCGTGCCACTCCAAAAAAGATTAAAAAATACGATCCTGTTTTGTCGCCACGGTTTGCATTGTTGTATAAAGCCACCAGCCATTTTTCCATGAGAGCTTCTGTGAGCAAGGGTTTTTCTGCACCAACGATGGCGGAAGTCCGTCCATCTCAAGGAAGTTTTTTTGAGGGCCTGCAGCCGGAGTACGGCTGGAATTATGAAGCAGGCATTCGTGGGGATTTGCTGCAACATCATCTCCAGGTAGATATAAATGTGTACGAGTTTAATCTTACCAATGCCATTGTTAGAAGGGTAGCCGATAATGGCGGAGAATATTTTATCAATGCCGGGGGTACCAAACAAAAAGGACTGGAAGCTGCTGTTGCTTGTTATTTATTCCGGGGTAAAAAACAATTTATTTCATCTTTAAAAGTATGGACAAGCCTTACATTGAATGATTATAATTTCAACAATTATAAAGTAGGCAATGCAGATTATTCAGGTAACGATTTAACGGGTGTGCCTAAAACCATTACTGTAAGTGGAGTAGATATTGAAACAGCTAACGGCATTTATTTAAACAGCACTTATAATTATACTTCCAAACTGCCGCTTACCGATGCCAATAGTTTTTATGCAGAGGGTTATCATTTGCTGCAATGTAAGCTGGGATATAAATATGCATTTAAAAAAACAATGATGGAAGTTTTTGCAGGAGCAGATAATTTGCTCAATGAAAATTATAGTTTAGGAAATGATATCAATGCTGTTGGGAACAGGTTTTACAATGCGGCACCTTTGAGAAATTATTTTGCTGGGATTAGTTTCGGATTTTAAATTTGATAAATATGACGATACTAAAGATCAATAGTGCTTTCATTAAAAATGCCACCCAATAGGATGGCATTAAAATAATATTAGGAAAATATTAGCTTAGTTTAAGTTTGCTGATAATTTTATTGGCAGTTTTTAATTTTTCAGGAAATAATACCTTGCCGGAAAACTTATCCAATGATTTAGATATTTTCACTTTTACCCCAACAGTTTCCGCACCTTTTATTTGCTTATTTTTTTTCATCGTGTAAAATTACAGTTTTTTTCTCTTAACCATAAAGCCAAAATAATCCACTCCTTTACGAAAGGTTACCTTTTCAAAAGTATCTATTCCTTTCAATACACCGTAAATAACAAAATCCTTTTTTAAAGCATCAAAATTTACAGTCAATGCCATGCGGTAAAGTCTTGTTCTTTCTGGGGTAGAGCCGCAGAAAAAAACAGTTATGGCAGGATACCTGTAAGTAAACTCATAAACAGTAGCAGCAACCGTTGCCAAAATTTTATTTCGATCTTTATTATCATTTGCTGTTTCATCATCTATTGTGCCGTCTTCATTAAGGTTTCCAAAAGCAAGGTTATAAATATTTTTATTCTGTGTTTGGACAAATTGTACAACCTTTTTTATTTTGCCCTTTGGCCCCTCACTGTCAAACTGAAATTCCAAATTGTCAGAAGAAGAAACTACGTTATTATATTTTTCATATTCCATCTTGTACTAATAAAATTTTATACATAGCAGTCATTCGTAAATTAAACTGATTGAATGAAAATTCTGGTTAGAAGTTGTTTGAATTATTGTAATAATTGTGATTAAAGATGCCAATGGGTATATGGATGAAAGGATTGATTTTTATTTCATTTCCACTGGAAATAAAATAAAAACAGAACAAAGTTCACAACAATGTTGCTATGAAAAACTTTAGCTGGTATCAAATGGAATTAACCAGGCAGTTTCTTAAAATAACTTCGCCTATTTATCTTATCACACTGCTCCCATCCTCAATATTTACAATATAAGCTTTCAATTCTTTTTGCATAGCAGCATTGTATACAGTGGTTGTTTCTTTTATCAAATCACAAATAGCTTCTTCTTTCACAATATTGATAGTACAGCCCCCAAAGCCGCCACCCATCATCCTTGCGCCAACAACAGCAGGATTATCCTGCACCTGTGTAACCAAAAAATCCAGCTCGGGGCAGCTTACTTCATACAGCTTACTAAGTCCGTGATGTGTTTCAAACATTTTTTTC
>JAYUTC010000022.1:0-6154 GCA_043755395.1 Ferruginibacter sp.
AATAGAATCACCGTCAATAGCTCCATTATCATACAGATCAACTTTAAACGTTTCATTTTCAATTTCTATAATTTTTATAAGATTATTATTGCGTTTTTCAAAATCCATCTCAGGCCTTTTCTTAATTTCCGGGCTGTTATTTACAACAGGAGGGTTTAGGATTTTTGATTCGGCCTTTTCTAAAGTTTTATTATTTGCAACTGGCGGTGCAATTACCGGTTTTGTTTTATTGGAAACCTGAGGTGGAATAGTTTTTTTATTTTTATCAGTATTTACCTGATTGGTTTCAGGTTTTTTTTCTGTTTTTTCTGTTCTTGCAGTTACATTATTAAAAAGTGGTGTATTTTTATTAAGAACTCTTCTGGATAATACTGTAGTTCCATATCCGCAATCCCCTTCCTGATTAGGTGCAGGTATCCAACTTCCTTCAAGGGTTTGAGCATTTCCCTGTTTAAAATACGTTAGTTTATGAATTTGAAAACAGTTACGTATATGGGTAGGTACGTTTGTTTTGGTTCTTTCTATTTCTGTTACTTCAATATACCTGCTGCCCTTATTTAATTTGCCTTTTAATCTGCAGATGGTATAATATCTTTTGTCACCCTCAGTAAAATAAGTATAAGAATAGCCGGTAACATTATTTCCTTTGCTTTCCAATTCCAATACATAATCACAACGTTCGGCTCCCCAGCCAATAAATGTTGTGCTGTTATCGGTAAACTGCCCTTTCCATTGGCCCTTAAAATCCTGAGCAAATGCATTTGATATTAAAAAAATGCCTGCTATTAATTGTACAATTATTTTCACTTATAACTTTAATTTATGTTATTGAACTTCAATTATTTTATCTGCATAACAATTTATTATAAATAAAATAAGTAATCCAATAAAATTGTATTGCCTATTTTATTTACAAAGATATTTTAGATTAATTTTTCCATAGCTAATACTTCGTTAAATTTGCAGCCGGCAAGCCTCTAAAGCATGCGTATAAAGATATGATAAAGATTACTTTGCCCGATGGGACTGTCAGGGAATACAAACAGGGTTCATCTGCACTGGATGTAGCCAAATCTATAAGCGAAGGATTAGCAAGAAAAGTATTGGCTGCAAGTATAAACGGTGATATTTGGGATGCAAACAGGCCTATTACCGATAATGCAGATTTTAAATTATTAACCTGGGATGATGCCGGTGCAAAAGCTACTTTTTGGCATTCATCTGCTCACTTAATGGCGGAAGCAGTTGAGTCAATGTTTCCGGGAGTAAAATTTTGGGTGGGGCCAGCAATAGAAAAAGGGTTTTACTATGATATGGATTTGGGGGATAAAAAAATTAATGAAGAAGATTTAGCCTTGCTGGAAAAAAAGATGAATGAACTGGCCAAGCAAAATAATTTATTTGTAAGAAAAGAAATTTCAAAAACTGATGCCCTAAATTATTTTAATGATAAAGGAGATGAATACAAATTAGATTTATTGAGCGGTCTTACTGATGGAGGAATTACATTTTACACTCAGGGGCAGTTTACGGATTTGTGTCGTGGTCCTCACATTCCATCAACCGGTTTTATAAAAGCTATTAAGTTAATGAGTATAGCGGGGGCTTATTGGAAAGGGGATGAAAAAAATAAACAACTTACAAGAATATATGGGGTAACATTTCCTGCCCAAAAAGAATTGGATGAGTATTTGGCGATGTTGGAAGAAGCCAAAAAAAGAGACCATCGTAAATTAGGTAAGGAGTTGGGAATTTTTACAATGGAAGATAATGTGGGTCCTGGACTGCCCTTATGGATGCCAAATGGAACCATCATTATAGAGGAATTAGAAAAACTTGCAAAGGAAACTGAAAAGGCAGCTGGTTATAAAAGAGTGGTTACACCCAATATTGCAAAAGAAAGTATGTACATCACCAGTGGTCATTTACCTTATTATGCAGATAGTATGTTTCCGCCAATGGAAATGGATGGCGAAAAATATTATCTAAAACCAATGAACTGCCCCCACCATCATAAAATATTTGATGCAGAGCATAAGAGTTATAAAGACCTTCCTTACCGCATTGCAGAGTATGGCACCTGTTATCGTTACGAACAAAGTGGCGAATTATTTGGTTTGATGAGGGTGCGTTGCCTACACATGAATGATGCTCATATTTATTGTAGTAAAGAACAATTTGCTCAGGAATTTATGGCTGTTAATGAAATGTATATCAAGTATTTTAAAATTTTTGGTGTAGATAAATATGTAATGCGCCTTAGCCTGCATGATCCAAATAAGCTTGGCCAGAAATATGTAAATGAACCGGAACTTTGGAAGGAAACCGAAGACATGGTTAGAAAGGTTTTAATTGATACTAATACTCCTTTTGTAGAAGTGCAGGATGAAGCAGCATTTTACGGGCCAAAAATTGATGTGCAGATTTGGAGTGCTATTGGTAAAGAATTTACTTTGGCTACTAATCAGGTTGATTTTGCCCAGGGCCGTAGCTTTAAATTAAGTTTTACCAATAAGGATAACCAGCCAGAAGTGCCATTAATTATTCACCGAGCCCCATTAGGAACACATGAACGTTTTATTGGATTTCTGCTGGAACACTACGCAGGAAAATTTCCTGCATGGCTTGCTCCATTACAGGTGAAAATATTGCCTATTAGCGATAAATTTATAGATTATTCAATTTCTATATTGCAAAAGCTGAAAAATGCTGATATTCGTGTTGAAATTGATGAACGAAATGAAAAAATAGGTAAAAAAATAAGAGATACTGAATTAGCTAAGGTACCTTATATGTTGGTAATAGGAGAGAAAGAAATGAATGAAGGCAAAGCATCAGTTAGAAGACAGGGAAAAGGAGATGAAGGTGCAAAAGATATTGAAGATTTTTTGCAGGATTTAAGTGCTGAAATAAAAGAAAGGAGAGCAGAATAGAAAATTGAAAGCAGGAAGTAAACTACCTTTACGGTAATACTTATATAAAACAACATTGTAAACTAAAAATTGTAAATGGCATTTCCACCAAGACCGCCCAGAGGAGCGTTTAATCCCCGTTTTAAAAAAGAACAACAGCAGGAACACCGTACCAATCACATGATTAAAGCACCCGAGGTACGCTTAGTTGGAGAAAATGTAGAACCCGGCATTTATGCAACAGCTGATGCTTCAAAAATTGCAAAGGAACAGGAATTAGATTTAGTTGAAATATCTCCTGGTGCCAATCCTCCGGTTTGTAAAATTATTGATTATAATAAATTTCTTTACGAAGAAAAAAAGAAAAAGAAAGAACAAAAGGCTAAAAGCAAAACCAGTGAAGTAAAGGAAATAAGGTTTACGCCCAACACTGATGATCACGATTTTGAATTAAAAGTAAAACATGCTGAAAAATTTTTAAGTGATGGAAATAAAGTAAAAGCTCATGTTCAATTTAAGGGTCGTGCTATTATGTTTAAAGAACGTGGTGAACTGCTGTTACTTAAATTTGCCGACAGTTTAAAAGATGTTGGAGCATTAGAAGGCTTGCCAAAAATGGAAGGTAAAAGAATGCTGGTAATGTTTGCCCCCAGAGCAGCACAAAAGAAAAAATCAGGTTCGGAATTGGGGAAATTACACAAGGAAGAAAAACCTGCCCCTGTTGTGGAAGCACCAGCACAAGAAAGTACAAATCAATAAGAAAAGGATTAATTAAATCTTAATGCTGATAAAGTATTTCAATATTGGGAAGCATTTGCTTCCCTTTTTTTATAATTAATAGCAAATATACCGGGAGGTATCAGATTCCATTAAAATATGAAATCTAAAATCTTTATTGAACTATGGATATAAGTTTAAACAAATACATCAGTGAAACTGGTTTTTGTAGCCGTAGAGAAGCTGATAAATATATAGAACAGTGTCGCGTAACAATAAATGGTAAAGATGCTGTTAAAGGAAACAGGGTAGAAGAACATGATGTTGTTTTAGTTGATGGGGAACCTATTAAAAAAAAGATAACAGCTGTTTATATTTTATTAAATAAGCCCAAAGGGATTACTTGTACTACCGATATTAAGGATAAATCAAATATCATTAATTTTGTGAATTTTAAAAGCCGTATTTTTCCAATTGGAAGACTGGATAAAAGAAGTGAAGGATTAATTTTTTTAACAAATGATGGTGATATCGTAAATAAAATTTTACGAGCAGGAAATAAGCACGAAAAAGAATATAGTGTTACCGTGGATAAACCTGTTACTTTAGATTTTATAAATAAAATGCGAAATGGAGTACGGATTTTGGGAACTGTTACTCAAAAATGTTTTGTAAAACAGGAAGGCCCTAATCGGTTTAAAATTATACTTACACAGGGGCTAAATCGCCAAATTAGGCGTATGTGTGAAGCACTGGGTTATGCTGTTGAATCATTAAAAAGAGTAAGAATAATGAATATCAGTATATCAGGTTTAGAAACGGGGAAATGGCGCTATTTTACTTCTTCAGAAATTACTGTTATCAATAACATGGTAGCCAACTCAAGTAAAACCGCGGATGGCGCCGAAGGAATGGATGAATAAAATAAATTAACCTTTTTATTTTAATAAAAAAATCAGTGCAGGTATTTTAAGGTAATCTGCCTTCTGCTCTTTTAAAATAAATAGGGTATAAAAAGCGTAACTTTTCGAAAATACTATTTCATGCCTGAAAAAATTATCAATTACTTTTCAACTCTGGAGCAAAGGCCAGCAGAACGCATGGCGTATATTATTGGTTCCATGATACTACTATGGATAATTGAAGGGGCAATACCCCTGCTTACTTTAAAGTATAAAAAAACAAAGCTAAAACATGCAGCAGTTAATTTAACTTTTACTTTAATTCATATCATTATTCATACAGGTTTTGGCTTTGTAATTGTAATGCTATCAGATTGGGCTGCGCTCAATAAATTTGGATTAATTTACTGGTTAAATGCCTCTGTTTTTTTTACAATTATTATTGCGGCATTAACTTTAGATTTATTTGGAGGCTGGCTCTCTCATATTATTGAGCATAAAGTTCCTCTTTTCTGGCGCATGCATATAATTCATCATGCTGATAATAATATTGATGTTACCTCTGGCCTGCGTCATCATCCACTTGAAAGTGTGTGGCGGGGAATATTTTTTTTAATTGCAATTTTTATTTGTGGGGCACCCATTTATGCTGTTATGATTTATCAAACGTTACTTACTGTATTTGTAGCATTTACCCATGCAAATATATCTCTGCCAGCCTGGTTGGATAAAAGTTTAAGTTATGTGTTGGTTTCTCCAAATATGCACAAAGTGCATCATCACTGGAAACAACCCTATACAGATAGCAATTATGGTGCGGTATTTTCCATTTGGGATAGGTTATTAGGAACTTATCTTGAGTTAGATAAAACTAAACTTCGATACGGTTTAGACAGGTATTACAGCAACGATAAAGATGAAGATCTGGTAAGCCTAATGAAAAAGCCATTTATAAAACTGGAGGAATAAATATAATTCTAATGGTCGTAGCTGATTACTTTTGAAATTTTCCATAGGCCATTTTTCTTTTGCCAAATCATCATAAATTTAAAAGTGCCTGTTTCTTCTTTTCCATTCTCTGTATGCTTAAATTGATGTACTCCAATTTCAATAGCACCATAATTTTTTATTGGATGAACTTCAAGGCTGCTTTTTACCAATTCTCTGGTTAATTTATTTGGCCGTAAAAAATTAACCTTGAAATTATCAAATACTTTTTTATAAGTGATTAATCCATCATTATCCTGAAACCATTCCAGGTCTTTGGTAAAAAGGGATTTAAAATTTTCAAAATTTTGTTTATTGAAGTAACCAAATAGTACACTATCCATTTGAGCAATTTTAGTGTACAGTTCCAGGGAAGTTTGAGATACTTTTTTTTCCTGTGCTATAATGCAATCAGGCAGGCTAATAGTTAATATTGCCATAATGAATAATTTGATTCTATCATTTTTAAAAAGCATAAATAATTTTTTAAATTAAAATTCAGAGATTTAGTGAGTAATATTTTTAAAATCTGGCACAAATGGATATAATATTTATGCAAAAGTTTAAAGCAAAATAAAATAAATATAATTAAACCCGGCTTATTTTCCTGTGTCTATTATGACAAAGAAAACAATA
>JAYUTC010000023.1:0-6141 GCA_043755395.1 Ferruginibacter sp.
AGCCAGCAAATGATGTTTTGAGAAATCAGCCTCTTTTGCAGCAGTCCATTTTGAATCACTAAAGCCCGGCAACAACCAGCCAGTTTGTTCTTTTGAAGCATCAATGGTTTCACCGTTATAAATTTCTGAGTAAAGTATAGAACCTGTGGATGATTTCCATGTTTTATCAGATAATACAGATTGTTTTGAACCATCACTGTAAACCATGTCCAACTGAAACAGCAAAGCAATATCCTTTCCATATACATTTAACCTGTTGGAGAACCCGATAGTACCCCTGTACCATCCATTACCTAATGTAACAGCAATTGCATTGTTTCCATTTCTTAAAAGATTTGTTACATCATAAACCTGGTACTGTAAGCGTTTATTATATGAAGTCCAGCCGGGTGTTAAATAAGCATCTCCAACCCGCTGCCCGTTTATGTTTGCTTCATAAAACCCATGTGCTGTGATATAAACTTTGGCTGAAACAATTTTTTTCCCAAAATTAAATTCTTTCCGAAACAATGGACTTGGGCGCATTAAAGAATCTTCCTTGTACCCAGGTGTTATCCATTTAGCTTGCCAGTCGGTTGATTTTAATAATGCCATTTGAAAAAAAGCATTGCCCCATTGTGAAACAGCATCATTACTGTCCCAAACTCTTACTTTCCAATTATATTTTACACCCGACTCCAATGCTTTTCCCGAATAAGTTACTTGTACCGATTGATCAGTTTTTACTTTTCCACTACTCCATATAGTTGTTTTTCCTGTGGTTACTTGTATTTCATAAGCAGCCTGGTGTATATTTCGGTTAACACCTGAAAATTGCCAACTAAATCGGGGTTGCGGTACATCAATACCTATTGGCTCAACAAGGTTTTCACATAAAAGCATTTTTAGGGATAGTTGTGAGAAACTACATGATAATGCAGATTGAAATACGCAAAAAAGTACTAGTTTTTTCATTTGTTTTTTATTAAATGATTTTTTAAGCCATCAATATTTTGAGCACATACTTGCTCCATAACCTGATGCAATTGAGTTTTTAATAATGAAATCATATGGTCCCCACCTTCATTTCCTAATGCTGCATCATATACATGGCCAAATAACTCTCTTTTTAAATTGGAGGCTACATGCTTACTTAGGTAATAAAGTTTAAGTTCTACATCACGGAGTTCAGTTGTATTTTTTATAAGATATACATTTTCATTACAACAGCCCGATAAATATTCAAATGCAAAACGGGGATTTTTTTTTTGGCATTATAAATTAAATCATCAATAGAAGGATACTTAGAGTTATAATTCCAATTTCTTTCAATGTTGTTGTTCATAACTTCTCATTTGAATTAAGTTATTGGGAATATTTTTCTGATTCCAAAAATGATGAAGTACAATTGCTGCTCCAAGTGCAGTAGATTGACCTACTTCTGCTGCTAACAAATGATACCCAGATAATTTATCTTTTAGCATATGCATGAATAGGTCATTTTTACTAAAGCCACCATCTACATAAATATGTTTGATAGTTTCACTATTTACCAATTGTATTTTTTCAAACTGTTGCTCAACAATAAAAAATATTGCAGCTGTGTAAGCTTCTTGATAATTTACCCAATCGGACGGTTTAAAATGAGAATTTAAAATGATTTCTTCTTTAAACTTTTGTTCAATTTTATTTTTTAATCTCCTGTCATAAGAAACAGAAAGATAATCTTCCCGTTTACATTTAAAATGTATGCTCAATTTATCAAGTATGTTTTCGTGAATGAATCCTGCATTTAATCTGGAAGCCTTTACAGGTGTTCCATCAACAGTTAAATAGCAAAGGCAATCATGATGCAACTCTGTGTTTGTTAAAGGTTGTCTGTTAAAAGGATTCAGGCAAATATTCCAGGAACCGGTAGATAATAACATAAACGGATGCGGGATGGTCATTAAATACGGTATCAAGGCCGAGGAGCTGTCGTGCAATCCAATTCCAACAAAAAGAGGAGTATTATTAAAAACAATGGCGAGGGATTCATTTGCAGATTTAAAGGGAGGGAATTTTATATCAATTGATTCTTCTTTTATCCATTGGTGATAATTGTTTTGTTCAAAATTCCATGATAGGGTATGACAACCAATACTGGTTAGTTCAGAAAAAAATTGATTAGTTAAGATTGAACTTAAGTATTGGGGGAGGTAAGTTGAATACTTTATTTTTTGAAAAAGGAGAGGATTGTTTTTCTTTAACGTATACAACTGCAATGCAGCATTTAAGTTACCCAAAATGGGCGATGCAGTTTCTGTTGAAAGTAAATCTTTTGAGTCATGTGTATTTTTAAATTCAACCAGTAAATCATCATTAAATGGATTAAGATAGTTGGTTACAATATGTGCTAACTCATTTACTGAATTTGTATTTACAAGAGTGGCTCCATATGCAGTAAAATTAATTGCCTTTACAGCCCAATTTTTATTTTTAATGAAATCAGTTGTTAGCGCAAGAATACAATTCCTCAAAGAAATTATGTCTTCAGACACGAAGCCATTTTCATCTTGAATTTGTTCAGCCTCAAAATATCTAATGTCTACAACAGTATAGTCTTGGTCAAAAACCAGTAATTTTTTATTTGTTTTACCTATATCATATATCAATATAACTGGTATACTTTCCATTAAAGACCTGTTGCTTGTGTATTTAATCCTCGTTCGGTAATCAATTGTTGTCTGATTTGCTGATTTCTAAATAATTTTATAGGATTCAATGCAGCACCATTTCTTAAACGTGCCTCAGCTACAATGGGACGGAGGTCTAGCCTGAATGAATTTTGTAAAATTTCCTGAGTTAAGGTAATATCATTTTCTTCCTGTGCCTTTTGTAATTGTTTTCTGTCAACTGTTAGTGCCTGTGCATACGATAGCATTATTGCTTCTACTGATTGTAACAGATCTTCCAAGGGATCTTTTATGTTGTGGCTGGCATCAATCATCCAGCCAAGATCATTTGCATGATTCATTCCCCTTGTATCCATGCCTTCTATAAGTTCGTTGAAAATTAAAAATAATTGGTAGGGATTAATGGATCCAACTGTTAAATCATCGTCGCCATACTTACTGTCGTTAAAGTGAAAACCACCTAATTTATTTTCCATCAGAAGAAGTGAAACAATCTGTTCAATATTTGCATTGGGTAAATGATGTCCAAGGTCTACAAGCGTATAAGCTTTTGGCCCTAATTTATTTGCATATAATAAAGATTGCCCCCAATCACCCACGGTCATTGAATAAAAATTTGGTTCGTAGGCTTTGTATTCAATAAATACTTTCCAATCAGCAGGTAAAGCAGCATAAATTTCCTGCAAACTTTCAAGGGTATTTTGAAATGCTTTTCTAAAATTTAATTGTCCGGGAAATGAACTTCCATCACTTAACCAAACTGTGAGTGCCTTTGAACCAAGTTCAATACCATGCTTGATTACCTCAATATTATGATTAATCGCTTGTTTTCGTACTGATTTATTTACATGTTGAAGTGATCCAAATTTATAACTCCATTCCTGGTTTTTCTGATCTTGAAAAGTATTAGAGTTCACCGCATCAAACTTTAATCCTAATTGTGCTGCTGCTGCTTTTATAGAAGCATAATTTTCAGGAATATCCCATGGAATATGCAGCGAAATGGCGCCACTGGATTGGTTCAATGCATGCAGTACTCCTACGTCTTCTAGTTTCTGTTCTAAATTTCCAGGTTCACCTCCGCCTGCAAATCTTCCAAAACGAGTACCTCCCGTGCCTAAAGCCCATGAAGGAATTGCAATCTGAAAATCTTGTAGCTTTTGAATTAAATTTGCAACATCATCAATTTCATTTGCCAGATTATTGAAACGGATATTGTGTTTGGTTAATTCAACTTCATTGTGTTTGTCAATAATATTTTGCTTAATTCTCATAATACAATGTGTAATAATTAAGGTAAATAAAATACTTCCTCTAAAGGGATACTTACTGGTGAATGATTGCTATTACTCAGCATAATGTCCTTCATATAGGTCCACCATTTTTGCATGATGGGTTGTGCTGGTAAAGAGTCCAAAACCAAAGCATCATTTATTTTTAAAAAACCAAATAAGGTATTTGTTGTCTCATCTAAAAAAATAGAATATTCTGCAATACCTGTCTCTTTTAACAATGTAACCAGCTCAGGCCATATTTCATCATGACGTTTTTTATATTCTGCCTTCATGCCCCTATTAAGTTGCATTTTGAAAGCTACCCGTTTTATTGTCATTTACTTATTTTTAAATTACCTTACAAAAGCAGTTGCTATTCCCCCATCAACATTTAAAACATTACCTGTAGATTTATTAAGTAAACCTCCAACAAAAGCATAACAGGCATTGGCAATATCGCCCGGTAAAATAGTTTCATTCAGCAAAGTTCTCTTAGCGTAAAATGCTGGTAATTCCTCTACGGAAATGCCATACGCTTTTGCTCTGCCTTCTGCCCAGCCACCTGCCCAAATATTTGAATCTGCAATTACTGCATCAGGGTTTACCATGTTAACCCTGATTTTGTCATTACCTAATTCTGCTGCCATTAGTCGGGTAAGATGTGCCTGGGCAGCTTTCGCAGACCCATATCCTGCATTATTTGGTCCAGCCAATATTGCGTTTTTAGAAACTATATTAATGATATCTCCACCAATACCTTGCTTTTTCATAATTGAAATACCTCTTTTAGAAACAATGAATTGCCCTTTTACTAAAATAGAATACAATTTATCCCAGTCTTCTATGGTATGTTCTTCAATTGTCTTGGAAATACTTATACCTGCATTATTTACTATTATATCTACACCTCCAAAAGTTAAAACAGTATTATTATAGGCTGTGGCAATGGAGGCATCGTCTGTTACATTGAGCAAGGTAGAAGTTACCACATCTTTTCCGAATTGTTTTTTAAATGTATCAACCACTATATCTAATCCCTCTTTATTGATGTCATTTAAAACAATGCAGGCGCCTTCTTCAGCCAATTTCATTGCAATTGCTTTTCCAATTCCACTTGCACTTCCTGTAACAATTGCAATTCTTCCCGATAGTGATTTAGGTTTAGGCAAACGTGCAAGTTTTGCTTCTTCCAGCAACCAATATTCAATATCAAAAGCTTCCTGTCGTGGCAGCGATGTGTAAGAGGAAATGGCTTCTGCACCCCGCATTACATTAATGGCATTCACATAAAATTCTGCTGCTACTCTGGCAGTAGCTTTGTCTTTTGCAAATGTAAACATGCCAATACCCGGATAAAGAATCACAACAGGGTTCGAATCACGTATTGCAGGACTGTTATCCCGTTTACAGGTTTGATAATAAGCTGAATATATGGCTCTGTACGCCTCAAACTGTGGTACTAATTTTTGTTTAATAAATTCGGCGTCTGAAAGTGTTTCATCAGGCTTTAGTTGAAGAACAAGTGGGCTGATTTTTGTACGAAGAAAATGATCCGGGCAGCTTGTACCCATAGGGGCTAATCTATCTAAATCATATGAGTTGATGAATTCAAGAACTTTATCGTTATCTGTAAAATGGCCAATCATTTTGGTGTTGGAGGAACAGAATCCTCTAAGAATAGGAGCTAGTGCAGTTGCCTGAGCAATTCTATCTGATTTTTGCGAAGTAGCTATTTTCTCTCCACCGAATACTTTGCCAATTTTAGTTATTTGTTCTTCAATATAGGTGGCGCATGTTTCAATTACTTCCAGGGAATTGATATAACATTCATAGGCTGTGTCGCCCCAGGTAAACAATCCATGCGAGCCTAGCATAATGCCCCTAATTCCGGGATTTTTTTCCAGGCAACCATTTAACTGAAGTCCTAAATCAAAACCAGGCCTTTGCCAGTTTACCCAGCCAATGGTTCCATTAAATAATTCTTTTGTAATTCTTTCGCCATCTTTGGAAGCAGCTATTGCTATTGCTGCATCGGGGTGTAAATGATCAATATGCCTGAAAGGAAGAAATCCGTGTAAAGGGGTGTCAATAGACGGGGCTTTTGAATCTAAATCAAAAATGCAATGATTAAATAGTGCAACCATTTCATCTTCAAATTGCAGCCCTCTGTAAACACTTGTTAAACTTCTAAGTCGTTCAACATATAATCCTGC
>JAYUTC010000024.1:0-15854 GCA_043755395.1 Ferruginibacter sp.
CACAGGAGCTTTAATTGCAGGATGACTTTCGTAATTAAGCAATTCAAAATCTTCAAACTTAAAGTTAAAAATATCATTAACATCAGAATTTATCTTCATTATTGGTAATGGAAATGGTGTACGTGTCAACTGCAAATCTGCCTGCTCAAAATGATTATTGTATAAATGCACATCGCCAAAGCTGTGTACAAATTCACCAGGTTCTAACCCGCAAACCTGTGCAATCATCATGGTTAATAAAGCATAGGAAGCAATATTGAAGGGCACCCCTAAAAATACATCGGCACTACGCTGGTATAATTGACAACTAAGCCTCCCCCTGGCCCCCTCCAAAATAGGGGGAATTACATAAAACTGAAACAAACAATGGCAAGGCATCAATTTCATCTTAGGCAGATCAGCCACATTCCAGGCACTGATGATCATGCGCCTGCTATCGGGATTATTTTTTATTTGATAAATAAGATCTTTTACCTGGTCCACTTCTACCCCATTTGCCCCTTGCCAACTACGCCATTGTTTACCATACACCGGACCAAGATCTCCGTTTTCATCTGCCCACTCGTCCCATATTTTTACATTATGTTGTTTTAAATATTGAGTATTAGTATCTCCTTGTAAAAACCAAAGCAGTTCGTAAATAATACTTTTTAAATGGCATTTTTTTGTTGTAACTAAAGGAAATCCTTTACTTAAATCAAACCGCATTTGATAACCAAAAACACTTCTTGTGCCAGTACCTGTACGATCGCTTTTGTTGGTGCCGGTTGCTATAATATGTTTAACTAAATCTAAATATTGCTGCATGGCTGCAAAGTAAATGAAAAGTTGAAAGAGGATTGTTGAAAGTTATTCAGACCTAAAAAACTCCTCAAATCGAAAAATCCAGCCATCCACCATCAACTATCAACTATCAACAAAGCCCTATCTTTGCTCACGGTTAATAAATATGAGCAAAAAAGGAAAAGTTTTAATGGCTATGAGTGGCGGTATCGATAGTACTGTGGCAGCTTTAATGCTTCATAAGGAAGGTTATGATGTTGTGGGCATTACCATGAAAACTTGGGACTATGCTACAAGCGTTGGCACCACAGGAAAAAAAGAAACGGGCTGTTGTAATCTGGATAGTTTTAACGATGCCCGGCAGGCTGCAGTACAGCATGGTTTTCCACATTTTATTTTAGATATACGAGAAGAATTTGGCGACTTTGTAATTGAGAATTTTGTTGAAGAGTATATTGCCGGTCGTACACCTAATCCCTGCGTAATGTGCAACACCCATATAAAATGGCGTGCCTTAATGAAAAGAGCGGATGCATTAGGCTGCGATTTTATTTCAACCGGGCATTATGCACAAGTTCATAAACATACTAACGGAAGGTATTTTTTGCGCAAAGGATTGGATGAAACAAAAGATCAAAGCTATGCCCTGTGGGGATTACAGCAGGATTTATTGTGCCGCACTATTTTACCTTTAGGAATATACCGCAAAACAGAAATTCGCCAAATGGCACATGATTTTGGTTATCCCGAACTGGCTAAAAAAAGTGAAAGTTATGAAATTTGTTTTGTGCCTGATAATGATTACCGTGGCTTTTTAAAACGTAAGGTAGATGGCCTGGAAAAGAGAGTAGACGGTGGAAATTTTATTGACAAAAGCGGTAAAATATTGGGCATACATAAAGGTTATCCGTTTTATACCATCGGGCAACGAAAAGGATTGGATATAGCCCTGGGTAAACCTGTTTTTGTTACAGAAATTATTCCCGAATCCAATACGGTGGTTTTAGGTGAAGAAGATGATTTGAACCGAAATGAAATGAAAGTGACTAAATTAAACTGGATAAAATACGAAGGGGTTTCAGAAGGAATGGAAGCAGTCACAAAAATACGTTACAAAGATAAAGGTGCAGTTTCCAGCCTGTATACATACGAAAATGGTATAAATGTTCGTTTTTATAAAGATGTTAAAGGCATTGCCCCGGGGCAAAGCGCAGTTTTTTACGAAGGTGATGATGTAATTGGCGGTGGAATAATACAACGTAATGAGCAGCCTTTTGCCCTAAAATTGCATCTGTAATGGTAATTTATAACTTATGAGAAAACTGTTTTGTTTTATTGCAATTGCCTCGCTGATGGTTTTAAGTGCCTGCAAAAAAAGCACTGAAGAATTTTCGCTTGCTTCTTTAAGTGATTATTACCCTCTAACCGTTGGTAAATATATTACGTATAGTTTAGACTCGATAGTATATTACAGCAATTTTGGTACTTCTGCTACCATTAACAGCTACCAGATTAAACAAGTTGTTGATGCTAAAATAACTGATATCCTCGGCAGGCCTGCCTACCGTATTCTAAGATATATCCGTAGTTCCCCAACCGGTCCGTGGATTGCCGATAATACATTTATGGCTGTGCCAACCGAAAACAGTATTGAATTTATTGAAAATAACCTGAGGTTTTTAAAACTTAAAAGTCCATTGAGACAGGATTTTTCCTGGAAAGGTAATTCCTACATAAATACCACTTCACTAAGCTCTACGCTAAAATATTTGGACGACTGGGATTATACCTATGATAGTTTAAATATGCCCGCTAAAGTTGGAGCACTAACTATTGACAGCACAATAAAAGTGGCTCAAATTGATGACCAAACTGCAATTGACAGAACTTTTAGTGAGGAAAAATATGCAAAGGGCATTGGATTGGTATACCGCAATTTTTTATACTGGAATAAGGGCAGTGCCAATGGCACTTATTCCGATGCTTCGTATGGAGTAATTTTAAAAATGATTGATCACAATTAAATACCCTGAAAAAAAATATTTGTCAGCTGCAACTGTTGTTACAGTTTTTTTTTTTTATTTATCGCTTTATTCTGCAAAATGCAGAAAAGTCTGTAGCAGGTATTTTTTCTTCCCCCAACTGCCTTAATAATGTTACCAATTGCCCTCTGTGGTATGTGGCATGATTAAATACATGTTGTAACATCTGGTAAACCGGCATTTTTTGTTGTTCTTTATTACGTATAAATGCAAAAACATGAGTAAGTTGATTTTCATTAGCATTATCTACCCATTGAGCCCATTGTTGGCTTTGCTTTGCAAGAATAGTTGTTAATTCCTCAAAACTACCGGTAAATGTTTCGCTTTGCAGTTCAATTTTTTCAACAAGTTTAAGGCGCTGCCACCACACTTCCTCCGCCAACCACATATGAATAGCAGTTTTGTATAACGAAGGAAAACTACTTGTAATTTCCTGTATTATTTTTTCTTCTGTTAACTTATTTATTCTTTCAAATAAAATTTTATTGGCCCAAATATTATAAGCGGCAAATTGTTGCAGCAGTTCTTTCATTTTTATTTTTTTACTTTTGATAACTAAACCAAAGTTAATACTTCAATAACCACAAATTATAAACAACATATTTTAAACTTTCCACATGCCAGATAAAAAATTTCCACTAACCGGTTTTAGTTCATTGGCTATTCATGCAGGCCATACAGATGACCCAAATTATGCACACCTTACGCCAATTTATGCCAGCAGTACATATGTGTTTGATGAGGCGGAGCAAGGCATGCGAAGATTTAAAGGTGAGGAAAAAGGTTATATCTACAGCCGATGGGGAAACCCAACTATATCAGAAGCAGAAGAAAAAATTGCAGCTCTGGAAAGTTTTGGAATAACAGATGCCACAGGAAATCCATTGCAGTTAAAAGCAATACTTCACTCCAGCGGTATGGCTGCCTTAAGTACATTATTGATTAGTAATTTAAAAAGCGGTGATAAAATTCTTACCCATTTTTCTTTATATGGCGGTACACAGGAATTAGTTGAAAAAGTTTTACCTCCACTAGGAATAGAAGCCATTATTGCGGATTTAAGAGATATGAATAAAGCTGCTGCAATAATGAAGGCAGACAAGAAAATAAAAATGCTGTATCTGGAAACACCCGCTAACCCCACCATTCAATGTGTGGATATTGAAGAATTAACCCAGCTTGCAAAACAATATAACTTAACCGTTGCCTGCGACAATACTTTTGCAACACCTTATTTACAACAACCATTTAAATATGGAGTAGATTATGTTTTTCATAGTACTACAAAATTTTTAAATGGCCATGGCACTGCAATTGGTGGTGTATTATTGGGAAGAGATATAGAAAAAATGACAGGGCATGTAACAAAAGTTCATCGATTACTTGGAGGGAACAGCAATCCCTTTGATGCATTTTTATTAACCATAGGAATGAAGACTTTAGAAGTACGTATGGAACGCCATTGCCATAATGCAATGGAAGTTGCTAATTTTTTAGACCAACATCCTGCAATAAATAAAGTAAATTATTTAGGGCTCCATTCACATCCTGATTATTATACAGGCGCAAAACAAATGAGGCATCCCGGTGCCATGTTAAGTTTTGAAATGACAGGCGGATTAGAGGCTGCTAAAAACTGTATTGATAACCTACAAATGTGTATTCGTGCCGTTTCGTTGGGCACTTGTGATACTTTACTTTGCCATCCTGCAAGCATGACACATTTTAGTGTACCTAAAGAAAAAAGAGAATTGTATGGTATTACCGATGGATTAATACGCATGAGTGTAGGTATAGAAAACTTACAGGATATTTTAATGGATTTAGAGCAAGCCTTACAATAAAAATGAACGATAACAAAAAGATCTTCCTCGCTATAATTTATTTTACTGTTTCCACTGTTATTACCTGGTGGTTTGTGGCTGTATGCCCGTTGTACAGCAGTTTGCAACAAAAAATTTTATCAACAGGAATTGCGGGTGCTAAATGGAGTTTACAAATTGCTGCTGCCTTTTTCTTTTTAAAAAATAAGAAATGGAATTTTATAAAAAACATTGGAGCAACCTGTTTAACAGGTTCAATAATTTTATTGCCTTATGCAATGATGGCTACATTCAGCAATTATAATTCGGCCACATTTTTTGTAGCGTCGTTGCTGATTGCAGTTGCAGCAATGATTACTTTGTATTTTAAGAATGTAAAAAATACCAGCGTATCACTTACCTGGTTTTGGGGCTGGATAATTTGTTTAGTGATTGCCATAACATTACAATTAACGGTTGTATTTTCAGTAATAAAATTTTAATGATGTCAGTTATTATAAGAAAAGCAGTACAGAAAGATTGTGCCAGAATGATGGAACTTGTTCACGAATTAGCGTTGTATGAGAAAGCACCCGAAGAAGTAACGGTTGATTTTGATCATTTTGTAAAAAGCGGGTTTGGAGAAACCCCGGTATGGTGGGCATTTGTAGCAGAAGACAATGGTATTGTAGAAGGATTTGCATTGTGGTATGTACGCTACTCTACATGGAAAGGACAACGCATGTATTTAGAAGATCTACTGGTTACAGAAAAAATGAGGGGCAAAGGCATTGGCAAATTATTGTTTAACCAACTAATTGATGAATGCAAGGAAAAAAAATTTAGCGGTATGATGTGGCAGGTACTGGATTGGAATGAACCGGCCATAAATTTTTATAAAAAATATCCTGAAGTTAAGTTTGATGTGGAATGGATAAACTGTTCAATTAATTTTTGATGCCATTATGTACCTTTGCAGGGTTATTAAAAAAGTTCAATAAAGATTTACGGTATAAGAGTGCTACGCCAATGCCGTTGACAAATGTTATACACTGCGGCTCACAAAAATATAAATTATGGCAGAAAAAATCACTATGGGTTCCAATGGAAAATTAAATGTTCCTAATAACCCTACTATTCCTTTTATTGAAGGTGATGGCATTGGCCCCGAAATATGGGCCGTAGCCGAAAAAGTATTTGATACTGCAATAGAAAAAGCTTACCAGGGCACCCGAAAAATAACCTGGAAAGAAATGCTGGCTGGCGAAAAAGCTTTTAAACAAACCGGCGAATGGTTGCCCGCTGAAACTTTACAAACTGCAAAAGATTATATTGTTTCTATAAAAGGCCCTTTGACTACCCCAATTGGTGGTGGCATCCGTTCACTCAATGTGGCCATGCGGCAGGATCTTGACTTGTACGCCTGTGTTCGTCCCGTAAAATGGTTCAAGGGTGTGCCATCGCCTGTTGTAAATCCGCAAAATGTTGATATGGTCATCTTCAGAGAAAATACAGAAGATATTTATGCAGGTATAGAATGGAAAGCCGGTAGTGCAGAAGCTCAAAAATTTGAGAAATTTCTGATAGAAGAAATGGGCGTAAAGAATATTCGTTTCCCCGGTGATTCGAGCTATGGTGTAAAACCGGTTTCTAATGAAGGCAGCAAAAGGTTAGTGAGGGCTGCTATTGAGTATGCATTGCAAAACAACCTGCCATCTGTAACTCTTGTGCATAAAGGTAATATTATGAAGTATACGGAAGGTGGATTTAAAACCTGGGGCTATGAAGTTGCAAGACAAGAGTTTGTCGACAATACATTTACCTGGGATGAATGGGATCAGCTGAAGAAAGACCACGGCGAAACACTTGCCAATGAAGTACAACGCAAAGCATTGCACGAAGGCAAACTTTTAGTTAAAGATATTATTGCCGATAATTTTTTACAGCAGATATTAATTGCTCCTAAAGATTTTTCGGTAGTGGCCACATTGAATTTAAATGGCGATTATATTTCGGATGCACTGGCTGCAGAAGTGGGAGGTATTGGTATTGCCCCAGGCGCCAACATCAATTACAAAACCGGTTTTGCGGTATTTGAAGCCACGCATGGCACAGCACCAAAATTTGCCGGCACTAACAGTATGAACCCATCTTCGATAATATTAAGTGGCTGTATGCTATTGGAATATATTGGATGGAAGGAAGCCGCTGATTTGATAACAGATGCACTGCAGGCCGCTATTATGCGCAAACGGGTAACGATAGATTTTTACAATTTAATGAACGGAGCCACATTATTAAAAACAACAGAATTTGGGAACGAAATTATAGCCAATATGGGCACAGTAACTGGCGACGCACAATTGAAAAAAAGTTCAAGCCTGTAATGCTGTCCTTATATTAATAAATCTGTTACAACGTTTTCGTAAATCATGATAATAAAGTATTTCGAATAGTTTACATTTGCATCCATTAAAAAAAAACGAATAATGGCAAAAATAAAAGTAGTAAATCCAGTTGTAGAACTGGATGGGGATGAGATGACAAGGATCATCTGGAAATTTATTAAAGACAAATTAATTCTTCCGTATCTGGATGTTCCTATTCAATATTATGATTTGGGAATGGAATACCGTGACGAAACAAACGACCAGGTAACTATTGATGCAGCCAATGCCATCAAAGCATGTGGTGTGGGTATTAAATGTGCCACCATTACGCCAGATGAAGAAAGGGTAAAAGAATTTAAGCTAAAGCAAATGTGGAAATCTCCAAACGGAACTATAAGAAATATATTAGATGGTACAGTTTTTCGTGAGCCAATTGTAATGCAAAATGTTCCCCGTTTGGTTACTAACTGGACAGCTCCAATCATTGTTGGCCGCCATGCTTTTGGCGACCAGTACCGTGCTACTGATACTGTAATAAAAGGCAAAGGAAAATTAACCATGACCTTTACACCGGAAGCTGGTGGCGAACCCCAGGTTTTTGAAGTGTATAATTACAAGGGCGATGGGGTGGCCATGTGTATGTATAATACCGACGAAAGTATTTATGGTTTTGCCAGAAGTTGTTTCAATATGGCGCTGAGCAAAAAATGGCCGTTGTATCTTTCTACAAAAAATACAATTCTTAAAAAATACGATGGCCGTTTTAAAGATATTTTTGAAGAAGTATATCAAAATGAATTTAAAGCTGCGTACACCGAAGCCGGTATAACATACGAACATCGTTTAATTGATGACATGGTAGCCAGTGCATTAAAATGGAATGGAAACTTTGTATGGGCATGTAAAAACTATGATGGCGATGTACAAAGTGATACGGTTGCCCAGGGCTTTGGATCATTAGGTTTAATGACTTCTGTGTTAGTTACACCTGATGGAACAACTATGGAAGCTGAAGCTGCACATGGCACAGTTACCCGCCACTACAGAGAACATCAGGCAGGCAACCCCACTTCTACCAATCCTATTGCTTCCATTTTTGCATGGACAAGAGGCCTTGCCTTCCGTGGTAAATTAGACAGCAACCAGGCATTGATTGATTTTTGTCTGGCTTTAGAAGCGGTTTGTATTGAAACCGTTGAAAGCGGCAAGATGACTAAGGATTTGGCAGTTTGTATTCATGGCAACAAAGTAAAACACGGCGACCACTATTTATATACTGAAGAGTTTTTAGATGCAATTGATGAAAATTTGAAGAAGAAAATGTCCTGATAATTATTATATATTAAATATTTTGCAGAGTTGTCAACCTAAAAAAGGAGGCAACTGTTTTTTAATAAAATGAAGGATTTTAAAAATAAAGACCCATTACATGGCATTACTTTAAAAGCCATTCTCGAATTTTTACTAAACAAATATGGCTGGGATGAACTGGGTAGTATTATACAAATTAATTGCTTTATTGATAACCCAAGTATTAATTCTTCTTTAAAATTTTTACGCAAAACTGAATGGGCACGAAAAAAAGTTGAAGCTCTTTATATTAACTCGGCAGAAGGTGAATAATAAATAGTTTATACATTACTCTTTATCAATTTTCCGGGTTCCATCATACAATTCATACTCCAGCAAACGGCAATCAATTTTACTGGTATAAAATTCAATACGTCGTTTGGGTTTCAGTCCAATTTTTTTTGCCAGTTCTAAATTGCCTGTAAAAATATAGCCAGTGTAGCCTTTACATTTTTTTTTCAAAAAATCGCCAAGGCGTTTATAGGTTATTTCCAATTCAGCTTCCACACCCAACCTATCGCCATACTCAGGGTTAAAAAACACAACACCTTTTTCGTTTTCAATAAGTTTAGTTGCTTCAAAATCACAAATTCCAAACTCAATCATTTCTTCCACTCCAGCAATTCCGGCATTTATTTTTGAAACATTAATAGCATCTTCACTTATATCAGTTGCAATAATTTTTAATTCAGAAACTTCAATAACCTGTTGCTCTAATTTTTTAAATTCATTTAAATAAACCTGCTCATCATAATTTACCAAATGCATAAAAGCATAATTGTGGCGCAATAAACCTGGCTTTCTTTTGGTTGCCAGTAAGGCCGCCTCAATAGCAACGGTACCCGAACCACACATAGGGTTTATAAATACAGATTTTCTATCCCAATTGGATGCAAGTAAAGTAGCAGCTGCAAGGCTTTCCAGCATTGGTGCTTTACCCGGAATTTTACGGTACCCATGTTTGGATAAAGTTTCACCAGAGGTATCAATAAACAATTCCGCTATACTTTCCTTCCAGTATAAATGAATTACCGTATTATTTAACTCTGGCCCACTGTTTGGTCGCTGACCAGTCTTTTCTCTAAACCTGTCTACAATAGCATCCTTAACTTTTACATTGGCAAATAAATTATTGGTAATGGTTTCATTATCTACGTTACTCGTAATAGAAAAATAACCTTCCGCAGGAATTATATTTTCCCATTCAAAATCCAAAAGCGTTTTATACAAATCATCTGCATTAACTGCATTAAATTCTTTCACCGAAAACAATACCTGGCTGGCACAGCGTAAATTTAAATTCAATTTAATACAATCCAGTAATGTACCCTGTAACTCTACTCCGGTTTTAAAAATACGCACCGGTTTTAATCCCAGTTCAATAACTTCTTTTTCTAAATAAGGGGCAAGACGGTTGCTGCAGGTAATAATAATACGGCTAACTGTTTCAAAAATTTGCATGCCACAAATGTAACTTATACAGTTTAAATTGATTGAATGTTGTTGAAATAACAAGTCAATCATAACTTTCATTTACCCTTCAACTATTTTCAACAACATTCAACTATTTTTGTATTATGCTAACAATAAGTAATCGTGGTCTTCAAATGCCTGCTTCTCCTATTCGTAAGTTGGTGCCTTATGCCGAAGCGGCAAAAAAGAAAGGGATCAAAGTGTATCATTTAAATATTGGCCAACCAGATATTGAAACACCTAAAAAATGTTTAGATGCTGTGCGTCAGGCAGATTTTAAAGTATTGGAATACAGCCATAGTGCAGGCAATGAAAGCTACCGTAAAAAATTAGTGCAGTATTATAAAAAAGTAGGCATTAATGTAACGCCGGAACAAATTATTATAACAACCGGCGGAAGTGAAGCAATTATTTTTGGTTTTATGGCTTGTATGGATGCTGGCGATGAAGTAATTATTCCTGAACCGTTTTATGCCAACTACAATGGTTTTGCAGTGGAAGCTGGTGTAATTGTAAAGCCGATCACTTCATCAATAGAAACTGGTTTTGCATTGCCGCCCATTAAAGATTTTGAAAAAGCCATAACACCAAAAACTAAAGCCATTGTTATCTGTAACCCCAATAATCCCACAGGTTATTTATACAGTGCAGCAGAAATGGAAGTATTAAAGCAGATCATTATCAAACACAATTTATATTTATTTGCCGATGAGGCATATCGTGAGTTTTGTTATGAAGGTACCCATACAAGCGCTATGCAT
Organism: Ferruginibacter sp.; assembly: GCA_043755395.1. Lineage (GTDB taxonomy): Bacteria > Bacteroidota > Bacteroidia > Chitinophagales > Chitinophagaceae > Ferruginibacter. The sequence continues at coordinate 10,602 of JAYUTC010000024.1, forward strand.
TTAACCGGCGTGGATGATAATATTGTTTTGATGGATACTATCAGTAAACGATATAGTGCCTGTGGCGGACGCATTGGTGCTTTTATTACCAAGAACACTGCTTTGTTAGGCGCCGCAATGAAACTTGCACAGGCAAGATTAAGCCCTCCATCTTTTGCACAAATTTTAGGCGAGGCAGCCGTTGATTTACCTGATGATTATTTTGATACCACTAAAGCAGAATATAAATTACGCAGGGATACGATTGTAAAAAGGTTAAATAAAATACCCGGTGTATTTTGCCCTAACCCCGGTGGTGCTTTTTATGCCATGGCTAAATTGCCCATTGATGATAGCGATACATTTTGCCAATGGTTATTGGAATCTTTTAATTACAAGAATCAAACCGTAATGCTGGCACCAGCAACAGGGTTTTATGGTACGCAGGGTTTAGGCAAACAGGAAGTTCGTTTGGCGTATGTATTAAACACTACGGCTATAAATGCTGCGATGGATTGTTTGGAAAAAGCATTAGACGAATATCCGGGGAAAGTGTAATTATTACTTACTCACTTCCCCCCTTCGCCGTTGTTGGTCGCCTGAGGTAACAATGATGGAAGACCAACAATAGCGGAGTATTGATAAATCAATTACTCTTCTTCACTTCCACTGTCCACTCATTGCCACTATACACTTTATGTATTTCAGAAAAATTACCCATATTCAATGCAAATGAAACCTGCAGCAAACTATTTAAATAAAGCAATGGCTTCCCTTTTGCAACAGCGCCAAATGTTTCTGCATAAGGCATAGTGCCTTCATACTTTTTAATTTTGTTTTGATAAATTATAACCTGAAGTTTATTTCCAACTTTTACATTTAATTGTTTAAAAATATCAGCAGTAATATTTGTCCAGATATTACCATACTGAATATCTAAAATAGCGATCGTACCTTTTATAGTTTTATTTTCTATTGCGGCCTTTTGAAAAAAAATATTTACTACTACAGCAGGTAACTCCCTTCCAACCTGCTCAAAATTTATTACGCCTGCGGCTAATCTTGCAGCGGTGTAGGCATACACATCACGGCCATGAAAAGTGTAGGATTTTTCTGAACCCTTTCTTCTGTTCACTGCTTCGTCAATTTCTCTTACCCATTCAATACCCTCAGATGCTGCAATTAAAGTAAGCGTACCATTATCAGGTGTAACAATAAAATGTCCTGCCTTTGTTTTCAGTACTACCGATTTTCTTTCTGTTCCCACACCCGGGTCAACCACTGAAACAAATACTGTACCTGCAGGCCAGTAACTAACGGTTTGCTCCAACCGGTAAGCAGCCTCCCAAATATTATAAGCTGGAATTTGGTGTGTAAGATCAAATAATTTCAGGCTACTATCCACTCCCATTGCCACACCTTTCATTGCAGATACCGCACCATCTTTCAATCCAAAATCTGATTGGAAGACAACAATTTTATTTTGTGCAAATGATGTAACGGTAAAAAACAGTAAACAAAAAAAATGTAGCATATACTTATTCATGTGATGTAATTTAAAAAGAGTTGGCAACATTTAAGTACCAACTCTTTTATATTAAATTCATTGCCAATTAATAATAATCTTCATAAGCCCATTCAGGGTTTGGATATTTCTAAAAATTAAATGCCAGTTTGGTAAATAATCTTCTTCCGTTAACTCCCATTTGTACCGATTCCCATGGACCGCCGGTTTCATTATCAAAAGCTTCGTACCGGGCATTTGGTACTGCAGCAAAGTTTGGATGTACATTAAGGATATTGTCTGCTCCGGCAAATAAAGTAAAACTTTTACAAAATTTATAAGATACAAATACGTCTGTTGTGAATTTTCCCTTATAATTAAATATTTCTTTTACCACATGAATCTGATCACTATAGCCATCAATATCTACATATGGGTCGATACCTGTAAAGCTTCCGGAAATATCCGGATCGCCGGGACCTCCGGTGCCTGCAGCACTAGCAAGGCCTGTCCAGCCAAAGCCTAAGGTTTTCATATTGCCAAAATAAGTTACGTTAGTTCCAAAACTTAAGTTGTTACAAGTATATTCCAGACTTAAGTTAAATTTTGCTTTTGGTGCCGATGCTAATAAAAAAGCTTCTTCTCTGTCGCTAAAAAATGTTTTCCTATGGCGGTAGCTATCATCTAAAGCTGAAGGGATATTAACTTTATCAACAGTCATATTTTGAAAATTTCCTGCCAGTAACCCTTTAAACCGGTGATTGCCCCATTTTTTTACATAATCAATTACTACATCAACACCATAGTTTGTAGTATTAACGGAGTTGGCAAAAAATTGTGCAGTTTGTACACCAAGAGTTGCCAATTGTGAGGTAAAAGAAGTTGGTAATGTTGCATCATCTTTATCAAATAATCCGGATAATACAATTCTATCTTTCACTTTTACCATATAACCATCAAGGGTAAATGTTAAACCCTGCACAGGCTTCCAGGCAAATCCTAAACTTGCATTTATAGATGTTTCTTCTTTTAAATTGGGGATACCGGCAGCCTTTGTAACATCATCTCCATTACGGGCAATACGTGATTGTACCAATTGTCCACCACTAAAAGAAGTAAGGGTATTACTAAAATTTATTTGTTGTAAAGAGGGTGCCCTAAACCCTGTACTAACCGATCCTCTTAGATTAAAATTGTCAGCAGCTTTTAAACGGGTAGCCAATTTAAAAGTGGCAACAGATCCAAAATCAGAATAAGATTCCACACGTACAGCGCCATCAACCAACCATTTATTTGTTACATTTAATTCAGCATCGCCGTAAGCACTAAAATTATAACGGGTTGCTTTAATTACATCTGCCGGGCTAAATCCCGGAAACCCCTGTGAGCCGGGTGCCTGTCCAAAATTATTTGCATATTGTGTATAGGAGGCCTCTTCGCCTTTGTTAATACTATATTTTTCAGACCGGTATTCGGCACCATAACCAATGTTCAACCCACTGGCAACAGATTTAAATGCTTTACTAAAATCAACATTTAATGTAGCCTGCCGGAATCTGAATCCACCATCAATAAAATAATTTCTTGTTGCATTTCCAATTAAGGAAGCATTAAAAGTTTTATCACCAAAATATTGAAAATCATTTTTGCCATTGGTTAAACTTACGTCCCAGTTCCAGTTTTTTACAGTAACTCCTTTTAGGCCTAAAGCAATTGATGCATCATTAATATTTGCACCAATATGTGGATTATAATACACTTCTCCATCAATAGATTTACGCATAATACCTTCTACAAATATTGGTGTGCCGCCAGCATCAACCGGAAAACGATCAGGTCTTGCACTCAAATTTCTGGAATAAGCAAATGCGTCAGATGCTTTAGTGTTAAATGACCCAAATGAATAAAATATTGTTTTAGTTGCATTAACCGGTAATTCCATATTATACAAAGCACCATAAGTTTTTACCGACCCATCACCAAAAGCCCTGCGGCTGCTGTTTAAGGGCAAGGCATTTGAGTTGCTGGCAATATTAGTATCTGCAACCTGCCTGTAGGTTTTTGCCTGGCTTAAATAATCAAGCGAAAAATTAATGAAACCACCATTTTTACCCAACCCAAAACCATTGTTTGCAGATAAAGTAAAAGTGCCGCCATCTATAGGCTTATTGTAATAATATTGATTGGAAGTTCTGGTTTTATATGCATTATACTTGGTATCGTTATAACCGGCCCATCCTGTATTTATAGTCCAGTGGTTTATATCTTTTCTTAAAATAATATTCATTACACCAGCCATTGCATCACTACCATATTGAGCAGAAGCTCCATCTCTTAATATCTCAATTCTATCTACAGCACTTTGCGGAAAAGCATTTAAATCAGCACCGGAGTTACCTCTTCCTCTTGAACCAAATAATCCTACAAATGCTGTTTGATGACGCCTTTTACCGTTTATTAAAACTAATGTTTGATCAGGTCCCAATCCTCTTAAAGTTCCCAAATCAATATGATCCGCACCATCGGCACCACTCTGTTTATTATAATTGAAAGATGGAGCAGCCATATTTAATATGGAAGTAAGATCCATCCTTGCAGTTGGTAAACCAACCTGGTTTATTTTAATAACATCAATAGGTACTGCTGATTCTGTTTTTGCCCTTGCGGCTCCACGGGTACCAATTACTACTATATCACCTAAATCAACAGAAGAAGCTTCCAGTGCTACAGTAACTTCAGCACCGCTTGTTAATTTTACCGATTGTGGCTTATAACCAATACAGGTAATTTCCAAAATATCATTAGCCTTGGCAAGAATAATAAAAACACCATTATTATTGGTAGAAGCACCTTTATTAGTTGCTTTTACAATTACTGAAGCGCTGGTTATTGGATTACCCGTTTTTGAATCAATTACTTTAACCGTAAATGTTTGCTGAGCAAATAGTAGGAAACTGCTAAAAATTAAGAATAGAGATATTAATAGCTTTTTCATAAAAACGATAGTTTTGGTTTGATAAATTAATTAATACAGTAGGCAGTAAAAGTAATAAAATTAATTGAGCTATTATGTTGCTGAAATTTTATATGATCAATAAATGACAATCCTCTTATAAATAAATAACCGTTATGTATGAATCATAACGGTTATTAAAAAATATTATTTAAAATAATTTATGCTTCTTTACCATGACAGTTTTTATATTTCTTACCACTACCACAAGGACATTGTTCATTACGGCCAGGCATTTTTTCTACTTTTACCGGTGCTTGTTTAATACCCTCTGATGGATCAAAATAATCTTTTTCATTGGCAGCATAATCTTCACCGGCAGCATCTATCGCCGCTTTGTTTGCACGCATTTTACTTAGGTCAGTTTTCTTTTCTCGCCCTTCTCTTAAATTACCTGGCTGCTGTTGTTCCATTGGAATACCGCAATGACAAAGAAAACTTACTATGTTTTTATTTACTTCATCATCCATTTGCTTAAATGCACTAAAAGCTTCAATTTTATAAATAACCAATGGATCTTTTTGCTCATAACCTGCAGTTTGAACACTATGCCGTAAATCATCCATTGCCCTTAAATGCTCTTTCCAGGCATCATCAATTAAAGCCAATGTAATATTACGTTCCAAAGCATCATTTAATTCACGTCCTTTAGTAGCCAAATATTTATCCAGATTTGCCAATGCCTGAATACCTTTTTTACCATCTGTAAAAGGAACGGCAACATTTTCAATATGACTTCCCTGTTCTTTACGGATAT
>JAYUTC010000025.1:0-6084 GCA_043755395.1 Ferruginibacter sp.
AAACTAAAACGCATGAGAAAAATTTATGCCGTAGCTAATATCTTTTTTTGATGATTATAAGCCATTTCAGCAAGATCGCTGTCATCAACTTCTTTTTTACTATCAGCAACCTGAGTAAAGCGATCATATAAAACATCAATATCATTCCTATCGAACTGAAAATTCAATTTTTGAAACCGGTGTGCTAAAGCACTACGGCCACTCCTTGCCGTTAATACAATTTTAGAACTGTCGGCCCCTACTTCTTCGGGTGCAATAATTTCGTAGGTTGATGTATCTTTTAAAAATCCATCCTGATGAATACCTGATGAATGAGAAAATGCATTTGAACCAACGATAGCTTTATTTGGCTGTACCGGCATACGCATAATTTCACTTACTTTGCGGCTCATGGGGTTTAGCAATTTAGCATTGATATCAGTATACAACCCCATTTCTTTATGTTGCTTAATTACCATTACCACTTCTTCCAATGAAGTATTTCCGGCCCTTTCACCCAAACCATTTATTGTACATTCAATTTGTCTTGCACCTGCAATTACACCCGCTATACTGTTGGCAGTAGCCAATCCTAAATCATTATGGCAATGACAACTAATGATCGCTTTATCAATATTTGGAACGTTATTAATTAAGTAAGCAATTTTTTCGCCATATTGATGTGGTAAACAATAGCCGGTTGTGTCCGGAATATTTACAACAGTTGCGCCAGCTTTAATTACAGCTTCTATTACTCTTGCTAAATATCCATTTTCGGTTCTTCCTGCATCTTCAGCATAAAACTCAATATCGTCGGTATAATTTTTAGCCCATTTAACGGCCTGTATTGCTCTAACTAATATTTCATCCTGTGTGGCGTTAAACTTTGCTTTGATGTGGGAATCTGAAGTGCCAATTCCTGTATGAATTCTGGGACGTTTTGCAAATTTTAATGCCTCTCCGGCAGCCTCAATATCTTTTTGAACTGCACGGCTTAATGCACAAACTGTAGCCTTAGTAATTAATTTGGAAATTTCGGTAACCGAAGCAAAATCGCCAGGACTACTGATGGGAAATCCGGCTTCTATAATATCCACACCTAACTCTTCAAGCTTAAGAGCAAGGGCAACCTTTTCACTACTATCTAATTTGCAACCGGGAACCTGTTCTCCATCCCGCAATGTGGTATCAAAAATATATATCTTATTGTTGTTTGACATAGAAAAATTGGTTTATAAAACGGGTGGTTCTTTTCTTATTAATATATAAAGCATAAATTTACTTTACAGGCAGCTACTGAGAAAATAAAAAGCATGGGTTTTATACGTTTCATAAACAACCCATTTACCTCTAAAATGCTTGCCTGTATTGATTATAAAAGATTTTAGAATACGATGCCCAACCGCAATACAGATACCTTATTTCAGTTAATAAAATCGCTTGTAAAGAGTGAGAAGCGGAATTTTAAGCTTTATATAAACAGAAACAGTTCATCTGTAGATCTAAAAATTGTACAGTTGTTCGATGCTTTAGATAAAATGGAGGATTATAATGAAGCCGTTTTATTAAGGAAAACTACAAATTTAAAAAAGCAACAGCTTAGTAATTTAAAAGCCCATTTATATAAAGAAATATTATCAAGTTTGAGGCTAATTAATGATGAAAGCAATATTGATATACAGCTGCACGAGCAAATGGATTATGCCCGCATTCTTTACAACAAGGGCTTATACCTTCAAAGCCTTAAAGTGCTTGATAAAATGAAGGAACAGGCAAAAAGTTTTAACCAACTAACTTACCTGCAACAGGCATTATTTTTTGAAAAAAAAATTGAAGGTTTATACATAACCCGAAGTCTTAAAAACAGAGCTGAGGTATTAAGTAAGGAGGCCGATGAAGTTAATTACATATTAACCAACGTATCAAAATTGAGCAACCTGGCTTTACAATTATATGGTTGGTACATTAAAAATGGATTTGCCCGTGATGATGCAGAGGAAGAAGCTGTAAAGAATTTTTTAAATGATAATTTGCCTGCAAATTCGCATCAATTCAACAGCTTTTATGAAAAATTGTATTTGTATCAATGCTATTGCTGGAAGGCATTTATACACCAGGATTTTTTACAATATTACCGCTATACACAAAAATGGGTAGACATTTTTGATGAAGAACCAAATATGAGGGGAATTGAATCTGCGCATTACATTAAAGGAATGCACAACCTGATGGGGGCTCATTTTAACCTGGGCAATTACAAAAAATTAACCGATACCTTAGAGGAGTTTGAAAAATTTTGCATTAGTAAAATTGTACTGCAAAATCAAAATAACGTTATTCAGTGTTTCCTGTATCATACGGTTTCTCTTTTAAATAAATATTTTTTAAGTGGCCATTTTTCCGAAGGATTATTATTGATTGAGGGCATTGAAAATAAATTAAAGGAATATGAATTGTATTTAGACAGACATCGCATATTGGTAATTTATTACAAAATTGCCTGTATGTATTTTGGTGCAGGCAATTTTGAAACCACAATAGATTATCTTAACAAAATCATTAACTGGAAAGTTGATTTACGCAACGATTTACAATGTTATGCCCGATTACTGCATTTAATTGCCCATTACGAAATAGGCAATTTTCAACTGCTGGAATATTTGGCAAAATCAGTTTACCGTTTTATGGCAAAAATGCAAAACCTTAGTGTGGTGGAAGAAGAAATGTTTAAATTTTTACGTAAATCATTAACACTTAGTACGGATAAACTAAAGCCCGAATTTGAAACCCTTTTACATAAATTAAAGCTATTTGAAAATCGCAGATTCGAAACAAGAACCTTTATGTATCTGGATGTAATATCATGGCTGGAAAGTAAAATAAATAATGTAGCCGTGCAGCAAATTGTACAGAAAAAATATTTACTTAGAAATAAATAAACTCTGACAATAACATATTGTTTTTATTTCCATTCAGTTAAAAGTATCCTAACCGATTAATTACATTCTTTAACGCTGTTACATTAGTATTACAAATTCACCCCACTACATTCAATAAAATTAAGTAAACCAGTGGCAAAGTATAGTTTTTATAAGGCTTCCAAATTAGGTTTTGGCTAATCCCCTGTTTCGGTCTAAATTTGCAACTCATAATTTATAACTTAGAATTGAAATCATGGTATACGACATAATAGTATTGGGCAGCGGCCCAGGTGGTTATCCTGCAGCAATAAGAGCAAGTCAGTTAGGTAAAAAAGTGGCCATTATTGAAAAAGAAAGCCTGGGTGGTGTTTGTCTTAATTGGGGCTGTATCCCAACCAAAGCATTATTAAAAAGTGCCCAGGTGTTTGAATATGCAAAACATGCAGCAGACTATGGCATTAACATAGCCAATCCCACCACAAATTTTGAGGGTGTAATTAAACGCAGCCGCGGAGTGGCAGATAAAATGAGTAAAGGTGTTCAGTTTTTAATGAAGAAGAACAAGATAGATGTAATTATGGGATATGGAAAATTGATTGCACCCGGTAAATTAGAAGTAACAGCTGCAGATGGAAGCAAAAAGGTACTTGAAGCAAAAAATATTGTAATTGCAACAGGTGGCAGAGCAAGAGAATTACCCTCTATGCCAATTGATGGCAAAAAAATAATTGGTTACCGTGAAGCAATGGTATTACCGCTACAACCTAAAAGTATGATCATTTGCGGAAGCGGAGCTATTGGTTCGGAATTTGCATATTTCTATAATAGTATCGGAACAAAAGTTACTATCGTAGAATTTATGCCACGTATTGTTCCTGTTGAGGATGAAGACATCAGCAAAGAATTGGAAAAACAATTTAAAAAACAAGGCATCAGCATTATGACAAATAGTGAGGTGACCAGCGTTGATATTTCCGGATCTGGTGTAAAAGCAAAAATAAAAACCGCAACCGGCGAAATAATATTGGAAGCGGATATTTTATTAAGTGCAGTTGGAGTGGTTTCCAATATTGAAAATATTGGATTAGAGGCATTGGGTATAAAAACGGAAAAAGGGAAAGTAATTGTTGATAAAAATCAGCAAACAAATATAAATGGTATTTATGCAATTGGTGATTGCTCCCCCGGCCAGGCATTAGCACATGTTGCAGCTAAGGAAGGTATTAATGCGGCAGAACATTTAAGTGGTCACCATCCCGAGCCCATGGATTATAACAATATACCCGGATGTACCTATTGCTCACCCGAAATAGCAAGTGTAGGATTTACCGAAAAAGCGGCTAAGGATGCAGGTTATGAAATTAAAGTGGGTAAATTTCCGTTTATGGCAAGTGGTAAAGCAAGTGCTGCCGGTGCTACTGAAGGTTTTGTAAAAGTAATTTATGATGCTAAATATGGCGAATTTTTAGGCTGTCATATGATTGGTATGAATGTAACTGAAATGATTGCCGAAGCAGTGATGGCACGAAAGCTTGAAACTACTGCACACGAAATTTTAAATGCAGTTCACCCACACCCAACCATGAGTGAAGGATTGAAAGAAGCTACAGCAGTGGCTTATGGTGAAGCAATTGATATTTAAGAAAAGGATTTTTAATTAATAAAAAAAGGATTACAAAAAATGTAATCCTTTTTTAGTGCCCAGAACAGGATTCGAACCTGCACATCCTTGCGAACGCTGCCACCTGAAGGCAGTGCGTCTACCAATTTCGCCATCTGGGCAGGGCAGCAAATGTAAAACCAAAATTTGTTTTAAAAAACTATATCTCTTTACTTTTCCACCCAATCATTACCACACCGGCAACAACTAAAATTGTTCCAATAATTTGTGTTGTAAAAAATTTTTCTCCTAAAATAAAATGGGCCTGAATTATGGTTGAAACCGGTCCAATACAGGATACAATTGCCACATTGGTGGAACCCATTCTTTTTAATCCTCCTGAAATTAAAAAGGTGGGAATTACTGTGGCCACAACAGCAAGTAAAATACCATACAGCCAAAAGGAATCATTTCGGGATTGCAGCACAATAAAATTGCCATTAATAAAATAATGAAGCAGAACAGCAAGGGAGGCTACCGTCATTGCATAAGCTGTAAATTTTGTTGCACCTATCTGCGGAATTAACTGACCACTTCCTGCAACAAAAAAACCGTAGGTAATGGCACATAAAAAAATAAGCAGGCTACCCAAATAAAAATTGGAGTTGCCGGTATCAATCTTTAATTCACCATAAAAAGCAATGGCAATTCCAGTATAGGTTAACAGCAAAGCCCATTTTTGTACAACTGCTATTTTTTGCTTAAAAAACAAAGTAGTTATTAATACTGTTACAGTTGGATACAAAAATAAAATCAATCTTTCCAATCCTGCAGAAATATATTGAAGACCAACAAAATCTAAAAAACTGCTGATATAATAACCCATTAAACCCAGAATTATTAAAAACATCCATTGCCCCGGTGTAAGCTTTTTATTTTCCTGTTGACCTGTTTTATAAAAAACTACTATTAAATAAAATGGCAAAGCGCAAATCATCCGTACCGCCAGTAAACTAAGTGCATCTACATGTATATCTGCAAATGCTTTTTTTACAATTATTGCTTTTGTAGAAAATAATATTGCACCAATAAATGTTATTACAAATCCAGCAAATGATATTTTTATGTTAGCCTCTTTTGTCATAAAAAAATAAACCCCGGCGAATAATATCGGGGTTTATAAGTGAAATATAATTAAAACTACTGCTTTAATGAATTAAACAGATGTATGCAATTTCACCCACTTATGGGATGGGGGTTAAGCACTCACATTAAAATCTCTCAACGCATCATTCAAACTTGTTTTCAGATCCGTACTTGGTTTTCGTTGCCCGATGATCAACGCACATCCAACACCAAATTCTCCAGCCGGAAATTTTTTGTTATATGAACCCGGTATCACAACAGATCTTGACGGCACAAGGCCTTTCATTTCTTTTGGTTCAGCGCCACTCACATCAATAATTTTTGTGGACTGCGTTAAAACAACATTGGCTCCCAGCACCGCTTCTTTTTCAACGATAACACCTTCAACAACGATACATCGGCTGCCGATAAAACATCCGTCTTCAATGATAACAGGAG
>JAYUTC010000026.1:0-2427 GCA_043755395.1 Ferruginibacter sp.
AAAAAAAGAAGTACCTGGGATAAATTTTTAGATAAATATTTTCGCAGGTCTATGCGCTTGCGCTACAATTTGGTGTTGAAATATTCAGCCAACACCAAAATTGAAACAATCCTGGACGTGGGCTGCGGTGGTGGGGTTTATTGCGAAGCACTTTTAAATATGGGTAAAATTGTAACGGGTTTGGATATTGCAGATGGCATGCTGAAACTGGCCGAACAAAAAACTAAAAGATTTGCAGAGGAAGGTAAAATTAGCTATATACATAGCGGTTACATTGAACATGCCTTTGCTGAAAAATTTGATACAGCAGTACTTGTTGGATTTTTTGACTACATTAAATCGCCACTAGAGATTTTTGAAAAGCTAAAGACGGAGGTTAATAAAGAGCTGCTAATGAGCTTTCCAAAATCAGGAGGTTTTTTGGGCTGGCAAAGAAAAATTAGATATAAAATGAGAAATTGTCCTTTATATTATTATTCAAAAAGCGATTTAGAATCATTGTTTGCTAAAGTAGGCTGGCAAAGCAAAGCAGAAATTATTGATATAGACAGAGATTTTTTTGTTAGAGTAATACTATAAAAAGCTTAACATATTGCTTAAAACCCGGTCTTTTGCAGACCGGGTTTTTGTTTTCCTAATTTTCGAACTTCCTATTTCTGTTAAGTATTTGTGCTTTATCTTTAAACAATAATGTATTGGATATGTTATTAATTATAAATAGAAATAAATAAGATGAACTCATTCACTATTAAAGACCTCGAAAATTTATCTGGTATTAAAGCACATACAATTCGCATTTGGGAACAGCGATATAACTTTTTAAAACCAAGCCGTTCCGATACCAATATCCGTTATTATAGTAATGATGAGTTAAAGAAAATCTTAAATATTGCACTCCTTAATAAATACGGGTATAAAATATCACACATCGATAAAATGGGTGATGTAGAGGTAAAGGAAAAAATATTATCACTTACAAATACCCAGGCGCAGCAGGAACGAATAGTAAATGATTTGATTCAGTGTATGGTTGATTTAAACATTGACCGGCTGGAAAATATTTTAGATGATCATATCAGGTTACGTGGTATTGAAAGAACCATCATTCAAATCATTTTTCCTTATATGGAAAAGATCGGCATCTTGTGGCTTACAAATCACATAAATCCTGCACAGGAGCATCTTGTAACCAATATTATTCGCCAAAAATTGATTGTTGGTATTGAAGGAATTGTTACTTCAATAAAGGTAAATAAAACTGTATTACTTTTTTTACCCGAAGGAGAGTACCATGAACTGGGCATGCTTTTTATGTATTATTTATTAAAAAACAGGGGTGTTTCTACTATTTATTTGGGGGCCAATGTGCCATTAAAGGATGTTGAATACGTTGTTAATTTAAAGAAACCGGATTACCTGTATTCTCACCTTACATCAGTGGGCCATAATTTTAATTTTGATAAGTTTATCAGTAATATTACCAAAAAATTCAATGGTACACCAATCATTATTTCAGGGTTGTTAACCAATAGTTACGAAAAGAAAATCCCTGCGCATATTAACTTTAAAAAGTCTTTTCCAGAAGTGATGAAATTTGTTTCGGAATTATAAGTTTTCATCCCCATTTTATTGTTTAATTATTAATATTAAAATATTAAACAAAAATTTGATTGTTTGATATTTTTTTGTTTAACTTTACAGTATAAAATTTAAACACTTTTAATATGGCTACAATAGATTTTAACCAAATGCTTGTAAATAACACAGAGTTTCTGAAACCATTTGCTATTACTTTAACAAGAGATAATGAAGTAGCTAAAGATTTATTGCAGGAAACAATGTACCGGGCATTGGCAAATAAAGAAAAGTATAATGTGGGCACAAATATTAAAGCATGGTTGTACACTATCATGCGCAATATTTTTATTAATAACTATCGACGTAAGGCAAAACAAAATACTATTTTCGACAGCACCCCAAATGAATTTTTATTAAACTACAATCAGGTAACTACTACCAATGCTGCTGAAGGTGCTTTAAAAATGAAAGATATTCAGATAGCCATTCATCAGTTACCCGCTATTTTCCGAAATCCTTTCATGTTATATTTTGAAGGGTATAAATACCATGAAATTGCAGATATGCTGAATGAGCCTTTAGGCACTATAAAAAGCAGAATACATTTTGCACGCAAATTGCTTAAAGAACAACTTTCTAGATTTTAATTTAGCAAATGAATATTAATACTCCCGTTTTAAATTCCAATAGCATTACTTTAGATTATTGAAAAATGTAGTTATAATAGGAAGTGGGTTTGCCGGCTTATCAGCAGCATGCTTTTTAGCTAAAGCAGGGTGGGACGTCACTATATTTGAGAAACAATCTATGCCAGGTGGAAGAGCAAGGAGATTGTATGCGCAGGGCTTT
>JAYUTC010000027.1:0-6083 GCA_043755395.1 Ferruginibacter sp.
TTGCTATGAAAGTATGCAGTTTATCTATATTGCTGCATAGCTAAAAAATCCATTATTTTATTATACCATCATGGCTGCTGCAAAGCGCAGCCATGTTTATTTTTGGATAGATGATTTTAAAAATTTCGCTTTTACTTTTTAATTTATTTTTTCTCTTAATTAAGTAATTGTAAAAAACTTAGCTTTGTATAATAAAAATAACTGGAATTAAATGGTTGCAGCTGAACAAGTAATCAAACAAACAAAAGAATGGATTAACAGGGTTGTGGTTGGATGTAACTTTTGTCCATTTGCCGCAAATGTAATAAAACAGCAGGCGATACATTACAATATAGAATTCAGTACGGATTCAACGGTATGCCTGGAAACATTTTTAGCTGAAATAACCAGGTTGGATAATGAAATTGATATTGAAACCAGTTTTTTAATTTTTCCTAATACTTTTGGGAAATTTAAAGATTATTTAAACATAGTATCTGTTGCAGAGAAATTGTTAATAGAAAAAGGTTATGAAGGCGTATACCAGGTAGCAAGTTTTCATCCATTGTATCAATTTGCAAACTCACCTGAAAATGATGCAGCTAATTATACTAACAGATCCATTTACCCAATGTTACACCTGTTACGGGAAGAAAGTATAGACAAGGCTTTGGAACAGTATAAGAACCCCGGGAACATCCCCGATACCAATATTAATTTTGCCAGAGAAAAGGGATTGGTTTACATGAAAATGTTGAGAGATGCCTGTTTATAATACAGTTAAATACTTTTTAACCATCCTGTAATACTCATTCTGCTTCTATTGGCAATGGTTACTTCATGTTCCATTTCATCGCTTTTAAAAAACACGGCTGTTTTAGAATGAGGCAAAATATTTTGAGTTGTTTTGTTCTGATAAACCATTAATTGGCCACCATCTTTTTCCACCCAGTTTTCATTTAAATAACAAATAAGCGTATATTTTCTATTACTGTCGTTTTTAAACTGGTCTTTATGCCGTTTATAACAACTACCTTCTTCATAAACAGCATAATGAAACTCATAACCATTTATTCCAGTATAACATGTACTGTTGAGATGATCAATAAAACTTTCCACCTTTTGTAAAAATTCCTGCTCATAAATATTATTGTGGCTTTTATCCATCCAATAAATTTTATCACCCCTCATTTTTTGATTGACATCTTTCACCTGTTCATTTCCTATACCGGCAACAGTCATCATTTCATCTTTTTGTAATTGTAATATATTTTGCTGTAAGCCAGTTGATAAACTTTCATTCAAAAACCCGGTATCAATTCCTATATTATTGTTCAAATAACTATCTATAAGTGAATCAAAATGGTTGCTAATGCTCATATATTAAAAAATGAAAGGTAGTTCATTTAACACCAGCTGCATTTTTCATTTATTGTAGGTAGAAAAAGAATTTTATCTTTGACAAACAATAATTTTCAGTGAAAGATTTTAAAAAATATTACATTATACCTGCATTACCGGAAGAGGTATATCTTGCTTTAACACTTCCGGCAACTATTCAATTATGGACTGGGGAAGTAGCTGAAATGAGTACCGAACCAGGAACCGAATTTACCCTATGGGAAGGGAGTATTTCAGGCAAAAACATCGCGTTTGAAACAGGCAAAAAGATAGTTCAGCAATGGTATTTTGGAGACCAGGAACCTGCATCTATAGTAACTATTAAATTACATCCACATAAACAGGGCACTTCAGCCGAATTAGTGCATACAAACATTCCCGATGAAGCTTATAAAGAAATGATAGATGGGTGGGATGAAAACTATTTTGGGTTACTAATAAGGTTTTATAACTGATTATGCAAATATGAGGTTTTGCAAATTGCAATAAATTTATTTTTTCGGATACCCACCAAGATTTCTTTGCATAAATCTTAAGCCCAAAATGTCTTGATTGTAGTTTCAATTTCCCATTCATATATTTTTTAAAACGAAAATCTGCCATTAATCAAAAGATACTGATAACTATCAACTTATTTTATGATAAAAGTAAGTCTATTGAATATTTATCAAGTGTAATATGCATAAACATTTAATCAAAATATTTATATGGAACAAGTAAAAAAGACTACCAAATTTGTTTATTATTTTGGTGGTGGAAAAGCAGATGGAAATGAATCCATGAAAAACTTATTGGGTGGTAAAGGGGCTAATCTTGCTGAAATGGCAGGCCACCCTAAACTTAGATTGCCCGTCCCCCCAGGGTTTACACTTACAACTGAAGTTTGTACTTTTTATTACAGTAACAAAAAAAAATATCCTCCCGTACTAAATTCACAGGTTCTAAAATCTTTGGCAGCAGTTGAATTGGAGATGGGTAAAAAATTTGGTGATGTTAACAATCCATTGTTGGTCTCCGTACGTTCGGGGGCAAGGCGTTCAATGCCAGGAATGATGGAAACTGTTTTGGATATTGGTTTGAATGAAAAAACTATTATAGGAGTAATTAAACAATCCGGTGATGCCCGTTTTGCTTATGATGCCTATCGTCGTTTGATAATGATGTATGCAGATGTGGTGATGGAAAAAGCTGGTGGAATTGAACCTAAGGGAGGAAAAGGCATAAGAAAAGTATTAGATGAAAAGTTGGAAAAAATAAAACATAAACAAGGCTATAAATTTGATACAGACTTAACAGTTAATGAATTGATAGCACTGGTAAAAGATTTTAAAGTGACCGTTTTAAAAGTATTAGGTAAACCATTTCCAGATGATCCTTATGAACAGTTATGGGGAAGTATCGGTGCAGTATTTAGCAGTTGGAGGGGGAAGCGTGCCATTGAATATCGCCGTATTGAAAAAATTCCGGATGAATGGGGAACAGCTGTAAGTGTACAGGCAATGGTTTTTGGTAATATGGGAAATACAAGTGCAACGGGTGTTGCATTTACAAGAAATCCCGGTAATGGTGAAAATAGATTTTATGGCGAATATTTATTAAATGCACAGGGAGAAGATGTTGTGGCAGGTATACGAACACCTGCACCTGTAAACGAGTATTCAAAAAATAGTCAAAGTAAACATTTGCCAACGCTCGAAAAGACCATGCCTTTAATATATAAGCAACTGTTTGAAATACAAAAAAGATTGGAAAAACATTACAGGGATATGCAGGATATTGAGTTTACTATTGAGAAAGGTAAGCTTTATATGTTACAATGCAGGGTTGGTAAGCGCAATGGGATAGCAGCAGTTAAAATGGCCAGCGATATGTTCGCTGAAAAATTAATTGATGCAAAAACTGCCATTATGAGAGTTGCTCCAAATCAATTAGTAGAATTATTGCTTCCAATGCTGGATCCAGAAATACAAAAGGTAACAAAACCAATTGCAAAGGGCTTACCCGCAGGTCCTGGTGGAGCAAAAGGGCGTGTTGTGTTTACTTCAACTGAAGCTGTGGAGTGGGCAAGTAGGGGAGAAAAAGTTATTTTGGTAAGAGAGGAAACATCTCCCGAAGATGTGGATGGTATGCATAAGTCTCAAGCCATTCTTACAACCAAAGGTGGCATGACGTCTCATGCAGCCTTGGTAGCCAGAGGTTGGGGTAAATGCTGTATTGTAGGCTGTTCTGATATAGAAATTCATAGTGAAACTAAATCTTTTAAAGCCAATGATGGCAGCTATATTAAAGAAGGAGATTGGCTAAGTTTAGATGGCACAAAGGGACTGGTTTATTTGGGAAGTATGGGATTGGTTGATATAGATCTGGATAAAAATCAATCTTATAAAAACCTAATGAAAATGGTTGATAAAGTAAGAACTTTAAAAGTAAGAACCAATGCCGAAACTCCCGAAGATGCTGCACATGCTTTAAAATTTGGCGCAGAAGGTATTGGTCTCTTCCGCACTGAACATATGTTTTACGGAGAGGGTAGTGAGCAACCGCTTTTTTTGTTGCGAAAGATGATTATGAGTAAAACAGAATCTGAAAGGCGCAAAGCTTTAAATGATCTTTTTATTTTTGTAAAAAAAGATATTAAGGATACAATGGAAATAATGAAAGGATATCCTGTTACTATTCGTTTACTGGATCCGCCATTACACGAATTTGTACCACATGACGTTGCTAAATTACATGAATTAAGTAAAGAATTGGGGATTAGTATGAGCATGTTGCGCAGAAGGGTTTTGGCATTACATGAAAATAATCCTATGCTTGGCCATCGAGGTGTACGCCTGGGTGTTAGTTATCCCGAAATTACTGAAATGCAGATAAGGGCAATACTGGAAGCAACTGCAGAGCTTTTAAAATCTGGTAAAAAAGCATTTCCAGAAATTATGGTGCCGGTAACCTGCACAGAAAATGAATTAATTCATCAAAAAGTAATTGTTGATAGGGTGTATAAAGAAGTATGTGAAAATAAAAAGATGAAAAAGATTCCATATTTATATGGAACTATGATAGAAATTCCAAGAGCGGTATTAATAGCAGACCGTATGGCTGCAGTTTCAGATTTTTTTAGCTTTGGAACAAATGATTTAACTCAAATGAGTTTTGGATTTAGCAGAGATGATGTTGGAGGATTTTTACCTAAATACATGGACTTAAAAGTATTGAATGATGATCCTTTTCAAACAATTGATCAGGAGGGAGTAGGAGAGTTAGTACATTTAGGAATTGAGCGGGGCAGAAAGGTAAAAGCACAGTTAAAAGTAGGTATTTGTGGAGAACATGGTGGAGATCCGGAAAGTGTTAAATTTTTTCATCGTATGGGAATGAACTATGTAAGTTGTTCTCCATTTAGAGTGCCAATTGCATTGCTTGCGGCAGCTCATGCTGCTATTGAATTTGGCAAGGACAAATAATAGTAACATATTAAGTGAAACACCATTCTGACTAAGTTAGAATGGTGTTTTTTATTTTCACTTGTTAAGCAAGGGGGGTATTTTATAACTGCCAGTCCTCTTTTTATAGAAACAAACAGATACAGGTAGACTTAGATTTTAAAAGTTTAAGACAAAAATATTAGGGCTTTTCGATCAATTTTACACTTTGAAATGATTAAAAAGGTTAATCCAAAGGTCTAATAATTCTTATTTCAGGAGTAATTTAAGTATTTTTTAATCAATTTTATGTCATTTATCAATACCTGTCATCCATTTATCCCTATTATTTACCGTTTAAAATAATTGAAATTATTTTTTGAGAAACGGGTGATTTTCAGCAAAGTCAATACAGTAAAGGATTACATTGTAAATTTAGTACTATTAAATGAATATTACTATAATATAACTAACTACTTTGTTTTGCATAGTACTAAAATTACCTTTAGCTTTGTGTTATCAAAGTAACATAAAGAGAGGTTACAACAAACAAAACATTTAAAACAATTAAAATTTAAAACAATGAACACTCAAAACATTAATTTATTCTCAGCAATAAATGAAGCCGAAACAAAGAAATTAACAACTGTAATTAGCGAAACGCTGGCTTTTGACTTAAATCAGGTAAAAACTTTTACCGCTGCAGATTTATGGAATATCCAACGCCAAAGAAGAAGTAATATTCAAAGAAGGCACTTTGCTTAATTACCAATTCGTCAAAAAATTAAATATATCTCAACTCATAAAAATTCAGGTCATGAATAAGCATAACACACAAAAAATAAATATTATCACTAAGGAACAAATTAATAATTTAACTCAGGTGGTAAAAGCAACAATTGGCGTAGTAACCAATCAAAACAAACAATTCAGTACTGTGGATCTTTGGAATATTCAAAAAAGCTACAGAAGTATTTTAAACAGAAGGGGGCATTAAGTTTAACTGTATAATTTAATAAAAATGCAGGCCAATAATTAGTTTACCCTTGAATAAAAGAACTCAGGAAAAAATTAAGTTTTAAAATAAAGTAAAACAATGGTTTTTAGCGAAGATATTTTCCAAAAAAATCTATACTCCTTTGCCAGGCTAATTTGGCAGCAGCCTCATTATAACGGGTTGGTGCTGTATCATTATGAAAAGCGTGATTGGCTCCTTCATACATATATAGTTCATACCGAACATTATTCTTTTTAAGAGCTTCTTCATAAGCTGTAATACCA
>JAYUTC010000028.1:0-2423 GCA_043755395.1 Ferruginibacter sp.
TCTATCAAAGAAAAATTAGGTACGCTGGAAGGGAAAAAAATTGTGCTGGTAGGCGATATCATGCATTCAAGGGTAGCATTGAGCAATATTTATTTGTTAAAGAAAATGGGGGCAGAGGTTATGGTAGCTGGCCCACCGACGTTAATTCCAAAATATATTTCAGAGGCTCTTAATGTAAAGGTGGAATACAATTTAAAAAAAGCACTTGCCTGGTGCGATGTTGCCAATGTGCTTCGTATACAGCTTGAAAGGCAAAACCAGGTTTTATTTTCTTCGCTAAGGGAATACAATCTTGCATATGGTGTAAGTAGAAAATTGTTAGACGAATTGCCTAAAGAAATAGTGATAATGCATCCCGGCCCCATTAACAGAGGCGTAGAAATTGATAGTGATGTTGCAGATGGCAAACAATCGATTATTTTGCAGCAGGTAGAAAATGGAGTAGCTGTTAGGATGGCAGCTTTATATCTGCTATCCCCCAAAAGCAACACTTTAATTAATGGATAGTAGAGAAATAGACAATTGATATCTCTTCTAACTGAATCATTTTTGTATTTTTAATTACTGATTGGTTGTAATAAATAATTTTATAAATTTAGCTATAAGATTTCCTGGATTTTAATAAGCTTAAGCATTTTAAAAATTATCAATTATCTAATAGTAAATTGCCCATTAAATTATGTTACGTGTTTGCCTTTTCCCCGGTACATTTGATCCAGTTACACTTGGTCATATCGATATTATCAACAGGGCAATGCCCTTGTTTGATAAATTAATTGTAGGCATAGGCCGTAATGTAAATAAGGTTCCTATGTTTAGCGAAGAGCAAAGGTTACAATGGGTAAAGGATATATATAAAGATCAACCAAAAGTAGCGGCAGTTGTGTATGATGGTTTAACAGTGAATTGTTGTAAAATGGTTGGAGCTAATTTTATTTTAAGAGGTATCCGCTACGTGAATGATTTTGAATACGAAAAAGCCATTGCTGATATGAACCGGAGTTTGGATGGACATATAGAAACGATTTTTTTAACCTGCCTTCCACAATTTACTTCCGTAGCGTCTACTCTTGTGCGTGACGTGTATAAAAACGGAGGAGATGTTTCTCAATTTTTGCCTGGCATTGTAAATAGTAGCATTACAAAAAAATAATTTTAAATAAGTTTTAAAAAATAAAACTATGGCAATCTGGTTTAATAAATCAATCAAAAAAGAAAACTTACTAACTATTGAACCTGGCACAATGGGCGAGTTTCTGGGAATGGAGTATACCGAAATTGGAGATGATTTTATAAAGATAAAAATGCCTGTAGATGAAAGAACTAAACAGCCTTATGGTTTATTACATGGAGGTGCAAGTTGTGCATTGGCTGAAACAGTTGGGAGTTTAGCATCTCAGTTGGTGCTTGATCCAAATAAATTCATTTGTGTGGGGCTGGAAATTAATGCCAATCATGTAAGAAGTGCAAGGCAAGGACATGTAATTGCAACAGCAAAACCTTTGCATTTAGGAGGAACAACGCATGTATGGGATATAAAAATTCATGATGAAGCCGATCAATTGATCTGCATTAGCAGGTTAACCTTGGCAATTTTAAAGAAAGCATTTTAAATAGCCTTAGTTTGTAGGGGCAACTGATTATTCAGCAGGAGCTATCAGGGAATTTATATTGTTTTTTTATTATCGGTAATAAATTTTGCCAGAATATCTTTTATTGATGGATAGGTATTAACAAGCGTGTCTTCTATTTTTTTTATTTTTACCCATTTAATAACATCAATATTTTCTTCTGTTTGTGGAACAAGTTTTTGTTCCGCAGCACAGGTTAAATAAAACCAGTGAGTTGTTTTTAAAAAATGTTTACCAAATGCATTGTAAGTATGGTAAGTTTCTCCTATTTTATTTTGTACAGTTAAGTTTTTTGCTCCGGTTTCTTCTTCTACTTCTCTTACTGCGCAGGTTTGCAGGTCTTCTCCAATTTCTACTTTTCCTTTTGGTAAATCCCATTTATCCAGTCTGTAGATAAACAGTAACTCTTTTTTATCATTTTTCACAATTCCGCCGGCAGCCTCAATAGGAGTAAAATTCTTAAAAAAAGCTTTTTTTAAACTTTCCAAATTGCTGTGTAATAAAACGCCTGCATGAAATGCCGGTTTGGTAATTTCATGTAACAACGATTTTATTGCAGGTGCAGATAGTTCATCAATAAATATGGCATCGGGGTGGTGTAGGATTTCACTGAGTTCCACATTAAGTTCATCACAGAGATAAACCGGTTTATCATCAAAGTAAATTTTAATAAACATTGTATTTTCTATTAACAAGCTGATAAATTTACCAGAAAATTATTTTCCAGAAATATTTTTTCTGCATCATTGCTGATACGTTAAGGCTTTGTTTTAATTTGCAGCATGACAAATG
>JAYUTC010000029.1:0-2418 GCA_043755395.1 Ferruginibacter sp.
GCACTAGCACAGGGACTCACCAACAAATTCTTGCATCACCCGTTAGCCGCCCTCAACGGCGCTGACGACACCGAACGCGAGGCACTTTCCGCCGCACTATTTTAGACAGTATCCAGTTTATTAACCGCAAACAAATGCTGGTAATAAAAATGCAGGATAAACTTACCTGGGATATATCTCCTGATGTTGCCAATTATTCATTAATTCTTATAGATAAAAAAGCATTGGATAATGCACCGAAAACTTTTAAAGTTAATATTGATACTAAACTGGTTAATAATTTTAAAACAACTAATGTTTGTGGCTTGGTTAAAGGAACTGTTAAACCAGATTCCATGATTTTTATTACAGCACATTACGACCATTTAGGTGGTATGGGAGCAGATACCTATTTTCCGGGAGCAAATGATAATGCAAGCGGGGTTGCTTTATTACTTAACCTGGCACATTATTATGCACTGCATCCCCAAAAATATTCCATAGGCTTTATTTGTTTTGCAGGAGAAGAAGCAGGGTTAATAGGTTCAAAATATTTCACTGAAAATCCTTTGTTACCATTAAAAAATATACGCTTCCTCATAAATACAGATTTAGCTGGTACAGGTGAAGAAGGTATTACAGTAGTTAATGCTACAGAATTTCCCATAGAATTTGCTATGATGAACGCAGTTAATGATGAAAATAAATTACTCGTAAAAATTAATGCCCGTGGAAAGGCTGCCAACAGCGATCATTATTTTTTTACAGAAAAAGGAGTACCTGCATTTTTCTTTTATACTTTGGGCGGCATCAAAGCTTATCATGATGTATTTGATAAAGCTGTAACATTGCCTTTAAGTGAACATGAAGATTTGTTCAAACTCATTATTAAGTTTAACGAAAAACTAATGGGTAAATAATTTTATAACCTATATTTTAGCAAAAATAAATTTTACATATGAAGAAAATATTATTTTCATTTTTCATTTTTCATTTTTCATTTTTCGTTGTGCAGGCCCAGCCCGACCGCTGGCAACAACGTGTTAAGTATAATATGATTATTGATATGGATGTAAATACCAATCAGTTTAAAGGGAAACAAAAATTAGAATATACAAATAATTCACCTGATGTTTTAAATAAATTGTTTTATCATTTATACTTTAATGCTTTTAAACCCGGCAGTAGTATGGATGTAAGAAGTCAGGAGTTAGGAAAAACAATAACCAGAGGAAGACTTGATTGGGATGACAGAGTTAAAGACCGTATTTCCAAATTAAATGAAAATGAAATCGGTTATCAAAAAATAATTTCATTAAAAATAAATGGGATACCTCAACCATTTGAATACCATGAAACTATTTTGGAAGTAAACCTCACCAAACCAATATTGCCCAAATCTAAAGTAGTTATTGATTTGGATTTTGAAGCACAAGTGCCGTTGCAAATAAGAAGAAGCGGAAGGGATAATCCCACCACTGGCGTACGTTACAGCATGAGCCAGTGGTATCCAAAATTATGTGAATACGATTATGAAGGATGGCATCCAACGCCATACATTGCAAGAGAATTTTATGGGGTGTGGGGCGATTTTGATGTAACTATTAATATTGATAAAAACTATAAATTAGGAGGTACAGGCTTATTGGTTAATGCAAATGAAATTGGTTGGGGTTATGATATGCCAAACTCAGAATTAAAACCTGCTACAAAAGAAAAAAGAAGCTGGCATTTTGTTGGTAACAATGTGCATGATTTTGTTTGGACTGCCGACCCGGAATATAAACATATAGTTCGTAAAATGCCCAATGGTGGGCCGGTAATTAATGTTATATATAACTATAAAGAAAACAATAATAAAAATGATTCTGCATGGAACACCGTTGCCGATGCAGCTGTAATTGCACTACCTTTTATAGAAAGTAAGTTTGGAAAATATCCCTATCCCCAATATTCGTTTATACAAGGCGGTGATGGTGGTATGGAATATCCTATGGCAACTTTACTTAGTGGCCCTGGATTGGGTACTGTTTTTCATGAGTGGATGCACAGTTGGTACCAAATGATGCTGGGCACCAACGAAAGTATGTATGCATGGATGGATGAAGGCTTTACCAGTTATGCAGAGGATTTAATTTCTAAATTTTATAATAATAAATCTTCATTGCAAGGTCTGAAGGAGAACTTACAAAAAAATCCCAATAATAAGGTTTTATTGGATTTATTGCCTTCCCTTCCCGAAGATCATTGTGATGGTTATGCCGGTTATTTTTTGTTGGTAAAAAGCGGTTTGGAAGAACCTTTAACAACACATAGCGATCATTTTAATTCAAATTATGCCTACAGTACTGCCGCATATGCAAAAGGTGAAGTTTTTATGGAGCAGTTAGGCTATATTATTGGTGCAGAGGTAAGAGATAAATTTTTATTAGAATATTA
>JAYUTC010000030.1:0-15777 GCA_043755395.1 Ferruginibacter sp.
TTCAAACTTATCTGTATCAGTTCCGGTACCAAATGAACTTTTATGCCATACATCATTTACACCAACATAAATAAATACCAAATCAGGGTTTTTTACCAACACATCTTCCTCAATTCTTAAATACAAGTCATATATTTTATTTCCGCTTACTCCAGCTCCATTAAATTCATAATTTCCTTTTAAACCTTCATTCTTACACATACTGTCTATACGCATTATATATCCGCCCGGGTTAACCCCTGCCTCTGTAATTGAATCTCCAAAGAAAATAATGTGCTGTTTTTTTTGTTTAGGCATACATGCGATAAGTGTTATTAAACAAATAAGTGCCACCAAGTTTTTCATATAAAAGATTTAATGCAAGTTAAATAAAGCAAATTACAAAAAGCGGCCCTTTATGTTACACTAAAATTTTGCACTTATTTTCTATATAACATCCACATTTTTCTTCACTACTATCCCTTCAATAACTTCAGGAATGAATTTTCTTTCTTTTACCAAATAACCATTTCCTTTTTCGCAAATATGCACTTTTAAATCTTCAACACTAAAAGGATTTCCATCAGGTATATCGGCTATATTGCTGTAGCTCATATCATGCCCATCAATAATAATAACACACCCACTTCCTATAGCTTCCATTTTGTTTCCTTCGGTTATCAACATGCCGGTATCTTCCCCTAATCCAATACCAATACAACTTGGATTGCAAGCAACAGCCTGGGCTAATCTTCCAAACCTGCCACGTTTTTCAAAATGAGAATCGATAATAACAGAATCTATAAAGCCCAAACCTGTTGTCATTTTTACTTCCCCTTTAAGATGGGCTCTGGTGGCATTACCTTCATAAATCATAGTTTTACTCATTGCCATAGCTCCTGCAGAAGTGCCTGCAATAAGAAAATTCTCCTCACAATATCGCTTTTTAATAATTGATAAAAATTCTGTTCCTCCGTCAGTTACACTCAAACGCAATTGGTTACCGCCACTAAACATAACAGCGTCACATTCTTTTATTCTTTTTAAATAGTCAGGTTCATTAGTATCGGCACGATTGCGTATATGCATTAACCCAATATTGGTGCATCCAATTTTTCCAAAAGCGTTCAGGTAATTATCCCCTACTTCGTAAGGTATTGTACTGGCTGTGGTTATAACTTCTATACGGCTTAGGGGGCCTCCCGCTTCTTCCACAATTCTGCGAAGTATCCCTAATTCAAAAAAGTTGAGGTTATTGCGGTGAAAATCTTCTTTATCAGTTTCGTTACCTTTATCTTCTGCGCCACCAATCGCAATTAATTTTCCTTTAGCAAATTGCATTTAATCCTTTTTGTTATTAACACAAAAATAAGGTAAATCGTGTTTTATTATCCCTTACTACTTATTAACCAATGTTGATTTCATTTGAATTAACTCTTTGCAAAATTTTCAATCCCTTCTACCAGGCGGTCTAAATTTTTAGTTGTAGTATACACATTTGGGGTAACTCTTAACCCATGAATATTTTCCCAATTAATTCCCACTGCATGAATTTTGTATTTTTCCCAAAGGAAACTGTCTAATTCTGCAGGCGATTTACCCTCTACACTTACAGAGCCAATTGCACAGCCAAATTCCTTTTTAAAAGAAGTATGCAACTTTACCTTAAGAATGTTTTGTACCCGTTCCATCCAGTAATTTTTTAAATATAGTAATCGTTCTTCTTTACGTTTAGCACCTATCATATCAAAAAAATCAATAGCCTTATCTGTTGCCTGTTCAATATAAAACGGCCTTGTACCCAGGTGTTCAAATTTTCGGATATTATCTTCTTCTTTTTCCCCAGCTCCAAATAATGGCCAGATATTTTTTATTTTTTCTTTGCGAACATAAAGTAAACCTGTGCCAATTGGTGCGCCCAGCCATTTGTGCAGGCTGGTACCAAAATAATCGCAGTTTAAATCAGGAATTAAAAATTCAAACTGTGCAAAAGTATGGGCGCCATCAACCATTACTTCAATATTTTTTTTCTTCGCAGCATCTGCAATTTTTTTGACCGGCAACTTTTGTCCAATCCAGTTTATCATATGGGTAATTTGCACCAGTTTTGTTTTGGAAGTAAATGCATCGGTAAATTGTTTCACTAAATAATTTTCATCTTCACTGGGTAATTCCAAATTTATCCATACTAATTTTATACCTTCTCTTTTTTCCCTTTGCTTCCAGGCTCCTATCATATTTGGATAATCCTGTTTAGATAAAACTACTTCATCGCCGGGTTTCAAATCAATCCCAAAAATAATTGTTTCCAAAGCTTCGCTTGCATTACGGTGTAATGCAATTTCTTCTTTATCACATCCGGCTAGCTGAGCTAAATTTTTTCTTAATGGTTCTCTTCCCTGATCTATAACCCTCCACATAAAATAGCTGGGCGCTTCATTGCTGATATCATAATATCTTTTCATAGCATCGGCAACTACTTTAGGTGCAGGCGATACGCCCCCATTATTTAAATTGATAAAATTGGATGAGATTGTATAAGATTGTTGTACATAATACCAAAATTCATCATCGCTGGCTAAATCGCATGGCGCAATAGCTTCTACATTTTTTAAAGCAGATTTTAAATTCCGGCTCCATGCTGGTTGAAAAATATTTGCAGATAATGCTGTTGCCGATAAAAACCCCATTTTGTTAAGGAAAGAACGACGGTTTGCCATACTTTAAATTTTTAGAAATACAATTTACTGATTTTGTTTTTTGTAAAGCAAAATGAATTCAGTAATTTACCTTTTATGAGAAAGTATAACCGATACAGCACAAATTTAAAAAGTTTCCTACATTTAAGCTTAGGGGCTTAACTATATCCCATTATATTTTAAGAAGAAATATTTAAAACAAAACTGCATTTATGAAGATTCTTGAAATTAAAGTGCTTAAGGGTCCAAATTACTGGAGTGTTCGCCGTACTAAGCTAATTCAGATGAAACTGGATTTGGAAGAAAAGGAACAAATGCCCACTAATGACATTCCGGGTTTTAGAAAGCGTCTGGAGGAATTACTTCCCACTTTGATCGAACACCGCTGTAGTGTAGGAACACGTGGAGGTTTTTTTGAAAGAGTAGATGAAGGTACCTGGATGGGGCATGTAATTGAACACGTTGCATTGGAAATACAAACGCTGGCAGGAATGGATACCGGCTTTGGCCGAACAAGAGGCACAGGGAAAGATGGTGAATATTATGTTTGTTTTAGTTATATGGAAGAAGATGCAGGTGTATACGCTGCAAAAGCAGCCGTGCGGATTGCACATGCATTAATTTTTGAAGAACCTTATAACCTTGATGAAGACATTCAAAAATTAAGAGAAATACGGGAGGATACCAGACTTGGGCCAAGTACAGGTTGTATTGTTGACGAAGCTGCAAAAAGAGGTATCCCTTTCATTCGTTTAAATAAACACAGTTTAGTGCAATTGGGCTATGGTGTGCACCAAAAAAGAATAAGAGCAACAATTGCAAGTACAACGGGGAATATTGCAGTTGACATTGCTTGCGATAAAGAAGAAACGAAAAATTTATTAGGTGCAGCAGAAATTCCAGTTCCAAAAGGAGATGTGGTAAGAACAGAAGAAGGATTAAAAAATGCCATTGACAGAATTGGATATCCCTGTGTAATAAAGCCTATTGATGGCAATCATGGTAAAGGAAACACCACTAATATTACCGATTGGGAAATGGCCTTGAAGGCTTTTGAAGCAGCTAAAGTTTATGGTCGAAATGTTATTA
This sequence comes from Ferruginibacter sp., assembly GCA_043755395.1. GTDB lineage: Bacteria > Bacteroidota > Bacteroidia > Chitinophagales > Chitinophagaceae > Ferruginibacter. Next base: position 3,768 of record JAYUTC010000030.1, read on the forward strand.
TAGAAAAATATATTACCGGTTTTGATTTTAGAATTTTAGTTATCAATTATAAATTTATTTGTGCAGCATTGCGTACACCTGCTAGCGTGGTGGGTGATGGGAAAAACACTATTCAATATTTAATTGACGAAACTAATAAAGACCCACGCCGTGGTTATGGACATGAAAAAGTGTTGACGCAGATTTCAATTGATGGAAGCACTATGAAAATGCTGGATGAAAAAAAATTCATACTTGAAACCGTTCCTCCAAATGGTGAACTTGTTTTATTAAAAACTACTGCCAACCTTTCTACCGGAGGAACAAGTACCGATGTTACCGATGAAGTGCACCCGGCCAATATTTTTATGTGCGAACGCATTGCAAAAATTATTGGCCTTGATATTTGTGGTATTGATATAATGGCAACAGACCTGCGTACACCTGTAACCGAAAATGGTGGCGCAATTTTGGAAGTAAACGCAGCGCCGGGCTTCCGGATGCATATTGAACCATCAGTTGGCCTGGCACGAAATGTAGCCGAGCCTGTTGTAGATATGCTTTTCCCTAAAGGCAGTGCCGGCAACATTCCTATCATTGCTATTACAGGAACTAATGGTAAAACCACCACCACCAGATTAACAGCACATATTGCAAAAACTGCAGGTTATAAAGTTGGTTACACAACAAGTGATGGCGTATATATTCAAAATCAAATGATGATGAAGGGAGATTGTACGGGTCCTGTATCTTCTACTTTTGTATTAAAAGACCCTACTGTTGATTTTGCAGTTTTAGAATGTGCAAGAGGTGGCATTTTAAAAAGCGGATTAGCTTTTCAAAATTGTGATGTAGCAGTTGTGACAAATATAAGTGCTGATCATATTGGATTGGGTGGTATAGATTCGATGGAGCAAATGGCAAAGGTAAAAGCAGTGGTACCTGAAACAGTTTTTAAACATGGGTATGCAATACTTAATGCTGAGGACGATTTAGTATACGCCATGAAGAGCGGACTGGAATGCAATATTGCCTTGTTTAGTATGGATGAAAATAATAAACGCATTGTTGAGCATTGTAAAAATGGTGGCTTTGCGGCAGTGTATGAAAATGGCTATATAACTATAATGAAAGGCACCTGGAAAATTCGTGTTGTAAAAGTTGCAGAAGTCCCTGTTACTTATGGTGGTAAAGCAACTCATAATATTATGAACTGTTTACCTGCAGTTTTATCTACTTATTTCTGGCGCAATATTTCTATCGATGATATTAAATTGGCACTGCAAACATTTGTTCCCTCGCCAGCACAAACACCCGGCAGGTTAAATATGTTTCAGTTTAAACAATTTAAATTTTTGGTTGACTTTGCCCATAACCCGGCAGGGCTTGAACTGCTTTGTGATTTTGTAAGTAAAATGGATGGTGTACCAAAAGTAGGTATCATTAGCGGTACCGGTGACAGGCGTGATGAAGACATTAAAGAATTGGGTAGAATTTCGGGACGCTCCTTTGATGAAATAATTATAAGACAGGATAAAAATTTACGTGGCCGCACTGCAGAGGAGATTGTAAATCTTTTGGTAGAAGGCATTACTGAAACCAAACCAAAAGATATTCCGATCAACATTATTTACAATGAAAAAGAAGCCATTATGCATGCTTACAATAATGCAAAGCCTGGCAGTTTAATTACTATTATGTGCGATGTGGTGGCTGAAGCGCTGGATTTGATAAAGGGTTTGAAAGAGAAAGAGGATGCGGAGTAATTTAAATCATCACCCACACCGCAAATAAAATATACTCTGCAAAAAAGAATACCCAAAAGCGCAGGTAAAATTTCTTAACCGAATTTTTATCATCCAGTTTTACTGAAAAATAATTGATTAGAAAGAAAATAAATAATAATCCGTGGGTAATAATCAAATACCACGGATTTTTTATAGCGTAAAAAAAACTCCATAGTAATACCAAAACATAAGCTGCTGCAACCATAATGGTTCCCCCTGTTAATGCATTTTTTTTGGAGTATAAAACGGCCAGTGTTCTTACATGAAATTTTTCATCGCCTTCTGTGTCGGGTAAATCTTTAAACCAGGCAATAGCAATACTGAAAGCCATTATAAAGAAAGCCAAACACCAAACATAAGCGGGCAAATTAAAATTACCGTTCATTGTTTTTTGAAAATGCAGAAAAATGCCAACATTTACCAAAAACCCTCTTACCAATGCAATTGCAAGTGCCGCCGGCAAATGATGTTGCTTTAAATACAATGGCGGCAATGAATAAGCAATGCCAATTAATAGTATAATAATTATAAGAACGAAATAAAACAGTGAAGCTATAAATGCAACAATCAATGCAGTGGCCAATGCAGTATAAATAATTGACTTAGCGTTTTTAAGAGATAGTGTAGCGGCCGCCAATGGCAAATAAGGCTTATTAATTTTGTCCATTTCCACATCAGCAATCTGGTTAATCCCTACTATAAAAACATTACAGGCTAATGCAGCAATTAAAGTAGTTATATACAACAAGTAGTAATGCAAAAGATCTTTTCCATTGTTTGCAATAATATACAAGGCAGTAATGCTGCATACAGAGCCAATAATGGTATGTGGACGGCTGAATTGCCAAAGTGTTTTTAATGATTTCATTATTTTACACGCTCCCCTTTTATATAAACAATATTAATTTTCCAGCTTTTTATTTTAGTTACAGATATTTTAAAAGAATTAGTGGCAATATTACTAACCAACTCTCTATATTTAATTGCTGTTTTTGATTTTAGTACCGAAATAATACCATCATAAGTTACCGTAAACAAATTTACAGGAATGATATAAGTAAAAAACAACCTTACAAATGAAAAGGGTTTTACAAAAGGCGCTGTACATAATTGAAGTATGGTGGTAGTAAAAATTATTTTAATCATAGTAAGCAAATCTGGCTCCACTATTTCTGTAATTAAAAAAGGGGAGTTATTTTCAACCATCTTTTTTACAATATTTTTTTGCTGCTCTGCAGAAAAATGATGAAAAGCATTAAACATAGTATAAATAATATCTTCCTCAGGTTGCAGTTCAAAAACATCAACAGAATTAACTGAGTAAATCACCATTGGAGTATTTTTAAATGAAGTATCCGGAAATTTATCGCTTAAAAGTATGGGTATTTTTAATGCAAGGTGCTGGTGAATATAAACAGCAGGGATACCACTGCCACTACAAATATCCTGTAAAGAGGCACTTTCATTTTTTTCAATCATTTGTTGAAGTACTGGCAACAATGGCCTGTATAATTTAACCCAGGTTGCTATATTGCCAATATAGTCCATTTGCCAACGGCGAAGTATGGCAGGAAACCAATTATAATCTTCCAGTTCTTTTATCATTACTTAAATTACAACTTTATTGTACAATATAATGCATTTATCACAGCATGATTTATATACGGGCTTCATTGCAATTGCAGCAATTGCAATTGTATTATTTTGTATTGAATTGGCTGTAAAAAATGAATTATTTACCAAATTGCTTGGCAGAAAACTATTGCATTTTACAGCTATTTGTACCTGTGCCTATTGTATTCACCAATTTGAAAACCGGCTGGCTCTGGCATTTATTTTCCTTATTTTCTTTTTTATACTACTTGGGGTAATAAGAAAAGGATGGATGCAGGTAAATGATTATAAAACATATGGTATTGCTTTTTTCCCTTTAGCATTTTCAGCACTTTTATTTATCCCTGTATTCAGTTTATTCGAAATTGTTTATGCTGTTTTAATATTAGCCATCAGCGATGCCCTGGCTGGTATTTTTGGCGAGTATTTTGGCAGGCAAAAAATTATATTTTTATTTGAAAATAAATCATGGGTAGGCTTTAGTGCGTTTTATATCTCAGCATTTGCCCTATCCCTTTTTTATTTAAACAACTATTCTTTTCATGGCTTTATTCTTTGTACTGTAATTGCATTATTGCCTGCCATTACAGAATTGTTCAGTTATCGTGGTAGTGATAATTTTACAGTGCCTTTGTTTACAGTATCATGGGCTTTATTAATTCTAAAGCTGGATACCAATCAACTGCAATCATTTCTTTTAATTCTATTGTTATTTACAGTATTATCTATAATTGCTTTTTACAAAAAATGGCTTACAGTTAGTGGAGCTGTTGCAGCCTGCTGGATGGCAATGTTGCTTTTTATTACGGGTGGATATAAAGCCTTTATTGCTCCAGGTATTTTTTTAATAAGTGGCAGCTTATTATCAAAATTTAATAAGCATCAATATGAAAAAGAAGGGCGGAATGGTATTCAGGTTTTTGCCAATGGAATCACTGGCATTGTGTTTATGATTTTATTTGGGATAACACAACAAAATATTTACCTGATAACGGCTATTATTTCTTTTTGCATTAGCATGTCAGATAGTGTAAGCTCTGAAATTGGTGTGTACTTTAAAGGAATTACCTATGATATTTTGACTTTTAAAAAAATAAGCCCAGGCCTTTCTGGTGGCATTTCCATACCAGGCACATTGGCCGGTTTAGCAGGATCTGTATTATTGTCTTATTCAGTTGGTTATTTTTATAATTTCTCTTTGCTATTTATTATTTTTATAACTGGCGCAGGATTTACAGGCATGCTTGCAGATAGTGTGTTAGGCAGCTGGCTTCAGGTAAAATATAAAAATGTAGCTGGAGAAATTTCAGAAACTGCAACATTTAACTCTAAAAAAGTAAAAGGATATAGCTGGTGTACTAACGATACAGTTAATATTTTAAGTAATCTTCTGATTACCGTGGTATTTTTTTACATATTGACCTTAATAATATAAAAATCCTTTTGGCTGAAAAGGGTTGAAACCTTATTTTTGCACTCCAATTTACGATTGGGTTATGGTGTAAAGGTAGCACAACAGATTTTGATTCTGTTTGTCTAGGTTCGAATCCTAGTAACCCAACATAAAAAGCCTTCTGGATTATAGAAGGCTTTTTATTTTATTTAATTAGCTCCGTTATAACTTTCCCCACATTGCCACTCGGCATTTGTATATGTAACAAAGCAGCAATGGTAGGTGCAATATCCGTCATATATGTTTGGCGGTTGGTTTTACCTTGCTTTATGCCCCAGCCAAAAAACACACAGGGTATATGTGCATCATAAGGATTCCATAACCCATGTGTTGTTCCTTTTTTTCCTCCGTCAAAATACCCTGACTTAAGTATAAACTGAATATCGCCACTACGCTTTGGGTTATAGCCGTTTAAAATCATCTCTTTTTGTGGCGCCGGTATAGAGGCTTCCTGCACTTTTTCTAATTCAAATGCATTTACAATAAATTCTTTCTCTTTTAATGCATCAATCACATATTGTTTTATATCATCCTTTAATTTGCCTTGTTCAATAATATTTTTATTATTTAGATACACCTGATAATTCATTACTGCCATAATACCCGCTTTTACTCCAAATTTTTCTTCAATTTTTTGATTCAGTTCCTTCAAAATATCCCCATCTTCAAAAGTACCCCCCGGAATTTTATGTTCATTTAAGAATGCTGGAATATGCGCTACACCATGGTCAGCTGATAAAAACAATGTATAACTACCCTTACCAAGCTTTGTATCTAAATAATTTAAAAAGTTTTCTATGTCTTTATCAAGGCGTAAATATATATCTTCAACTTCTATTGAGTTGGGGCCAAATGTATGACCAACATAATCGGTAGAAGAAATACTTATAGCTAAAAAATCTGTTACCGTATTTCTTCCCAATGCTTCATTTTCTATGGCAGTTTTCGCAAAATCAAAAGTAAATGTATTGGCAAAAGGCGTTGTTCTAAAAGCTTCGTATTTATCTTTTGCCTCAATGGCAGAAAGCTTATGAGGAAATACAACACTTTTTTCACCTTTAATAGTATTTTCATAGGGCATATCATCGGCAGTACTTAAATCATATTTTTCTATGGAAACTAAAGTATTCCAATCAGATTTCATGTAAGTGCCTGCTACATCTTTATCATTAAATTTAGTTACCCAATTGGGCAGGTTGGCCATATAATGTGTGCTGCTTATCCATTTACCACCATCGTACCAATAAGCAGCATTTGCGCTATGGCCTGCAGGTAAAATAGCGCCTCTGTCTTTTAAAGCAATACCAATTACTTTGCTTTTAAAATTATTACTAAGTTTTAATTCGTCGGTAATAGTTGTTGTCCACATATTAACCGGACTCATCTTACCTGCTTTACCTGTATTTCCAACTGTATTTACAGTGGAGTCATCAGTACAATACACATTTTTATTAGCCGCTTTATCATACCAGTTGTTGCCAACAATACCATTTATAGCAGGCACACTTCCTGTATAAATGCATGAATGACCAACAGCAGTATATGTAGGCATAAAAGGAATCAACGAATTTTCTGCTGTAAACCCATCTTTTAACAACCTTTTAAAACCACCCGATCCATACAAATCGCTGTAGCGGTATAAATAATCCCAACGCATTTGGTCTATAACAAGTCCCACTACTAGCTTTGGTTTTAAATTCTGAGAAAAAGTATTCAGAGGCAGGCTAAGTATAGAAAAAAACAATAAAAAACAGGAGACATAAAAGTATTTACGAAACATAGTATAAAAAATTTAGGTAAAGATAAAACTTACCGGCATGGAATGCCCCCCTAATGTTATGCATTTTGGCAGGATTACGTTATTTTTGCCTCAAATATTTTCAGATAAAAAATATTTGTAACATCTGATTGTTGAAGTTGCTGTAAACAAAACCTAACATCATAAATCTAAAATCTTAAATCAGCATGGACGTTTTTGAAAAATTAGTAAAAGATGGCGGCCCTATTGGTCAGCACATGGATAGGGCTCATGGTTATTTTGCGTTCCCAAAACTTGAGGGGGAATTAGGCCCACACATGAAGTTTAGAGGTAAAGATGTATTGGTGTGGAGTTTAAATAATTATTTAGGTTTGGTAAACCACCCTGATGTAAGAAAAGCAGATACAGAAGCTGCTGCCAAATATGGTATGGGAAACCCAATGGGTGCCAGGATGATGAGTGGCAATACTACTATGCATGAAGAATTGGAAAGAGTGATAAGTGAATTTGTAGGCAGAGAAGATACTATGTTATTAAACTTTGGTTATCAAGGTATTATGAGTTGTATTGATGCTTTGGTGAACCGTCGTGATGTAATTGTTTATGATGCCGAATCACATGCTTGTATTGTAGATGGTGTACGCCTGCATATGGGGCATCGCTATGCTTTTAAACACAACGATATTGAAGACTGCGAAAAACAAATGCAAAGGGCCACGGAATTAGCAGCAAAAAATGGTGGTGGTATTTTGGTTATAACTGAGGGAGTTTTTGGTATGGATGGAGAACAGGGAATTTTAAAGGAAATTGTTGCACTTAAGAAAAAATATGAATTCCGAATATTAATAGATGATGCACATGGTTTTGGTTATATGGGACCTACGGGCGCAGGCGCCGATGAAGCGCAGGGTTGTCAGGATGGTATTGACCTGTACTTTTCTTCGATGGTAAAAAGCCTGGGTAGTCTTGGTGGATTTATTTGTGGCCCAAAAGCTGTAATAAAATTTTTACGTTATAATGTACGTTCACAAATATTTGCAAAGAGTGTACCCCTTTTGGTTATAGAAGGTATGCTAAAGAGAATGGACATGATAAAAACTATGCCCGAACTTAGAGAAAAATTATGGTACAACGTAAACCGTTTACAAAGTGGTTTAAAAGAAAGAGGTTTTGATATTGGAGATACCAACAGCCCTGTTACACCTATTTATATGAAAGGGGATGTGCCCGAAGCCACACAAATGGTAGTTGATTTAAGAGAAAATTTTGGGATATTTTGTTCAATTGTTGTTTACCCTGTTATTCCAAAAGGTGATATTATTTACAGACTTATTCCAACTGCATCGCATAGTGATGAAGATATTGATACTACACTTAAAGCCTTTGAAGCAACCAAAAAGAAATTAGATGCGGGTGCTTACAAAGCAGTTGATATTCCGGATATGGCAGAGAAAAGTTTTGCTTAATATTTATAGTTAATTTTTAAATCCCATTTTTTGTTTAGTGGGATTTTTTTATGAAACAGCGTTTGGTCCTGCTACTATGCTACGCTGGCTTTACAATTTTGGAAAGCAGGCTATAATATCCATTAATTACAATTCAGTTAACACAATTACCTTATGATGTAATTTTAAAGAGTATGAAGAACATTCAAAAATAACCAATGAACCAATATATTGCCCATATAGCATTAGTAGTAAATAACTATGATGATGCCATAAAATTTTATACCGAAAAATTAAACTTTACATTACTGGAAGATACTAAGCTCAGTGAAACCAAACGTTGGGTTATGATTGCTCCAAAAGGCAATGGGCAATGTTGTTTATTATTAGCTCAGGCGGCTAATGAAGAGCAAAAAATCCGTGTAGGCAACCAAACCGGCGGCAGGGTATTTTTATTTTTATATACCGATGATTTTTGGAGAGACTATAATAATTTTATTGAAAAGAAAATAAATTTTATACGTCTGCCTGCTGAAGAGCCTTACGGAACAGTTGCTGTTTTTGAAGATCTTTATGGAAATTTATGGGACTTGATACAACCAGCTAAAAAACAGTAAAAATATACATATCAAATGTACCTTGAAATTTAAGAACATTTGATATCCTGTATTCGCAAAATCTGTATCGTATTACTTCAGCAATTTTGTTTTTGTATAACTGCAACTTGAATTTATACTTGTAAAAATATCGGGCATGTAATTATTTTCCTGCTCTACTAAATAATGTTTTACCCCGGCAAGTTTTGCACTGGCAAATATTGATTTAAAATCAACAGTTCCGTTACCAACTTCGGTATTTTTAGTTTTGTCGGCTTTATCCATATCTTTTACATGCCACAAAGGAAAACGCCCGGGATGTTTTTTAAACAATTCAATTGGATCATAACCAGCCCTTACTACCCAATACAAATCCATTTCCATTTTAACCAAATTTTTATCTGTATTGCTTAACAATATATCATACCCATGCTGTCCGTTAATATCAGCAAACTCAAAATCATGATTATGATAAGCCATTTGCAACCCGGCAGCTTTACATATTTCAGCAGCTTTATTAATTCTTTCTGCAAGCCCTTTGTACTGGTCAATGGTTTTTCTTTTCTCTTCGCTAAGCCAGGGGATAATAATATATTTATGCCCTAATTGATTGCCTACTTCACAAAAGTTTTTTACATCGTCCCCATTACCATTTTCAAAAAGAAAATTTTCGGGGGCATAATGGCCACTGGGGCTTTTTAAATTATTCTCTTTTAAAAGTTGAGTAAATTCTTTAACACTTAACCCGTAAAATTTATTCCCTGTTGATAGCCCAAACATCTCCACTTCATTGTATCCTGCCGCAGCTACTTTTTGTATAACACTTATAGGATCTTTTATAATTTCATCTCTTACAGAATACAATTGAATACCCACTGTTTTTTGTTTTTTCAATAAGTCAGTAGGGTTAATCATAATGCCTGCTGTAACAAAGCCTGATTGTTTAATAAAAGTCCTTCTTGTATTCATATAGTAATTATTTTATTATGCTTAAAAACTAAAGTTACATAAAATAAAAAAGCCGTCCTTAAAAAGACGGCTTTATAAGTATAATTACAATAATTAGATTCTAAAGTGTGCAAATGCCTTATTAGCTTCTGCCATACGGTGGGTATCTTCTTTCTTTTTAAATGAAGCTCCTTCACCTTTACTTGCAGCAACTATTTCGTTTGCCAATTTATCTGCCATACTGCGGCCGTTTCTGTCACGGCTGTATTTTACCATCCACTTGATACTTAAAGAAATTTTTCTATCGGCACGTACCTCTGCAGGTATTTGAAAAGTAGCACCACCAATGCGTCGGCTTCTAACTTCCACACCCGGAGTAATATTAGTTAAAGCCTTTTTCCAAACTTCATAGCCGTTTTCACCGGTTTGTTTAGATACTTTATCTAAAGCATCATAAAAAATAATATAAGCACCACTCTTTTTCCCCTCCCACATTAAGTTGTTTACAAAACGTGTTACCAGCTTGTCGTTAAACTTTGGATCTGGAGCTAATGGTATTTTTTTTGGTTGTGATTTACGCATTGTTATTTATATTTTCTTCAACACCCGGAGTATTTACTACACACAGTGCCTGCCGAAGGGTTATTTTTTAGCTTTTTCTTTTTTAGTCCCGTATTTGCTACGGCTTTGTTTACGATCTTTTACACCGGCAGTATCAAGGCTGCCACGTACAATATGATAACGTACACCAGGTAAATCTTTAACCCTTCCGCCACGTATCAATACAATAGAGTGCTCTTGTAAATTATGTCCTTCACCCGGTATATAGGCAATAACCTCAATTTTATTGGTTAAACGAACTTTAGCCACTTTACGCAAAGCAGAGTTCGGTTTTTTAGGGGTTGTTGTGTACACTCTGGTACATACACCACGACGCTGGGGACAACTATCTAAGGCCCTTGATTTGCTCTTAGCTTTGATAATCTGTCTTCCTTTTCTTACTAATTGTTGTATTGTAGGCATTATTATGCTTTTATTTTTCGGAGGGCAAAGGTAGTTATTCTCATTGTAAAATAGAAACTTAATAAAGAAAATAATGTCTTTTTATCAACATTTATACAAAAGCCGCCTAAAATGAGGCGGCTTTTGGCTTTTAGCCGGTTCATTTGGGCTATATCTTATACATCCAGCCATTGTTATCAGCTTCCATACCATATTTAATGGCATCCATTCTCCTTTTAACTTCCGGAGCAGCTTTCCATTTTTCTACCTCAAAAATCATCGCATAATTTTTATAATTAAGCTCTTTTATCAAAGAAATGGTTGCAGCAGTCCCGGTTCCAAATACTTCGTGCAAAATCCCATTCTTATGTGCTGCTATAATTTCATCAATGCTTATCGCCCTTTCCTCAACTATATAACCCATTTCTTTTAATAATACAATTGCACTATCCCGGGTAACACCTGCTAATATAGTTCCTTCATTTAAATCAGGTGTTACAACTGTGTTACCTATAATGAAAAACACATTCATTACCCCACACTCCTGTACATATTTATGTTCTATTGCATCTGTCCATAAAACCTGATCATAACCTTTTAATTTGGCCTGAGCAGTAGCATACATCGCACCACCATAATTACCGGCAGCTTTTGCATAACCAACGCCCCCCGTTACTGCACGTACATACTTTTCTTCTACATTAATACGCATTGGCGCAGCATAATATGGCCCGGTAGGACTTAAAATAATAAGAAATTTATACTTTTCACTTGGCCTTACTCCAATCATCTCGTCGCTGCTGAACATAAAAGGACGTATATATAAAGAATGATCCTTTTGTCCGGGTATCCAATTACTGTCAATTTCAATTAACATGCGCATTCCCTCCATAAATATTTCTTCCGGAAGCTGTGGCATTGCCATTCTTTCGGCTGAAATATTAAAACGCTTAAAATTATCGTAAGGACGGAAAATAAAAGCTTCGCCATCAGAATTTTTATATGCCTTTATTCCCTCAAATATTGCCTGCCCATAGTGTAAAGCCGCCAGAGATGGAGCCAGTAAGAGAGGTTGATAAGGTTTTATTTCAGCATTCTTCCATTCTCCATCTTCATAATCAACCTCAAGCATATGATCGGTAAAGTATTTACCAAACGGAATATTTTCGAGATTAATATCTTTTAATTTGCTTAGCGTTGTCCTTGTAATATTTATATCTGCTGCTGCTGTCATATTCATTAATTTTACAGCAAAGAAACAAAAAAAACAGCGTATAAAGCAGGCTTTTATGAGTTTAGATAATATTCAACTACCGGCAATTGTTTTGCATGATCTGTTTAAGAATTCATTGGTTGATTTGAATGCAGACACAACAAAAAAGACCAAGTTAAAAATTACAGGTATTTCTGTTTTAGGGGACAATCAA
>JAYUTC010000031.1:0-2416 GCA_043755395.1 Ferruginibacter sp.
AGTTGGCAGGATTTTTTGATAATAACTGGAAGATAAGTGAGGAGGAGCTGGTGCAGGAGTAAAATGAAGTGGAGCGGCATTTGAGTGTGAATGGTCAATAGTCAACACGGAATTGTCAATAAACATCGGTTTTTAAAAGAATTCCATGATTGTAAAAGCCAGCGTATTTGCGGTCCCTCAAGGGTCCTTATAATGGTATCAGTATAAAAATAAGAACATAAGTCGGATCACCTGCATTTCGTGGGGAGTAAGTGAACAAAAGCATTGTTTATGAAATATTTTATAGTCTGTAAGAAATTTTAGATATACATATTTTAATAGAATAGCCACATAGATTTTAATCTGCTTTGCACCCTTTGCCCCAGCGGGGCAGTCTCTTTGTAGAAAAAAGTTTATATTTATTTTGCCCCAGCGGGGCAACCTGATAAACTAAAAGTCATGGGTGATACGTACACACAATTGTATATTCAACTTGTTTTTGCAGTAAAGGGTAGGAATAATTTCATTCAATTTGCCTGGGAAGCCGAACTTTATAAATATATAACTGCCGTTGTACAAAAAGACAACCATAAAATGCTTTTTATTAATGGTATGCCTGATCATATTCATATCTTCTTAGGTTTAAATCCTGTAATTGCAATTTCAGATTTGGTGAAAGACGTAAAACGGGCAAGCAACAACTGGATCAATGATAAAGGATTTATTAAAGGAAAATTTGAATGGTCCCGAAAAAAGCGGGAGATATGGTGCATTTTCTAACGGAAAATCACAAATTGACCAGGTATGCAAATGCATCATAAACCAACAGAAACATCATGAAAAGCTGTCATTCAAAACAGCATATATCAGCCAGTTGAAATTATTTGAAATTGCTTTTAAAGATGAGTATCTCTTTGAATTTTATGATTAACCAATGTAGGAGGTTGCAGGGCAAACGTATTAAAAATTCTAAAGCCTGAAAGGCTGATATTATTATAGAAAAGCGGATTCTATACCCTGCTTAAAACCCCGAAGGGGTGAAATTTCACCCCTTCGGGGTTTATGAAAATTTAAAACTATTCATTTCTATATTAATATCATCCCTTCGGGATTAATAAAATACCTCATTTTGGCTAATAATAATTTTAATGCGTTTGCCCTGTAGGAGGTTGCCCCTCTGGGGCAAAATACTTTATCTTTCACTATCTACAAATAGGCAACGCCTCTGGCGTAATTGATATACATTATTCATTTTATTAAAATAATTTGTTGTTTCAGTAGCCAAATCTTAAAATTGTAACTTTCTAAAAAACATCAACTTCTATTTACTCCCCACAAAATGAAACTGGTCCCTTATTTTTTGTTTTATAGAAGTATTGGTATTACTTCCATTACGAGGTAATATTTAATTAGCAACTTAATCAGCATACAAGCTGATTTGAAATTCATATTCATACTCAAATGATGTTTATGAAATCAAAATCCCCCACACCTTCCTTCCAACTGGAATGGATTAATTTAATGGGGAAGTACCTGAATTGTATTAAATAAAAAGAGGATTTAATAGATTTATAATAGCTGCCTACAATAGTAAAATGATTTTTTAGCTGTTTTTGGGTAAATTAATTTAATTAATAATTAAATGTTAATAAATAAATATAAAACTTCTTTAATAATTTAATTAGTTACTATATCTTCATGCTGAATTGAAGGCTCAGGGGACTTTATTCATGCTAGTTATATGACTAAGAAGAAAAAATTATTTAGGAGTAAAATCTTAAAAGAACTCTATTTTGAGGATGGACTTTCCTGCGCAGAGTTGTGCGTTAAAATTGAAAAAAGCTTTCCAGTTACTATAAAATTGATTGAAGAATTGTTGGCTCAAAATGCAATTATAGAAACAGGCTTTGCCCCATCCACAGGGGGCAGAAGGGCAATGGCCTACTCCCTTCAAAAAAATGTTGCATATATTGTTTCCGTAGCAATGGACCAGTTTGTTACTAAGATTGCGATTATGGATATGCAAAATAGTTTTGTATCGCCTGTTGAAAAAATTGTTTTGCCGTTGCCTGATAATCCAGAGGCAATTCATTTGTTGAAAGAGAAAATTTCCCAGGTTATATTATCTTCCGGCATACCAAAAGAAAAATTTATTGGCGTAGGAATCGGCATGCCCGGTTTTGTGGATGTTAAAAAAGGAATTAACTACTCATTTCTACATTCACCCGATCATCAAAGCATCACCAAATACATTGCCAATGAAATAGAAATCCCTGTTTTCATTGATAATGATTCCAGCCTGATTGCACTGGCAGAACTTCGTTTTGGCGCAGCCCGTAAAGAACAAAATGCGATGGTCATCAATATTGGGTGGGGAGTTGGATTAGGGCTGATTTTGGATGGAAAACTATATAGGGGACATGAAGGATTTGCAGGT
>JAYUTC010000032.1:0-6059 GCA_043755395.1 Ferruginibacter sp.
TTTTTATTTTCATTTACTCCTAAAACTTTTGTAAATACTTCATCTTTAAAAGTAAATGAATTTTTAAAAGGGTGATAGAAATAAGAAAAAGTGTTAGCACTGAATTTTGTTTCTGTATTTCGTAATGAATCAAAAAAATTATAATAAGATGGTAATGGCCTGAATTCTTCTATACAATATATTTCTTTTAACAAAGCCTCATCAATATAATTTGCTGCTATAAAAAGGCTGTTGCCAGCATATACATAAGCCAGCATTGCTTTTACTTCCTCGCTGTTTACAAACAGCCCGGGTGTAAAACAAACATATAAGGAAGCTGTATCTGAAATGTCATTCCATGTTTTATTAAAGGACTGTTTTTTATCTTTGAGCGTATTACGGCTAAACATATTTTCCATTTGCCGGTAAGCTATATAGGTACCAAATGGTTTTTTATCTGTTTTTGAAAATGTTTCATTTAAAGATGGTATTTTTTTTACAACTGTATTATTACAGGTTGCAAATAAACCACTGATGGCAAGTAATAAAAAAATATAAATATTTAGTTTCTTCAAAATTTATTTAAATTTTAATATAAAACTTCAAAAATTCATTATCAATTCTGGTATAAATATTTTCTTCTATTGCAAACTCTCCGTACCACACATACTCATAATTTAAAGTAAGTGCCGCAAAATCATTCTGATAAATTATATTTTTAATTTCCCTTACATACTGATAATTGGTTTTATCAGGTGACAGTTCAATTAAATATTTGGCTGCAAGATTGTGTAAAGTTTGTAAATAACGGTAACGTACTGCCAATCTGTAATTGCTTTTATTTACAGCTTTTACTATCAGGAGATTAAAATCACTTTCGCTGGTTATTATTTCTTCACTAACTTCAGGTGAGGCAATATTTTTATTTTTATAACTTTTTTTAAATACACCCTGGGTTAAAAATAATTTGTATGAAATATAGAATACAAAAACTGCAGCAAGTGCCCAAAAAAATATTTGAACCTCACTTGACGAAAGAATGCTGTTTAGCCAGCCTGGCTTTGGAGATGAATTATCTGTATCATTATTTCCTTTATTCCTTTCTTTATCCTGCTTATCTTTTAATAGACTGTCTAAATATTTTATATAGGTAAATGACTTTAAATTTTTCCATGCTTCAATTGAATCGGGGGCAATATAGAGCGGGTTATAATATAATGTGGTATCAATGTATATTGTATCCTGCTCTTTATCTTCTGTAACAACATAATTTTCTTCTGCTATTGGTATTGTAGAAGTAGATTTCATTGATGTGTCATACCCTTTCTCTGATTGCTTTAATGTGGAATCTTTATCAATAAATATTTCCTCCTGCGATAATGAAACAGTAGAAAAGAATAAAGTAAAGACCGGTATAAAAAATAATTTACCCATTGTAATGTTTCAGCCGGTTGATGAAACCATCAGGCTGGATGTAATAACCTTTTTTATGTAAGCGGATTGGAAGAATAACAAAATACCAAACTATAAATGATAAAGAACATGCAAGTATTATTAAACTTAGCCAAACCGGCATACCCTGGTTATTCTCTTTATCAAAGGTCTGGCTCATTAAATGGGTGATATAACTTTCAAAAAATGCTGCTATAATAAAAATAGGTATTAAACAAATTAATACTTTTGCCGCATCTTTGGCTCCCTGCCTAAAGGAATAAAGCCTTGTATAAGTGCCCGGAAATAAAATACCATTTGCTAAAATTAAACCTGCTGTTGCAGCAATTACTATTGCTGAAATTTCTAAAGTGCCGTGTATCCAAATAACCATTATTGATTTTAGCCCTAAACCTTTTGAGAAAAACATATATTGAAAAGTGCCCAACATCAGGCCATTACTCCACATGATTTTTAGTGTAAAATAACCAAGGGTAAACCCTCCGATAAAAATTAAAAAAGCAACTTTTATATTGTTGAAACCAATTCTTACAAACATACTAAAAGGGTTATCATCTTTATAAACACCAAATGGATCGCCTTTTGCAATATTTTCTTCAGTCATATCCACGTATCCGTCACCCAAAACCCCTCTTATAAAATCTTCATTATACATTGATGAAAATATTCCAATACCAACAAATAATAAAAAACACAGGACACTAAATAAAAATATTTTATGGTATTTTTTAAAAAGCAAGGGTAATTCAAATTTCCAAAAAAGAAAAATACGGCTGTATTTTTCTTTTTTATTCAGATAAATGCTTTGATAAATACCGGCTGCTATCCCATTTATCCAACGGGTAACTTTACTTTTTGGGTAAAACGTTTTAGCATAGGAAAGGTCATCAATTAATGTAATAAACCGTTCTGCTGTTTCATCAGGGTTATCGGTGGCAGACTGCTGGTATTCCTTCCATTTTCCGGCATTCTTTTTAATAAACATTGCTTCTCTCATACCACTAAAATTACTAAATGACTATTTGAAGCTACAAATTGATGTTTTTTTTATAAATAAAAAAATTCATGTTTAAAGCAATCTGTTAAAAGCAATTTGTATTTTGCATAACTCATGTCAATTATTCAAATAAATACCGCATTTAATATAGATCTGGAATTTGATGTTGCCGAATTTCATAAAAGGCTTCTGGCTTATATAATTGATTATATTTTACTGTTAATTTATTTGTTGAGTATGAAATCACTCCTGTACAATGGTTTTAAACTTGACTTTGAATCAAATACCGGACTAGATATTTTAGTGATTTCAATTCCAATGTTGCTGTATTCATTATTTACCGAGTTGTGGATGAATGGCCAAACTGTAGGTAAAAAATTAATGGCCATACGTGTAATAAGTCTGGAAGGTGGAGAACCTACTTTAGGACAATACATTTTAAGATGGATTACTAAATTTTTTGAATGGCCTTTTTTATTTGGTTACATCTTCTTTTCCAGAGAGGCTATTTTTATTTATGCCTTTATTACTGCCCTTTTTGGAATTGCCGTGGTAATTATAATTGCTGTAACACCAAAAAATCAGCGCCTGGGAGATTTAGCCGCAGGTACAGTTGTTGTAAATACCAAAACAAAATTAACAATAGACGACACCATTTTTATTGATGTAAATAAAACCGATTATAAGGTAATGTTTCCGGGAGTTATGCGGTTAAGTGATAGGGATATCAACACCATAAAAGGAGTGGTAACTCAGGCCAATAAATCGGGCAATTATGAAATGTGTAACCGTGTATCAACTAAAGTAAAAGATGTTTTAAAAATACAATCTGATTTGTATCCCAACCAGTTTTTAGAAAAGTTACTGGAGGATTATAATTATTTAGCTACACGGGAATAATACTTATGTAATTTAAGAATTTAAAATCCTGCTCCATTAGAAACAAAAAAGGCAATTACAATAATATAAAAAATTATACCTAAAGCCTGAAGGGCAATTCCAATTATGGCACAAATTCGTCCTGCTTTAATATTATTATATGATGCTGCTGAATAAAGTTCCGGATTGTTTTTATACATGTTTATATCTTTACTTGAGATTGCTAATGCAATAATGCCACAAATAAAACAAACCACAATTGATAAAATACCCAAAACTAAAGTTGCAGTTGCGTTAGGTAATTGGGCCGCATTTGAATTACTTAAATAGTCTCTGTTTTGATCATTCATGTATGCTTAATTTAAGAATTAATGATTTTGTAAATATAACTTATCAAAATAGTTATTGAGCAGGAAACATATAAATATTTAAGAATAGTTGGACCTGAATTTATTTTTTTAGTTAAATGTAAAAATAAAAAACAAAAAAGTAAAATAATGGGCAACAAAGCAGGATACATTTTAAAACTACTCCATAAATTACCCGTCAGTAATAAAATAAAACTTCTTTGCAGGCCACAACCCGGACAATCAAAATGTGTTAAGTTTTTAAACATACAGGGAAACTGATGTTGCTGGAGCCAACTAATGATATTTAAAAAATAGATTAACATTATCAAGGCCTCTGAATGGGGACCAAAGCTTTTATTTTTAAAAATTTATTCATCAAAAAATGGTTCAATTTTTAATCATTTAATAGGCTCTTGCAAATAAAACTCTTTGTGTACTTTTTTTACCTGTTAAAATACAAATCCCATCTTCCTGTTTATTATTTAAAGGGATACATCGTATTGTAGCTTTTGTTTGCTCTTTAATTTTATCTTCAGTTTCACTACTGCCATCCCAGTGAGCGGAAATAAATCCACCTTTTTCATCCAATAGTTTTACAAACTCATCCCAGCTATCGGCAGTACTGATACGTTCTGTTCTAAAAGCCAGTGCCCTGTTGTAAATGTTCTGTTGTATATCATCCAGAAGTTGTACAATTACTGGCGCAAGTCCATCGATACTCAGGCTGTTTTTTTCTTTGGTATCCCGTCTTGCCACTTCTACAACATTATTCTCAATATCCCGTAAACCCAATGCAATTCTTACTGGAATACCTTTTAATTCATATTCCGCAAACTTCCATCCGGGACGGCTATTGTCATTGTTATCGTATTTAACAGAAACACCCAAAACTTTTAATTGCTTTACAATTTCAATAGCTTTTTCATCAATAACCGGTTTACTTTCTTCACCTTTGTAAACAGGAACTATAACTACCTGGATAGGTGCAATTTTGGGTGGCATTATCAATCCCTGGTCATCACTATGTGCCATTATTAGTGCCCCAATTAACCTTGTGGAAACACCCCATGATGTTGCCCAAACATAATCTAATGTATTATTTTTGTCACTGAATTTTACATCAAAAGCTTTGGCAAAATTTTGACCTAAAAAGTGAGATGTGCCAGCTTGCAACGCCTTACCATCCTGCATTAATGCTTCAATACAATAGGTATCCTCTGCACCGGCAAATCTTTCATTTGCAGTTTTCACTCCCTTAATAACAGGAACAGCCATATATTCTTCTACAAAAGTTGCATACACATCAAGCATTTTAATAGTTTCTTCCAATGCTTCTTCTTTAGTGGCATGTGCAGTATGACCTTCCTGCCATAAAAATTCGGCAGTACGTAAAAATAACCTGGTACGCATTTCCCATCGTACCACATTTGCCCATTGGTTAATCAGTAGTGGCAAATCCCTGTAAGATTGTATCCAGCCTTTATAAGTATTCCAAATTATAGCCTCACTTGTTGGACGAATAATTAATTCTTCTTCCAGTTTAGCTTCGGGATCAACAATTAGTTTGCCTTTATTATCCGGATCTGTTTTTAACCTGTAATGGGTTACAATGGCACATTCTTTGGCAAATCCTTCTGCATTTTTTTCTTCAGCTTCAAATAAACTTTTTGGCACAAACAGTGGGAAGTAAGCATTTTCATGCCCTGTTTCTTTAAACATTCTGTCCAGCTCCTTTTGCATATTTTCCCATAATGCATAGCCATATGGTTTTATAACCATGCACCCACGTACAGCCGAGTGATCGGCTAGTCCACCTTTAATTACAAGATCGTTGTACCATTGAGAATAATCTGCTGCTCTTGTTGTTAATTCTTTAGCCATCTTGTACTTAATCTGCCTTTTAGCAGAAATTTTATTTTATGTTATTTAAATTTTGTTTCCCCTTTTTTTCTAATAAATTCCACCCTTTTTAAAAGAAATAGATTGCATTTGTTATTAAACGTTTTGTAATTACTGTAACCAATAAACCATTTAGCACATTTTTAACATCAAATGATTAAACTAAAGTGTCTTATGGCAAACAGTTTGATATTAATTTAACAATAAAGTGCTTTTAAAACTTGCACAAAAGTAGTAACTTCATTTTTAAATCTTTAAACTAAACGCCATGAACGCTAAAATTTTACTTATTGCCTTGTCTGCCATAGCTTTCAGCAGTTGCAGTACTGCATATAAAAGCGGACAAACACCTGATGATGTTTATTATAGCCCGGTAAGAATTGTTGATGAAAGCCGTGATGATAAAAGGGATGAAGCTAAGCAAAATCAATACACGCAGGAAGACACAAGAATTAGAATGGGAATCCGGGACCGCAGATGGAGAGATTTTGATGATGATTACA
>JAYUTC010000033.1:0-15749 GCA_043755395.1 Ferruginibacter sp.
AGGGCGGGTTCATCTTTATATAAATGGCACAAATCTTTTACGCATTCCTTCATCATTTTGTGGCAATCAAAATTTAAAAGCCCCCAATCTAATTCGCCTTTATAATTCCATTCCTTTGTTTGTCCAAATTCATTCCCCATAAATAACAATTTAGTACCGGGATGGGTAAACATATAAGCATATAACAAGCGGAGGTTGGCAAATTTCTGCCATTCATCTCCCGGCATTTTATAAATCATGGGGCTTTTTCCATGTACCACTTCATCATGGCTTAAAGGCAGCATAAAATTTTCATCATTAAAATAGGCCATGCTGAAACTGAATTTATTTTGATTGTCTCCTCTGAACAAAGGATCCATTTTAAAATAATCCAGTGTATCATGCATCCAGCCCATCATCCATTTCATGCCAAAGCCCAGGCCGCCTTCTGAAGTTGGTTTACTTATTTTTGGCCAGTCGGTTGCTTCTTCGGCTATAGTTTGTACATCCGGAAAATCTCTGTAAATAGTTTCGTTTAGATGTTTTACAAATTCAATGGCTTCCAAATTTCCGTTGCTGCCATAAATATTAGGCTCCCACTCTCCCTCTTTTCTTGAATAATCGAGCCGTAAAATCGAACTCACTGCATCAACCCGTATTCCATCGATATGAAATTTATCAAACCAATATCTTGCATTACTAATTAAAAAAGACTTTACTTCTCCCCTGCTGTAATTAAAAATATAACTGTTCCAGTCCGGATGAAAACCTTTTCGCATATCTGCATATTCATAGGTATGTGTTCCATCAAACATAAATAAGCCATGTGCATCGTATGGAAAATGCGAAGGCACCCAATCCAGCACCACACCAATATCATTTTGATGAAAAGAATCAACCATTGCCATAAATTCTTCGGGTGTGCCAAAACGGGATGTAGGTGCAAAATATCCTGTGCCCTGGTAACCCCAGCTTCCATCATAGGGATGTTCCATTACCGGCATTAACTCTACATGCGTAAACCCCATTTCTTTTACATATGGCACTAAACGTTCGGTAATTTGCTGATAACTGTTTAAACTTTCTTCATCATCTTTAACAGGCCTCATCCAGCTGGCAAGGTTTACTTCATAAACACTCCATGCAGCATTAAGCGAATTGTTTTTTTTTCTTTTTTTCATCCATGCTGCATCATTCCATTCATTTTTTATATTCCATGCTACAGATGCAGTACGTGGCCTTACTTCCCAATAGTTGGCATATGGATCCCCTTTATCCAATTCAACACCATTAAATCCTACTATATGATATTTATATACGTCACCCTTATTAAAACCTGGAATAAACCCTTCCCATATTCCCGAACTGTCCTGCCTTACCTGTAAACGATGTGCTGAAACATCCCAATTATTAAAATCTCCTACAACACTTAAGGCTGTAGCATTAGGTGCCCAAACTGCAAAATAAAACCCATCAGTTTGTAAAACAGTAAAATAATGACTGCCAAATTTTAAATAGGCATTGTATAAAGTTCCATTTTGATAATTGCGTATATCCTCATCAGTAAATAAGGAATAATTCCACACAGATTTTGAACTGTCAACAAAATATTGTTCTTCATATTTAAGTTCTTTCACTTCTTTTTTTATTGTTTTGCTTTTTACCGCTGATGATTGTGATGTTGCCATTTATGGAAATTGGTTGATGGTGAATCCATTGAAAGCCGATTTTTGCTTTAACGTAAATTTAAGATTTGTAATTAAGGATTTCATATTTATTAATTTACTTTTAACTAATAATTTAGTTTTAGCCATAAAAACAAAACCAAACCCCTACTTATGTACAAACTGTCGGCATTGTGTATTGCAATGTTTTGTATTGCCACAATAACCCTGAGTCAAAATATTTCCGTATCTGGTATTTTAAATGATACAATAGAAAAAAAACCTGTAAAAAATGCTGTTATAGCATTACTAACTCCTAAAGATTCTATTTTATATAGATTTACCCGTACTGCTGCAGACGGAAGCTTTAGTCTGAAGAATATAAAACCAGGTAACTATATTTTTACTACTGTTCATCCTTTTTACGCCGATTTTATTGATGATGTAGAATTAAAAGATGTGGAAACCAACTTAGGTTCAGTTGCAGTTACAAGTAAAAGTAAATTGCTGCAGGAAGTAATAGTAAAAAGTGGTAACCCAATACATATCAAAGGTGATACCACTATTTATACAGCAGACAGTTTTAAAGTTAGCGCAAATGCCAACGTGGAGGAACTGTTGAAAAAGCTTCCCGGAATACAGATAGATAAAGATGGTAAAATAAAGGCTATGGGCGAAACTGTTGAAAAAGTTTTGGTAGATGGAGAGGAATTTTTTGGAGATGACCCGGGCATGGCCATAAAAAACTTAAGAGCTGATGCCGTTAAAGAAGTGCAGGTATTTGATAAAAAAAGTGACCAGGCAGAGTTTACTGGCATAGATGATGGTAAAACCAAAAAGACAATTAACCTTAAATTAAAAGATGACCGGAAAAAAGGATACTTTGGTAAAATTGAATTAACCGGGGGGCTTCAAAACAAAATTGATAACAGGTACAACAATAATATTTTATTAAATGCCTTTAAAGGAAAAAGAAAAATTGCAGGTTATTTATTGCAGGGAAATACCGGCCAGGATGGATTAGGCTGGAGAGACAGGCAAAAATTTGGTGGCGATGATGATAATGTAGTAATGAACTTTGATGAAGATGACGGTGCAATGATGATTATGTCATCAAGAGGTGGTGATGAAGACCCTTATATAAACACTGAAAATGGTTTTTTTGAAAATTTAAATATTGGTTTACAATACAGTAATAAATGGAAGGATAAACAGACACTGAATTATTCTCCCAAATTTAACAAGCTGAAATATAATAATACAAAAAATACTTTTTCTCAATTTCAACTGAGCAATAAACTATTTAATACCAATGCTGTTGAAAACACTTTTGTTAACAAACAGAATGTAAAAAACAATTTTTCTTACGATTTTAAAATTGACTCGGTTAATTCTTTAAAAATAACAGGTAAGCTCAATATTTATAATACAAAAAGCTCAGTGTATAAATCATCCGAAAATCTTGATGAAAATAATTTATTCAATAACAGCAGTAAAACACTAACAGATAATAATACCGATAAAACTTCATTTACCACCTCTGTTTTATTTAAACATAAATTTAAAAAAGAGCGCAGAACCTTTTCGATAAATACAGACTTCAGCAGTGTAAATTCTGATGGAATTGCCTATTTAAATGCCCTCAATAAATTGTACAACAACGGTGTACTTAGTAAAATTGACAGTATTGACCAAAAAAAGAATATGGACAATACCAGTAAAAAGATTGTTGCACATGCAGCCTATACAGAGCCTTTAAGTAAAAAATATTCACTGGAACTAAACTATGAATTATCATGGACTGCTGGCAAAAATAACCTTACCACCCTAAGTAAAAATTTTGCCAGTAATGGAAAGTATGAAGTACTGGTTGATTCACTGAGCAATAATTTTAACCAGGATATTATAACCAACAAAACCGGTTTTAGAATCAGTTATAAGAATAAGAAAGTTAAATATGGTTTTGGTACTGCGGTTGGGTTTACAAAATTTGACTTAAAAGATATAACAATAAATAAAGATTATTTAAGAAACTATACGAATATTTTTCCAGCTGCCAATTTTCAATACACTTATAAACCCAATCACAGCTTAAGTATTAATTATAAGGGAAATACAGCGCAGCCATCCATAAGTCAATTGCAAAATCTTAGAAATAACGCCGACCCGTTAAATATTTATCTGGGTAACCCATTGTTAAAACAGTCATTTAAAAATGGTATAGATATCAACCATAACTCTTACAATTTTGTAAAAGAAATCTGGACTTATCAATCCATAAATTTCAGTTCTACCAGCAATGCGTTTACAACTAATACCACTATTGATAATTCGGGAAAAATTACTACTCAACCTATAAATACCAACGGAAACTTTAATGCTGGCGGCTGGATGGGCAGCGGCATCAAACTTAAAAAACTGAATGCCAATCTTAATTTAAATGCAGGTTTTTCTTTTTCAAAGTTTAATGATATTGTTAACAATCAAAAAAATAATAATGAAAATGCCAACGCATCAATTAGTGCAGTTATTTCTAAGGTAAAAGATAAGAAATATGAATTTAATTTAAATAACGATTTTGGCTATAATACCAACAAGTCAACCATTTCCAATAGGCTTATTAAGTACAATACCAATACCATTTCCCTTAATGCTACAATCTATTATAAAAAAGTATGGAAACTAAACAGTGAGTTTACCAATAATTACCGTCAAAAAACAAGTGATTTTGCCAAAAACGTAAATAACAGTTTGTGGAATGCAAGGATGGAAAGAACTTTTAAAAATGATGAGTTTACTGTATTTGCATTAATAAGGGATATACTCAACCAAAATATAGGAATTGACAGAAGTATTTATGGTAATACTTTAACCGAAGAAAGGAACGACCGTTTACAACGATACTGGATGATTGGAGTAATATGGGACTTCAAAAACAAATCAGCTAAAACAAAATAAAGTGATCATTATGAAAAGAATAAGCAGCATTTTTCTTTGCCTTGTTATTTCAGGTACTATTACGGCCCAAACATTTATAGAAAAAGCAGCCATTGAGTTTGAAGTAAAAACGAATATTAAAAAAACAATGGGAGAAGGTTTTTGGGCTCAGCTTATGGAAGACAAAGTGCCCACATTTAAAACGGCGTATTTTAAATACAGCTTTGCAGATAATAAAAGTATTTATAAGCTTGACCATTTTAATGCATCCGATAAACTGCCAGAGTATCTAAAAAAAGAAGATGAAGAGAATGAATGGTTTTTAGATCATACCAGCAGCACATACAATACAAAAAAAGTAATTGCAGGCTCACCCTTTTTTATTAAGGACAGTATATACAAAATTGAATGGAAGTTATCGAATGAAAATAGGGTAATTGCAGGTTTTAATTGCAGAAAAGCTACGGGTAAAGTAAATGACAGTGTTTATGTATTTGCTTTTTACACTAATGAAATTACAATCAGTGGCGGGCCCTGCAGTATATCAGGTTTGCCAGGAATGATATTAGGAATGGCGATACCGAGGTTGTACACATCCTGGATTGCTACAAAAGTAAACATAGCCGAAGTAGATGAAACTGTTATTAAACCAACAATTTCAAAAAAGACAATGTCAAGAAAAGAATACAAATCTTTTATAATTGACCGGTCAAAAGACTGGGGTGGTGATTCTGAAGAAGGTAAAGGATGGGCGAATCAGTTTATTTGGAGTTCACTATTATAAAAGTAAATACAAGTGGATATTTGTTACTTTATTAACTCCATTACCACTGTTTTATAAGAACCCAAACTAAAATCTTTTAGCTCAGCAATATTGTTTGTAATAATATTTTTGTACTGGCTAAAACTTTGTGTTCTTTCTGCAAATTGTTGCAAAGAAATTTTCTTTTCTTCTTTACTGGTATTTATAATTACCATTACAGTTTGGTTATTGTTATACCTGAAATAAACATATACCCCTGCCTGCGGTATAAACTGCATGGTTTTACCTGTTGTAAGTGCAGATGAGTTTTTACGGAAATTGGCCAATGTTTTTATATAATTGAAAGCTTCATTTTCCTGCAGCGTTCTTCCTCCGGTATTAAATTTATTATTCGGATCTCCTGCCCACCCGCCCGGAAAATCTAATCTTACATCCTGGTCAGTAGGATTTTTAAAATTCTTCATCAAAACTTCATCGCCATAATACAGTTGGGGAATGCCACGCATAGTAAGTAACATGGTCATGCCCATCTTATATTTTGCAAAATCTTCATTTACCACAGAATAAAATCTGTTCATATCATGATTATCCAGGAAGATGCAATTATTAAGAGGCTCTTTATAGGCAAAGTCTTCTGCCAGGGTTAGATATAATTTATTAATGCCTTCGGTCCATCCTGCCGGTTGGTTTAAACTGTTTTGTATTGCAAAACACAAAGGAAAGTCAAGGGCCCCCATTGCATTATGCTTAAAGGGTATGTCCAGATTATTACGGGCAAAATATGCATTGGCAATTACATCATTACCCCAACCTTCAACAAAAGTGCTTATCGCCGGAAATTCTCTTAGTAATGCGGTATTTACATTATTTAAAAACTGTTCATCGCAATATTTATAAGTATCAACACGAAATCCATCAAGTCCAAATTCTTCGGTGAGCCAGATGGCATTTTGAATGAGATATGTTGCAACAAATGGATTGGCCAGGTTAAGATCGGGCAGGTGTTTTACAAACCACCCTTTTAACATAACTGAATTATCAGTTGATGATCTGTACGGATCAAACAATGATGCATCCCGGTGATTAGGGGGTGTAAATTCAGCCCATTGATTGATCCAGTCTTTTGAGGGAGGATTAAGGTTGATCCAGTGATAAAGCCCGATATGATTATATACTGCATCATGAATTACTTTCAAACCTTTTGAATGTGCTGCGGCTATCATAGCTTTATATGCTTCATTACCGCCGTATCTTTTGTCAATTGTATAATGATCGGTAAACCAATACCCGTGAAAGCCGGCAAGGTCAAAAATATCCTCCCGCATTTTAGGCATATCATTTTCTACCAGTGGAGTACACCATACGGCTGTTGCACCAAGGTCTTTTATATAATCCAGATGATTAACAATTCCGGCAAGATCTCCACCATGCCGTGCAAATTTATTACTACGGTCACTATCTGTATCCCGTAAATCAGCAAATGCATCATTGGAAGGATCGCCATTACTAAATCTGTCGGGCATTAATAAATAAACAAAATCTTTTGATGTTACACCCTGTGCATAATCTTTTCCCATATTTTTTCTACGGGACTTAATTTCAAACTGAACATATTCTGTTGCTCTAAATTTTTTGGGGATTATTTTTACTATCCCCGGTTTAGTACCTGGCGCAATGGTGATATCAACAAAGGCATAATTATTATTTTTGGCCCTGGTAACTTTAGTTACAGTTATCCCGGGGTAATTAATGGTGTAACCATCTGCATTGCCAATAGCATCACCACTAAGCATCAGCTGAATTTTATTCATCTTCATACCTGCCCACCAGTTGGCGGGAATGCATTTGTAGGCATCGTTGTATTGGGCAAAAGAGTAAATAGCTGTAAACAGCAAACAATAAAGCATCAAAATTTTCTTACGCATAATTATTTATCTTTTATTCTTAAACATAAAAAAGCCGCCACAATCATAGAACAACCACCTAAAACAATAGAAAGAATTGCCTGATCGCCAAAAAGATGTTTGGTAAAAAAACCTAAAAGAGTTGCAGCTAAAATTTGTGGGATTACAATAAAAAAATTAAAAATACCCATGTATACACCCATTTTATGAGATGGTAATGATTTAGTTAACATGGAATAGGGCATGGATAAAATACTGGACCATGCTAAGCCTACACCTGCCATACTTATGATTAAAAGATTTTCATTTTTAAAAATATAGTAGGATATCAACCCTAATCCACCTGCAATCAATGCAATCATATGTGTTTTTGGGCGGGAATATTTTTTTGCTAACACAGGTAATAAAAAAGCAAACAAGGCTGCAAAGCCATTGTAGCTGGCAAACATTATCCCTACCCAATTGCCAATTTTATTATAGTCTGCCGATGATGTATCAGTAGTGTTATAAATATGCTGCGCCAGTGCCGGAGTTGAATAGATCCACATTGAAAAAAGTGCAAACCATGAAAAAAACTGCACTACTGCCAATTGCTTCATTGTAGCCGGTAAATGATTCAGGTCATCCATTACTTCCACCAGGCCATTTTCGTTTCTTGCTTTGTGAAAAAAAGCTGCAAGTATTTGTAATAACCCAAAAGCTGCTATCCCAAACGACAACACATACAATTCCTTCTCTAATTTTACCGCTGCAGAACTATTGTACAAAAACAAAACTGCGGAAAGTATAGCACCAATGCCCAACCAGATGAGCCCTTTTTTTAAAAAAGAAGCATAAGGTGTTTTAATATTTTTTTGAGAATCCGCCTCACTTGTTTCGCCAAATGATTTCATTTCTTCAGGCGAATATTCTTTTGTAGTGAATACAGTGTAAGAAATTGCAGCCATGTAAACAATAGCACCAATGTAAAAAGAATACTTTACCGTATCTGGCAACATTCCTGTTGCAGTAGCTTCATTGGAGACATCAAACTTCTCCAGGATATATGGTAATGCAGATGAAATAACAGCTCCCACTCCAATGAAAAAACTCTGCATTGCAAAACCAGAGGTCCTTTGTTCATCGGGCAACATATCGCCTACAAAAGCCCTGAACGGTTCCATAGAAATGTTAATAGAAGCATCTAACAACCACAATAATACTGCGGCTACCCATAAAGCTGCAACATTAGGAAATACAAACAGGGCCAACGATGCTAAAATGGCTCCAAGCATAAAATAAGGCCGTCTTCGACCCAGTTTTCCCATCCATGTTTTATCACTAAGATGACCAATGATAGGTTGTAATACTAAACCCGTAAGTGGTGCTGCAATCCAAAGAATTGGAATTTCCTCAATTTTTGCACCTAGTGTTTGAAAAATACGGCTAACATTAGCATTCTGTAATCCAAAAGCAAATTGTATCCCTAAAAAGCCAACACTCATATTTATGATTTGAGAAAGACTTAAAATGGGCTTCTTTGTCATATTTATTTCTGACATAACAATCGATTTAATTTATCGTTAATTGTGTACAAAATACACATTTTTAAATTATCACAAAAAAACATCTAATTAAAGATGTTTAAAAATATTTATTTCACTTAAATTACAAACCCATCGGGTAAAATGGCTCCTTTCTTAATTACTACAATACCATCTTTAACAGTGTAAAGCGAATGGTCTGACTCGGGTAAATGTGCGCCGCCATTAATCCGTACATCATTTCCAATGCGGCAGTTTTTATCAATAATTACATTTTTTATATAACACCTGTCTCCTATCCCTAATTTAGGAATACTCTTTTCAACATTTCTGGATATTTCCTCCAACGTTTCATAATAATCACTTCCCATCATATAGCAGCTTACCACTGTAGAACCCTGTCCAATACGGCTTCGTATGCCAATTACACTGTTTTCTACACGGCTGGCATTAATTATACAGCCTTCGGCAATAAGTGTATGTTCCAGCGTGGTGCCACTAATTTTTGCTGGGGGCAGCATTCTTGCCCTGCTGTACACCACATTTCTATTATCAAATAAATTAAATAAAGGTATTTCCAGTGTTAATGCAAGATTGGCTTCAAAAAAAGAATAAATATTTCCAATATCTGTCCAATAACCATCGTACTGATAACTTATTACTTTAGATTTTCCAATGGATGAAGGAATTATTTCCTTTCCAAAATCCGTGGCATCTTTTTTATCCACTTCAAGTAAGTCAAATAAAAGTTTTCTGTTAAAAATATAAATACCCATTGATGCCAGATAATTTCTGCCCTGCTTTTGCATTTCGGTTCCTGTATCACTTACCCATTCGGGCAATAAATCTTTTGCAGGTTTTTCAATAAACGAAGTAATTATAGTTTCTTCATTTGCTTTTAAAATGCCAAATTCAGGAGCTTCTCTGTCTCCTACCGGTATGGTGGCAATGGTAATATCAGCTCCCTGTGCTGTATGATTATCAATCATGGCACCAAAATCCATTTGATACAATTGATCGCCGCTTAAAATAAGAACATAGTCAAAATCATTATTGCCAATATGTTTTAAGGATTGTCTTACGGCATCAGCTGTTCCCTGAAACCATCCGGGACTGTCAGGCGTTTGTTCGGCAGCAAGTATATCAACAAAACCTTTACTGAAAGCACTAAATTGATAAGTATTTTTTATATGCTTATTGAGGGATGCAGAATTATACTGGGTTAAAACAAACATCCTGTTTATGCTTGAATTAATGCAATTGGAAATAGGGATATCCACCAACCGGTATTTTCCTGCAATAGGTACAGCGGGTTTACTGCGTGTAGCGGTTAAAGGATAAAGACGTGAACCGGCCCCGCCGCCTAAGATTACTGCTACTACAGATGTTGCGTTCATAATTATTATAATTTGTAATTAAATGTATTGATATTTTTGATACAATCCTTGTGGAGCGTAAATTTTATTTTAAAATAAAGGAACTACATTATAGATTGATATAAATCAATGTACCTGCCTGCACTTACCTCCCATCCATTATCAATCTGCATCATTTTTTTTCTAAGTAATGATAATTTCTTTTTATCAGCAAACAATTCTGTAGCCCGGTGAATAGAATAAGTTATATCCCCTACGCTTGCTTCATTAAACCTTATACCAAATCCGTTTTTTTCGCCAAAATCAATAACGGTATCTATTAATCCACCTGTACTTCTTACCACCGGCATTGTACCATACCTAAGGGAATACAGATGGTTAAGGCCGCATGGTTCAACCTTGCTTGGCATTAATAAAAAATCGGCGCCTGCATACATTTGATGGGCAAGCTTTTCATTATAACCTATTTGGGAATTGTAAAAGCCCATAAGGCTGCTTTTCATTATTTCTAATTGTGTTTCCACCGAAGGATCACCACTTCCTAAAATTAAAAAATTCATTTTACCATTCATATGATAAATGGAATCATTGATGGCCTGGGGCAATAATTCAGCCGATTTTTCTCCCACAAGGCGGCCAATAAAGATAAAAAGAGGCTTTTCAATGTCCAATCCAAAATCATCGCAAAGCTTTTTCTTATTTAGTTTTTTGCCGGCCTCATAATCCTTTACTGAATAGTTATCTAAAATGTAAGTATCAGTTTCAGGGTTCCAAACAGCATTATCTATGCCATTTAGAATGCCCACACATTTTCCTTTTTCATATTCAAACAAACTTTCCAACCCATTGGCATCGTATTTCAACTCGTTCATATAACTTGGGCTAACTGTAGTTACTTTTACTGCACATTTAATACCTGAAGCCAATGGGTTTATCAATTTATTCCAATCAAGTTTTCCCCATTGCCAACTATCGTAAGCAGGAATATAATTGTTTTTGCTCCAATCCATCCAACCCTGGTATTGTGCATTGTGAATAGTAAGTACAGTTGGGATACCGGCCAAATTACGATAAGCCAAACAATTTTGCATCATAAATGGTATGAGTGCCGAGTGGTGATCATGAACATGCACTATACCTGGCCGATGCTTCCAGTTATTTAGCCAGTCTACAACTGCAATTTGAAATGCAGTATACCTTTCCGTATCATCATCATATCCATAAATTTTTTCTCTGTTAAACAAACCAAAAATATCTATGCAATACAAATCAAAACCAAGTTTATTGGTTTGTTCTCTTATAATAGTATAATCAAAATAATAATGCCCCATACTAAAAGAACCCTTATGAACTGTTTCCCAATTATTATCCAACAAAAATTTAGTGCGGTGCATAGGCATAACTACTTTGGCAATATGCCCAAGATCATTTTGGTATTTTGGTAAAGCGCCAGCCACATCGGCAAGTCCACCGGCTTTGGCATAAGGATAACATTCTGCAGTTACATGAAGTATTTCCATTCTTAAGTATTAAAAATATTATTATTACAATTTAGTATGTTTTACTTGATTTTTCCAAATTATACAAATATAAATCTATCATGTAATTGTAAATAAACGTTTAAAATACATTACACAAATAATTAATGATACAACTATCAATAAAATCAAAATTTTTTGCAATCAGTAAATTATTCTATTTTCAACCACTTAAACCAAAATAAAATTATGGAACAAAAAACAAAATGGGGCCAGTTTGGTACTCTTATCAGTGTATTTTTCTTTTGGGGATTTGTTGCTGCAAGTAATGATGTATTAATTCCTGTTTTTAAAGAGAAATTACATTTAACTCAGGTACAAGCCCAAATGGTATCATTTGCTTTTTATGTAGCATATTCAGTTGGCTCCATTTTATATTTTATTGTAAGCAAAATTCTTAAACAGGATTTGTTGAATAAAATTGGATATAAAAATGGTATAAGCATTGGTTTAGTTATTTCCGCAATTGGCACACTACTATTTATACCGGCAGCAAGTGCTGAATCATTTCCATTATTTATTTCGGGTTTATTTATTATTGGCTTAGGATTTTCTTTACAACAAACTGCCGCAAACCCACTTGCTATTAATATGGGTAGTGCCAGCACAGGATCTCAGCGCTTAAATATGGCTGGGGGCATTAATAATTTAGGAACAACAATTGGTCCATTAATAGTAAAGCTGGCAATATTTGGAACGGTATCTACAATTATGGTAAGTTCTTTAAGTTCGGTAAAAATTCCATATTTGGTTTTGGGTGCTGCCTTTTTAATTGTTGCAGTTATTTTTTACTTTTCATCTGTACCCAATCAGTTAGTTAGTAATACAGAGGAAATGGCAGAAGCAAAATCAAACTGGGTAGACAGAGGTTCACCATTTAAGTATCCGCAATTATTATTTGGCATGTTTGCTATATTTCTTTACGTAGGTGTTGAAGTAAGTACTGCTGCTAATTTACCTGAATTTATGAAACAAAAATTAGGTACCCCAACAAGTGATACTGCTCCATATATTTCTTTATTTTGGGCAAGTTTAATGATTGGCCGGTGGACAGCTGCTGCAGGTGCATTTGGTTTTGCAGAAGGTACAAAGAAAATACTTCAATTTTTAATGCCTTATCTGGCATTTGGTGTTTATTTACTGGTTAATGCCATAGCAAAAAATGATCTTCAACCTTTTTATGTTTACAGTGTAGTTATTTTGGTTTTAATACTTGCCAATTTTTTAAGTAAGGGCAACCCTGCTCGACAACTGCTTATTTTTAGTTTATTTGGAATACTTGCTTTATTAGTTGCAATTTTTTCTCCCGATTATAATATAAGTGTATACGCCATTTGCAGCGTGGGTTTATTTTGCTCTACATTATGGCCTTGTATATTTACCTTAGCCATTTCTGGTTTAGGAAAGCATACCAGCGAAGGATCAAATTTTTTAATTTTTATGATATGCGGCGGTGGTGTAATAAGTTTACTGCAAGGTTATTTGTCGGCGGATGGAATAATGGGAATTAGTTTTTCTTATTTTGTAGGCATAGCATGTTTTGCCTATTTAGTTTATTATGCAATTAAAGCCAAATCTGATTTAAATAATCAGGGAATTGATTTGGATGAACTTAGCAAAGTAAAAGGAGGTGGACATTAAAAATGAATTGCTAAAAACTGAATATTTAAAATTATTTTTAAATTCTTAACTTTATCAGCCCCGAATATTCGGGGCTGATTTTTTAAATTTATTTTATGGCAACAGCTTTAGATCAATTAGTAATTGGAATTGATATTGGTGGTACAGGAACTAAGTTTGGTATTGTTGATCGTGATGGCAATGTTTTATTTGGCAGCGAAATATCTACCAAAAAACATGCAACTGTAGAAAGTTTTATTGATGAACTATATCTGGAACTTTCCGAATTGATTGAAAGATCAGGTGGAAGAGGACGTATTAAAGGCATTGGAGTTGGTGCACCTAACGGTAATTTTTATACTGGTACTATTGAGTATGCCCCAAATCTTCCCTGGAAAGGTATTATTCCATTAGCAGAATTGCTTGAAGCAAAGTTTAAGTTACCTGTTATACTTACCAACGATGCCAATGCTGCTGCTATTGGAGAAATGATGTATGGCGCTGCAAAAGGAATGAAAGATTTTATTATGATAACTTTAGGTACAGGGGTTGGAAGTGGCATTGTAGCCAATGGCCAATTAATTTACGGCCATGATGGATTTGCAGGAGAACTTGGTCATACTATTGTTATACCTGATGGACGAATGCATGGTGGTACTGGTAAAAAAGGTTCCCTGGAAAGTTATGCATCGGCAACCGGTGTAAGATTAACAGCAATAGAAATTTTA
The DNA here is from genome assembly GCA_043755395.1 of Ferruginibacter sp. Lineage (GTDB taxonomy): Bacteria > Bacteroidota > Bacteroidia > Chitinophagales > Chitinophagaceae > Ferruginibacter. The sequence continues at coordinate 14,033 of JAYUTC010000033.1, forward strand.
GAAAAAACAAACGAACCAAGTTTATTAAGAGAAGTAGCAAAAGAGAACTTAGATTCTAAAGCAGTTTATGAAGCTGCAATACAAGGGGATAAATTAGCGTTGGAAATTTTTGAATTTACCGGAAAAATATTAGGGCTTGCCCTGGCAAATGCCATTATGTTTAGCAGCCCCGAAGCAATAATTTTATTTGGGGGATTAACAAAAGCCGGAGACCTCATTTTGAAACCTACTAAAGAGCATATGGAAGAAAATCTAATCCAGGTTTTTCAAAATAAAGTAAAAATATTAATCAGCCATTTAAAAGAATCGGATGCGGCTATATTAGGGGCAAGTGCACTGGCATGGGAGAAATAAAATATTAAGTTCTATTGATAAAAAGCAACCATTATTTTGGTTGCTTTTTTATTTAATATAATAAGTCCTTTATTTTATTTTAAGAACAGGCCTTAATTTATAATCACCATTGCCTTCTCTTTTAACAGATAATGCAGCGTCAAAATCAATCAATAATGTTTCTAAAGTAGCAGAAAGTTTTTTATTTACTTTTATTTTTAAACCTGATTCCGACCCGCTGGGTATCGTTAGTGGATATACAACTCCAAAAGTATCTTTAATGGAATTATTTGAGCCAAGCACAAACCTAATTTCTTTCAGAATATCTTTTGGTAAAATTAGAGAGGCTAAAAGAGTATCAACTCCATTTTGTAATCCAAGTAAATTATAGACACCCCCATTTGTAGGCATAGAAACCCAACCCTTAGAACCAGTTGAATCATCACTGAATTTTACATTAATTTCTTTTATATCAACGTTAACTTCAGCAAGATTAGTTGGACCATCAGTCAGCCGGATTTGAAGGGTAGTTGTGCTATTATCATTACTTTTATCCTTAGTACAAGAAGCAATAATAAGAACCATTGCTGAAACTGAAAATAAGAAGCTAAAGGCATACTTTTTCATAGTAATTTAGTTTTATGCTATGAAGTAAAAATCATGCCAAAACAGTTTAGTGCTAGTGATTTTTATTCATATATTATTTTATTATAAATACGGCAGGCACTGCCCTCTGCCCTTCTTTGTCACTTGGCTTAATTGTTTCCTTTCCATTAATGAGCATACAACTGCTGCCACCACCATCCAGGTTTAATGCTTCTGTACAACCTAAATCTATTAAGAGTTGTGCTTCCTGTATAAGAGTAGCACCTTCGGCAATAGCGGGAAACCTACCCTGAATTACCATTACAATTAAATGGCCATCAATGGTATAACCCATACAGGTTCTTGGATGCTTATCGTCAATTGCTTTACCTGCAAACTTTAATTCCTCGTTATTTGTAATTTTTATTTTACCATTTTGAACCAATATAGGGCCACCGCCAACAGCTGTTTTCATTTTCCATTTTTTTAACTCATTTTTATTTGCTCTATGCCCATTAAAAGAATCAACTGAAGTAAATATACTATGCTGAGTTAAATAATGGAATGAAGGATTTAAAACCGAATCCTTTACAATTTTTAAAACAGGCACTTGTGAGGCAAATGCAAATTTTTTAGATGAATCAGTTACTAACCAGGCAACATCAGCTCTTCTGTTTCTATCAATACCGATAGCACTACCTAACGGATGCTTATAAGTTAATGTATCCTTATTTTTTCCAGGAATGGTGTGCACATTATACGAAACAATTTTACTATCCTTAATTACCACATTCAAATT
>JAYUTC010000034.1:0-2411 GCA_043755395.1 Ferruginibacter sp.
TAAAACTTATGAATATAGTTGAACGCGTAAAAAACATTTTGGTTACTCCAAAAACAGAATGGGAAAAAATTGTAACAGAAGAACAATCCCTTGCTTCGCTGGCAACTGGATATGTGCTTCCGCTTTCCCTTATCGGGGCTATTTGTGCATTTATTGGTTTTGGTTTAATTGGTTTTAATACGGGATTATTTGGCATTAAAATTAAAGGGATAGACTGGGGTCTTTATGAGGCAATTTCCAGGCTTTTAGCTGCATTACTAGGATTTATCATATCGGCTTTTGTTGTGGATATGCTGGCACCTACATTTAAATCCGAAAAAAACATTAATAAATCTGCTCAATTAATGGCGTATTCTGCAACTGCTTCTTTTGTTGGAGGTGTTTTTCTTATAATACCATCATTGGCAATTTTAGCATTGTTATGCGGTTTGTATGGAATTTATTTAATGTATTTAGGAATTGGCCCATTAAAGAAAACTCCGGAAGACCAAAAAGTAATTTATATGTTAGTATCAATAGTTGTGTATGCGGTTATTACAGGAATTCTATTATTTGTTCTGCATAAAATTTTGGGTTCAGTATTTAATATTGGGTTAGGGTCATTTTCTTTAGGTTAATTGAAATAATTTATAAAAAGCATCCTTTAATATAAGGGATGCTTTTTTATTTGCTTCAATTAACAGAGTTTTGTAAACAAAAATATATAATGGAAAGCATTGCCGGTTTACGTAAGGAATATATGCAGCAAACACTTTTAGAAGATGATGTAGCTCCGGATCCATTTTTACAATTTGATCAATGGTGGGATGCGGCTATAAAAAGCGATATTGATGAAGTAAATGCAATGACACTGGCCACTGCTGATAAAAACGGTCAACCTTCGGCAAGAATTGTTTTATTAAAAGGCTACGATAAAAATGGGTTTGTATTTTTTACAAATTATCAAAGTAAGAAGGGACAGGATCTTGAACAAAACCCTAATGCCTGTCTGGTTTTTTTCTGGAAAGAATTAGAACGGCAGGTACGTATTGTTGGCAGCACTAAAAAGATAAGTACAGAAGAAAGTATTGCATACTTCAACAAACGCCCCGATGGAAGCAAAACCGGAGCCTGGGCTTCACCCCAAAGTTTGGTAGTGGCAGGAAAAGCATGGTTGAAGGAAACCTTTGATTATTACAGGGAACGTTTCAGACATGGCGAAATCCCTAAACCCCCTCATTGGGGTGGCTACCGTGTTAAACCTATAAAGATAGAATTTTGGCAAGGTCGTCCCAGTCGTATGCACGATCGAATTCAATATACTTTACAAAAAGAAGGAAATTGGAAAATAGAGCGGTTAGCACCTTAAAAAATAGTATTTGGGAACCCCGAATTTGTTATTAAAGGGTGGCACTTGTTACCAGGTACTATATCCAATTTATATTATTAAGCTTTCTTTTTAGGGGCAACATTTTTCTTTGCTGGTTTAGCTGGCCTTGTTTTACCAAATGAGCCACTAAAAATTTTCCCTTTTTTTGTTTTGATATCTCCACGTCCCATAATTGATTGATTTTTATTTTTAAATAATAATTAAATTTTTATAAAAAAAGCAAGGTGCAAAGGCGCCTTGCTTTTTAACCTTACTGCCATCAGGCAGATGTTTAACTACAAAAGCATTACATTTTAGCAGATAACTCTTTACCAGCTTTAAACTTAGCAACTCTTTTAGCTTTAATTTTAATAACTGCACCTGTTTGAGGGTTGCGACCATTACGGGCAGCTCTTTTTGATACAGAGAAAGTACCAAATCCAACAAGAGTAACTTTGCCACCTTTTTTTAAAGTAACAGTTACTGCTTCTACAAAAGAATCTAAAGCAGCATTTGCCTGTGTCTTTGTAACACCTGCGTCATCAGCAAGTTTTGAAATTAATTCAGCTTTGTTCATGATAATTATTTTTGAATTTTAATGTGCAACAAATATATAGGGTTTTTAATTGCAACAAATTTTTTTATTAAAAAATATTTTAGTAAAGATTGGCTGTAAACCGCATGGAATAAGGATTTGATGAAATTATGAATTACAAATTATGAACTAAGAATTGATGATTTACTTCTTAAACCCTTACTGGTAGAGGGTTTTGAACATATATCGGTAAAAACCTTTACCAAAGCGGCTTGCAGGGAAATGTATAAATATTTTTTTTCAGCAAAAATGAAAATTCGTTTTTTGCACACTTAGTTAACAATTTGCATAACTGATCGAAAAGCAATGAAATTATCGCCCCATTTATCAAAGGCCTTTTGCCGCATTTGGGCAGCAAAATTTTCGATATAATTATTATACAGGGATTTACTTTTGGCAAAATATTGAACTGCATATGTTGGCCCTTCACTGTCATCTATTTCTAATAATTGCAAAACAACAGCATGT
>JAYUTC010000035.1:0-2402 GCA_043755395.1 Ferruginibacter sp.
CAAACATAAACGCTTCTTCCTCGGTACAAGGGTTCATTCTTATTTCTTCTTCTAAGTCAACACCCTCTTTACCTTCTCTTAATTTATTAATTACATAAACCTTTGCACCTAACTTAATATCTTCTTCACATAACTCTGAAATTAAATCACCGTCATCATTTCTTTGCACCCATTTGTTGACTAAATAATCATATTGCTCTTGTGTTGGTTCATCTACTACACTATCACCAAATTCATCAATAAAACCTTCGTATGCTTCATAGGCAGGTTGGAAAAATCTTACAATTCTATTAATGGTTGGTTTACGTTTAAACTGATTGGCTGCTTCCCATATTTTATTATATTCAGCACCACCACCCATTGTCATTTCATTAACGGTTGATGGCATATCAAGCCACCCTACACGCTTTACACCTTTTACAAGTGTCTTTGAAATGATAGCAAGTAATTTTGATGCAGGTACATCTTGTGGCAGCTTTCCGAACTCATCCCCCAAAACGTAAGACATTCTTCCCCGATCATACGCATTAAGTACAGGTGCTTTGTAGTTTATCTTTGAGTTATGACCTTCTTCTTCTTTTACACCTACGGCAAGTCCAGGTTTTACGGTTTGTGATTTATGGGCAAAAACAAGTTCAGTAACACTATCTTCCTTGTTTACTTGTTTTGGTTTTAGGAATACAGGCAGTAGCCGATAAGCGGCTGTTATCATTTCTGTAAATGTAGCCTTACTGTCATCTTTTGTTTTTGATAATAAACCACAGTTAGAATTTTTAAAGAAAATGGCTTCGTATAAAATATTGGAACATGATTGTGAAGATGCCCCTTGCCTGCGTTTTTTTATTCTTATAATACCTAAGCACCAAAGTACTAAAAACCACCACTCAAAAAATAAATAATACAATCTATCTGCTTCCCTAAAATCCGGCGCTGTTCCATCTTCAAGTGTGTAGTATTGTAAATAAAAATAGTATCTCTTTGGAAGATACCTTAATTTTTCACCTATCCATATCCATACACCTTGCTTACACCTTTTTACTTCTTCTTCAGCAAATATTTCTTGCTTTGTAGTAAGTATTAAGTTGCCCTGTTTATCGTATTCTACCTTATCAAAAAAATCAGGAATTGTTTGACGTACCCACTTTTGTTGCTTTCTTGGAAGTCCATAGTTAAGCTCATCTTCGTCTTTTGGGCGTTCAGGCAATGTTATATTACTACCGTATATCTCTATTTTTTCAGCCATTAATTCCTACTTTCGGCTATACGGTCATTGAATGGTTTTCTTGCACTGTCCTTTGCTTCATCACCTGTGATACCGGCTGTCGCTGCCAATGTTTTGTATGCTTCACTTAAAGAAGCCATTTCACCCCATGCAATCTTTAATCTTTCAAATGTCTTATCCTTCGGGTCTGCAATGTCAAGTTTGGATATATCTTTACTATTAAGCATATCCGATAATTCGTTTAATTTTCTATTAATTGCATAAGCGGCTTTTGCTGCTCCATTGCTCTCATATAGAGCAATTTTTTTTGTCAAATCATCTAACGTTTCTGTCATGGTATTATTTTTTAGCTATTAATGTAAGCTGTGGTTTACTTTCGGTATCATACCTGTCTTTTAAAATGTCATTAAATACAGGCCAAAAATTTGGATGAATTTGTGCGAAAGTAGGATGACTAAGTGCTTGTTTTAATCTATCCGGCATACTACCCATTATTGCTTCTTTATTAGCTGATATTTCAGTTGGTGTTTTTAATCCTAATTGCCTTGCACGAATAAGCATATGTGATATTGCAGCCGGTTTCCAATCTGATTGGGAGTTAATAATACCTTCTTTTTTAGTAATATCTGGATGGTCAGTGTACAATTGTTCCGCACCTACTAACCCTTTTTTCATTAAATACTTTGCTGTTTCTTTTGTATCAGGACTGCCGGCAAAATTTCCAAATGACATTAATTGTTCATCATTTAATGGCTGTGGTTTTGTATTCTTTTTACCTCCGCCATCTACCAACATTGACATTTTACTTGTTGCCATGATTATTACATTTGTGGTTGTGATTGTTGCTGCATTTCCTGTTGTTCCCCTTGTTGCCCTTCCATCATTTGTTCCTGCCCCCCCTCCCCTTGTTCTTCCTGCATTTGCGCCTGTTGTGCTGCCATTTGTTCCTGCTGTGCTTGCATTGCTGCCGCTTGCTGTATTTGTTTATTTTCTACTGCTAATGGAATGGTTATATTTGGCACTAATTGTTGAATGGCTGGCATAATTATATTGGGGTCAATAATTCCTTTACCAATGGCTTGCATTAAACCGTTTAATAATGCCAATTCCTTTGCTTTGGTATTTTCAAATTCCTTCATATCCTTATCGGCTGCAATCTTATCTTCCTGTAATTTAGCCG
>JAYUTC010000036.1:0-6022 GCA_043755395.1 Ferruginibacter sp.
GTAAATACAGGAAAAGGTGTTGAGTTTAGAATATAACCTCTGGCAAAACCAGAGGATATTTATTTATAAACCTGGCTTTCATTACCCTTATAAAAACAAGTAAAAGAATGATAATTAAATAGGATATTTTTAAAATTCAAAAGCTACCGTAGTTTTACCCATGCATTTTAGGACTAATTGGAGTTGTTTTGAGGTACTATTCCTACTTTCAGTAAAATTTGTTAATGTTTTTTATTCCAATAAAATATTTTTGGTTGGCACGGCGTTTGAATAACAGCACTATAAATTAATTAAATATGACACAACTTCGTTTAGGCCATTTTACTTTATTATTCTTGTCGTTTTCATTAGTTTCATTTTCTATTGAAAAAGGTAAAAAGAAAAAGCCTGTAAACAAAATGCAGACTTCAAAAGTGGTTAAAAAAACAAAGTTTATAGAAAAAGATACTATTGAATATTCTTATTACATTATTGTTGATAAAAGTGATTATGAACTAAAAGTTTATGATGATGAAGGTTGGTTTGCCACTTACCCCATTGTTTTTGGCAGTAAAGATTTAAGTGATAAAATGAGGGAAGGCGATAAGCGAACACCTAATGGCCAGTTTAAAATTATCATCAAAAAAATTCATCCCAAATGGGGCCCCGAGCTTTTATTAGATTACCCCAATGACATAAGCTATCAAAAATTCAACCAAAGAAAAAACAAAGGTTTAATTCCTAAAACTGCAAAAATTGGGAATGGCATTGCTATACATGCCACAAGACCCAATGAAGAATGGACGGTTGATAATTTTTACAACTGGACAGATGGATGCGTATCTGTAAAATATTCTGAAATGAAAGATTTATTCAGTTATATTCCTGTTGGTACACAGGTAACTATTCAGCAATAACCTCTTTACTATCTTAAGTGGAACTTGTAATGAATAAAATTGATTTGTATTTAAATATAAAGTAAACTTCCATCTCCATAGCTTAAAAAACGAAAATTATTTTCTAGAGCGTAATTATAAACTTTTCTCCAGCCATCATCAATAGCAGCAGCTATCAGTAATAATAAAGTTGACTGAGGCTGATGAAAATTAGTAACAATAGCTTTTGTAATTTTAAACTGATAACCAGGGGCTATTAGTATTTGAGTTTGGGTAAATATTTTTGTAAGATTATTTTTTTTAAGCCAGTCTATTAAACTTTCCAACGATTGTTTGGCACTGATATCTTTATGGTTGGATAGTTCTTCATAAATTTCCCATTGTGTAATTTTTAATTGCTGCAAAGAAGGGAATAATAAAGCTTTAACTCCAAGCCAATAAAGGCTTTCAATAGTTCTTAAAGATGTGGTTCCAACTGCTATAATACAGTTGTTTAGATTAGCAATGATATTTTCGATTGTTTCAATATTTACATCAATCCACTCTGCATGCATTTCATGTTGTTCCATGATGCTTGCTTTTACCGGTTTAAAAGTGCCGGCACCTACATGCAGTGTTACAAAATCTTTAGCAATATTTTTTGATGCTAAGTTATTGAAAATATTTTCGGTAAAGTGTAATCCTGCTGTTGGAGCTGCTACGGACCCATTATATTCAGCATAAATAGTCTGGTATCTCACTTTATCTTCATCATCTGCTTTTCTTTTGATATAGGGTGGTAAGGGAATATTGCCCATTTGTTCCAATATTTCTGCAAATGAAATAGTACCATCCCAATTAAATTCTACTACATATGCATCCGGTTTTTTTTCTGCCATTAGTATTGTCAACCCCCAGGTGCCCATACTTAATTCCTTATCCTTCCATTTGCCTGCTCCTCCAATTAAACATTCCCATTTACAGTTTTTTGTTGCAGATAATGTGGTGGTATAATCAGATTGGTATGGTTCCAGTAAGAATATTTCTATTACTCCGCCCGTTGGTTTTGTAAATAATATTCTTGCTTTAATAACTTTTGTGTTGTTGAATATCAACAAACTATTTTTTTGTATATGCTTATTAATGTTGGTGAAATTGTCTTCTGTAATATTTCCTTTTTTATAAATCAACAGTTTTGAGCAATCTCGCTGGTGCAAAGGATGCGATGCAATTTTTTCATCAGGAAGTTGGTAATCGAAATCTTTTATGGAAATACCTTTAGGATGCATGGAGATAAAATGCAGTTAAACTGAATAAATATTTAATGTATAAGAATATTCATTGTTTCAGGAAATATAAATAAGTAAAAACCGGTTTAAAACAATAGACCAAATTCTATATTTTATTTTAAAAAAGAATTTACTTCAGTAAGCCATTTTTTATTTTCTTTTTTACATAAGCTTTCATGAAAACAATTATCATACACCACAAATTTTTTATTAACGGTTGAAAGATTAGCAAATAAAATATCCTCTTCACGCTTTGAAACCCGGGGGTCATTTTTACCCCATTGTAATAATGTAGGGCAGGTTATTTTTTTTGCATACTCCTGCGGTTTCATATTAAATGCCCAAAAACCATGTTCAATACCACCCCAAAAAGTTAGTAAAGTAGATATAGGCTCAGCGGGAAGCCCCATCATTTTTATCCGTCCTTCAACAGCATCTTCAATAGTACCAAAAGGCATTTCTAAAATAATTTTTTGAGGCTGCAAAGTATAGTCATTCATAGCCTTTGTAATAGCAGAGGCGCCCATAGAAATTCCCCAAAGGACAATATTTTTTTCGTCCTTGTTTTTAATAAAGTCAAATGATAATTTTATATCCTCACCTTCATTGTAACCAATGGTGCAGGTATTTCCACCACTATCGCCATGTGCCCTCAGGTCAATTTGAAAAGTGTTGTACCCCATTTTTCTAAATTCCTCAGCTTCTTTATTATTCCCGCTTTTTTTACCTCCATGACCATGAAACAAACATACAGTTCCTTTAGCATTGCCAACTGGTATATACCACCCTTGTAATTTTATACCGTCTTTAGTAGTAAGGATGATAGTTTGAAAAGCAGAATCCGGTGCCGTATTACTTTGCTTTTCGGCATTAATACCTAATAATATTTCTTTTGTTTTATCCCAACCCGATTTTGCTTCTTGTTTTTTTATTGCAATTTCGCCCTTATTGTAAAAGTGGGTAAATTTATAGGCATGAAATGCAACAATAATGTTTATCAAAACAAAAAGCAAAATAAGCGTTCTGATGATATATTTAAAAAAACTTTTCATAAAAAATATTATTAGCGAAGGTACTGGTTTTATATAATTACTAATTACAAAGCATCAGGTTTGTTATTTCTAAATCAATAAAATTAAAAACCTGATTTTATTGATACCGATGTGCATTGCCTTGCAGGAATGTTTATTTGGATTACCGGTTGGAATTTATAAATATGAAATTGGATCAGGTGATTTAAAAGAAATATTGAATGAGAACAGGTTAAAATAGAATGCCTGTGATAATGTATTGATATAAATATAACAGCAGTTACAGGGTTTACAAATTCATTTTATTTCTAATTGTAGCGGGTATCGCTTTCTTATTAACTACAATAGCAGCTGTTTTTATTGCAAAATAATTTTCATCCATCAAAATAAAACCATCCAATTCATTAGTCTTTCCCCATGAATTTTTTATGTAATACCATTTATGGCCGTTTTCATCTTTTGTTAATCCAACTATATGCATCATATGATCCATATAGCTGCTACTGTCTGCAAAAGCTGCTTGCCGGTTGATTACAGTATTATGGAATGTGTCGGGTAAATATGCGTTGCCTTTTGAAAATGCGAAACCATCATCAGTAACATCGCCGTTCCATATAACGGTAAAACCATTTTTTAAAGCACTGTCGGTAATGGCAACAAAATCCTCATAAGGTACATTCATGTATTTATTAAATGAGTAGTTGTATTTATTTTCAAAAACAAATGAATTGTAAAAAGGATGATGGGTAAATGACATGATTTCTAAATAATCATCCGGATTTAACTTTAAATATTTGGTGGCATATGTTATTGGGTTATATTGATTTCCCTCTACTGTAAATACTGCAGGTATTTTACCAAGATACCTGTCTAATAATGTATTAATATATTTCCAATCATTAATACTTGGCACTTTCTTTTTACTTTTAACCAATTTTGCAGTAAACCTGGTAATAGCAGTATCTAATAAACTGTGATTGTGATTTTTTTCCTTTGATGCCCTGCCATTGTATATATCTTCGGGAACCATGCCATAATTTTTTATTACCCATTGTATATTATGAAATTGCCCTCCTGGAGTCAAATAATTCAGTCCATTTTTCTCCAGATGTAATTTTATTTTTTGGAGCCATGCAAACCGTGCAGAATACATTTCACTAAGATCAATATTATTCTCCCCTTGCTTTAATAACTCACTTTCTAAAAACGAATTACCAGCAAAGCTCCAGCAGGTAGATGACATATACTGGTCTTTTACATTGGTACAGGGTATTTTACTGGTGAAGCTAAGTATATGGGATGTTGGGTGTACAGATGATTGTGCCTGTACATTTACAATGCCTGAAAAATTAAAAATAAATAATAATAAACGATGAGTCATGAAATGTTTTGTGTAAGTTATGTTTCATTAAACGTTGCTGTAATAAAACTTATTGGAAATTATGGTTAAATAATTTATAAAAAAAGATTGCAATAAATTCCTTCAATACATTTGGGAAGGATCAGGAACTCAATTCCAGGTTATTGTTTTAGAATTAAATAACTCATTGCTTGCCTGTTCCTTCTTTTATCTTCACCTCTGTATCTATCGAAATGTTGGTAAAGATGTCTATAGATTGTTTTGTATTAGGCCATTTTATTTCTATTTCTTCAATACTTACTGCTTTACCAATTCCAGCATCTACAATCAATGATTGAGAACCAAAACTTCCGCCTGTATTTACAACATGGTAATAATTCTGAAAACTTCCATCTATCTGCTTAACCTTAATTCTAACTCTTGCACCAATGGCTGCCTTATTAGCACTACTGCCCTCTAACTTTAATTTTAACCAATGGTTACCAGTAACAGAACTATTTTCAAAAAGTACATTCCTAAAACGATCGCCTTCAACTGCTCCACCCATTACTTCATATATATCCTGATCGCCATCATTATCAATATCAGCAAAAGCCACACCATGGCCTTTTTGAATATGCCCGGTATTAGTGGCATAAGTAATGTCTTCAAATTTTTTTCCTGCCAGGTTGTGGTATAATTTATTAGGAACTATACTTGTAAATTCCGGAGCGCCTGTGCCCAGGTAGTAATCGAGCCATCCATCATTATCAATATCTCCAAAATTGCAGCCCATGGTATAGTTAACATGATCAACACCATAAGCTTTACTTACATCAGTAAATGTGTTATTGCCATTATTGTGATACAATCGCGGAAGTTCTCCTAATGTTGGCATGCCCAGCATATCCCGGGCAGCATCTTCTGCTACAAGCGAAAATCTTTTAGTATCATATCCCGAAACAAAAAGATCTTGCCATCCATCATTGTCAAAATCAAAAAACCAGGTAGGGAAACTATAAAGAGGTTCTTCTACCCCTGCAGCTTTAGAAATATCTGTAAATAGTCTTTCACCGGGTACTTTACCCGGGTTATTTAAAAATAATTTATTGGGGGCGTTTAAAGCTGAAATGTAAATGTCAGGAAATCCATCATTATTGATATCTCCCCATACACATCCCTTTGCAAATGTGGTAAAATTTAAACCATATTTTGGTGCCACATCCCGGAATTTTCCTTTATTATTTATGAATAACTGACAGGGGTAATTTTCATGTGCAACAAAAAGATCAATCCATCCGTCATTATTAAAATCTCCCCAACTTGCAGTTTGTGTAGGTGCAGGGGAATACAGGCCAGAAGCTATGGTAACATCTTCAAAAGTATTATTGCCATTATTTTTTATTAAGGAGAAGGGAAATTTTGCATTCTTACCCAGCCATCCACCCCTCAATATCACAAAATCTGCAAATCCATCATTATTAAAATCGGCATGTATAAGATTTAGTC
>JAYUTC010000037.1:0-6018 GCA_043755395.1 Ferruginibacter sp.
CTTTACCGGTTGTGCTACCGATGAAACCAAATCCCTTATATAAAGTTGCACCACTTCTTCGCCTCCGTAATTACTGGCATTAGTAATGTTGCAATAAACTTTAGTTGAATCTGTTTTTGAAAATTGTTTTTTTTCAAATCTTAAATTACTATACTCAAAACCGGAATAACTCAATCCAAATCCAAATGGAAACAAAGGTTGTCCGTTTAGATTTGCATAATCATCGGAACGGCCAGTTGGTTTGTGATTATACACTAAAGGCAATTGACCTTCAAATACAGGAAAACTAATTGGCAAGCGACCCGAAGGATTATAATCTCCAAACAATACATCAGCCACTGCATTGCCTCCATCTTCACCCGGATACCATGCATCTAAAATGGAGGAAACATTATTTATCCATTTTGACATGGTAATGGCACTGCCACCAATTAATACAACAACTACAGGTTTTCCAGTTGCAGAAATTTGATTAATCATTTCTTCCTGGTGACCGGGCAAATTTAAATACGCCCTGTCTTGCGATTCACCTTCATCAATGCCAACAACCACTACAGCTACTTCTGATTTTTTTGCAGCTTCTACAGCTTCATTTATTTTTTGCTGCCAAATATTTTGTACTCCTAAATTCCAAACCAATTTAAATCTTGCATAGCCCTGTGATTCAAAAAATTCAATCTTTATATCATATTCCTTATTCTTTTCAAAAACATAATCAATAAGACTTGTTGTAAAAGTCTGGCTCTTCCAATTATCTATAATTAGTTTCCCATTCAGATAAAGCCTATAGCCGTCATTCCCTTCGATACCAATTTTATATTTACCGGTAGCAGGTGATTTTAATTTACCTGTCCATTTAACTGAATAGAAATCATAATTGATATCCGGATGGGGTGAATATAATGTCCAGCCAAAATTTATTTCATTATCAATTCTTGTTAGTGCTGGCCTGCCATTTAGTTGAATATTGTTAAAATATTCTCCCAGTAAGCCATTTTCTTTTTTATTATTTATTGTAGTATATAAATTGGCTGAAGGAATTGTTATCCATTCCGGCAGGTTGCGTCCACATCCTGCAGCAAACAATACATTTGTATTTTTATCAATTTTGTTTTTAATGCCGTCCAGAATATTTACCTTCCCATTACCTGGACCACTATATCCACCCAGCCTTGCTTCATTTGCATCGGTGCCAATAACAGCAATAGATTTTATTGTTTTTTTCAGTGGCAATATATTATTGTCATTCTTTAAAAGCACCATTGATTTTTGAGCTGCTTCTCTTGCTAATAATTTGTGAGCATGATTGCCATTCCATTTACTTACTTCCTCTTCATTGGAATAAGGGTTTTCAAAAAGACCAAGTTCAAATTTTATCTTTAATACTCTTGCAACAGCGTCATCAATTGTTTTAAGTTTAATCCTGCCATCTAAAAATGGGGGCATAAATAATTTACTATGTTCCTGTGCTGTTTGAAAAATAACATCTAAGCCATTGTTAATGGCATTTGCCGAAGCATCAGGATAATCTTTGGCTGTATAATGTAATACGTTTGCTCCACCCACTGCTGAAGCATCTGAAATAATAAAACCTGAAAAATTCATTTGTTTTTTCAGCTTTTCATTTAATAGCCAATTATTAGCTGTACTTGGACTTCCGTTTATTGAATTATACGAAGTCATTACACTTCGGCTACCCCCCTTTTCAAAGCAGGCTTTAAATGGAGGCATGTAAATTTCTTCCAATAATCTTTCATTAATATCAATAGGATAACTATCTCTGCCGCCATCGCCGCTATTGGCCAAAAAATGTTTAGGTGTTGTAACCACACCCATTTTTTCAAAGGGAGAAACAAATGAAACAGCCATAGCAGCGGAAAGAAAAGGATCTTCACCATAAGTTTCTTCTACCCTTCCCCAACGTACATCGCTGGCAATATTTACCACCGGCGATAATATTTGTCGAATACCCCTGCTCTTTGTTTCGTTGGCAATGGCAGTTGCAACATTACTCATCAATGATAAATCCCATGTAGCAGCCAAAGCAATAGATGCAGGAAATGCTGTAGCTCCGTCTCTTACCAATCCATGTAAAGCTTCATCAAATGCTATGATGGGAATACCAAGGCGGGTTTCTTCTATAAAATATTTTTGAATGCTGTTAATAAGCTTTGCAGTTTCTATTGCATTTGAAGCTGCATTGTAATTAAGTAATTGTCCTGCAACATCGGCATTCCCTTTGGCACTTACCTGAAAACCAAATATGCCATTATTATATTTTTCTTTCCCATCTTTTAAATCTCCCGGTATCATAAAAAGTTGCCAGAATTTTTCTTCGGGTGTCATTCTTGAAATTAAATCAGCAACTCTTTGCTCAATGGGAATTTTTGGATTTTTATAAGGCAATATATTTTGACAAAATGAAGTATGTGATATGTAAAACAAACAGATACAAAGCATTGCATTTTTTTGATATGTCCTATTTCTTTTTAAATAAATTATCCAATCCATAAGTTTATATCAATTAAATTTAAAATCAAATATTTACTGCCTATGATTTCATCAACAGGAATAGTTTTTAATTAAAATCATTTTTACACCAGCTTTATTTGGAACATAATTTTTGAGAATTGCCATCATTACTTTTTATTGCTGTTTTTTAGAAACTTTAATTACCCAAACATGATCTGTAACCGAATTAAAGGAAGAGGGAATATCAATTTCAACTCCGTTATCCTTTTGTTGCCATAAAATATTTGATTTGCTTCCCAGTAGTTGCAATTGCGTATTTTTTGAAAATAATATTTTTGTGAGCAGCATTTTTTTCTTCGGAAAATTAAAAAGAAAAATATATTGCGTCTTACCATCTTTTGATTGGGTGTACCTGACAGAATCACCTTCACTGAAACTGGAATATATCCTGCTGCCATAAATTGCTTCACCATTTATTTTTATCCAGGCACCTATTTCTTTCAAGCGTTGGTATGCCACAGGGTCAAGTTCGCCATCAGGGCCTGGCCCAATATTTAATAAATAGTTACCCCCTTTACTAACAATGTCTACTAATTTTTCAATAATTTCATTGGCTGGTTTATATACATCATTGGGTACATAACTCCAACTGTTTCCCATGGTCATACAGGTTTCCCATGGATAGGGCAATCCTTTTTCAGGAATATGTTGTTCTGGTGTAAGATAGTTTTGTTGTTCGCCAGGTACAGCCCTGTCCACAACAATTAACTTAGGCTGCTTTACTCTAACTTCTTTTACCAATCGGGGCATATCAATATCCTGATTTTGAGGATTGCGTGCCCATCTTGTGCCTTCATAAACTTCAGTAAGATAATTTTTCACTTCATCATCAGATGTTTTTCTTACCCATCCCCCGTCTAACCAAAGAATATCCACTTTTCCATAATCACTCACTAATTCATTAATCTGGTTATGCGTATAATCTGTAAACTTTTTCCATTGCTCCGGATATTTGGGAATATAATAATTGGCATTACGGTCGCTTGCAGGAAATTTTTTCCACCAGTAATAATCACTATGCCAATCTGGCTTGGAGAAATAAGCGCCTATCCAGAAATTCTCATTTCTAAATGCACTAAATATTTCTTTGGTTACATTGCTCCTTATATTTGATGAAAATGGTGTTTTCTTATCCGTTATTTTATAATCGGTATACTTACTGTCGAACATACAAAAGCCATCATGATGTTTGGTAGTAAATACCATATATTTCATACCTGCTTCTTTTGCTGCAGCTGCCCATTTTTCAGGATTAAATTTTACAGGGTTAAAAGTTGTTTGAAGATTTTCGTACGCCTTTACATAATCATTATAATTATCAGCCACTCCTTTTTTTCTTGCGCCGGTAGCCCAGCCTACATCTTCGGGACAAATGCTCCAACTTTCTACAATACCCCATTGGCTGTATGTTCCCCAATGCATAAGCAAACCAAACTTTAAGTCTTTCCATTCTTCCAGCCTGTGTTGAATGGCACTATCCGGATCGGGAAAATAATCCTGATGTTGAGCAAAAAGATTAGTTATAAGAAAAGTAAATAGCAATAAGTTTTTCAACTTTTTAAAACTATGTTTAAATTTTTTCATCCCTGTAAATTTAATTTTGAATAATTACACGGTATTACAATGACCTGTCAAGATGCGTATAACCTCCATCCACATGAATCAATTGCCCAGTAGTATGACTTGATTTTTCGGATAAAAGAAATGCAACCATATTCGCAATCTCTTCAGCAGTAGTCATTCTTTTTTCAAATGGAATTTTATCAACAATCTGTTTTAATTTTTCTTCCGGGTTTTCAAATGTTTTTATCCACGTTTCATACAAGGGGGTAAAACATTCTGCTACAATAACAGCATTTACACGTATACTGTACTTTAATAATTCAACGGCCCATTCCCTGGTTAATGCATTACGGCCACCATTGGACGCTGCATAAGCTGATGTGTTACCCTGGCCGGTTTCGGAAGTCTTAGAACCAATATTTACAATGGCTCCTTTTGATTTTTTCAATTCGGAAAGTGCAAAATGCACTACCAAATAATAATGAATTAAATTTTTATGAAGTGATGCAACAAAAGTATCATAATTACCGCTTTCTAAACCTACACCATCATTTACCCCCGCATTATTTACCACACCATCAATTTGTCCACATTCAGCTATAATATGTTTTATTGATTTTTCACAATCAACAGGATTGGTTAATTCGGCTACTACACATTTTGCCTGTCCGCCAGAAGTAATAATTTCTGCAACTGCAGCTTTATTATCTGAATCGCTCCTGCCAATAATATAGGGGATGGCACCTTCGGCAGCCAATACTTTACTTATGCCCAAACCAATACCCTTGGCGCCGCCGGTTACAATAATTACTTTGTTGTTTAAATGTAAGTTCATCGCTGCATTTTATAATTAATAAAAATTTATAGCATTCACGCCCCGGAGTTCAGCCTGTTCATAATTATTCTCTTGTAGAATCGGTATAATATCAACCTGTAAAAAACTACGCTGAATAAATTTCATATCATCAGTTTTCCATACATCTTTTAAAGAATGGTATTTCCAAAAAATGTTGATGGTTATCTATTCTTATGGCAATTGAAATATTTTTTCCATCAGCATCCATTTTTGTCCGGGTGCAGCCCATGGTAATGCCTGTTGAAATTTCCACATCAACTCTTCCCACTTCTGAACTATTTCGTCGCTGCTATCCATTACCGATTTCTTCTCAAAGGAAAAATCAGCCCCTGCCTCAATGATCATAAACATCCGGTTGCCGATACAGTAAATTTCCAAAACAGTAATACCAGAATCTTTAATACTTTTAATTATTTCGGGCCATACTTTTTGATGATATGCTTTGTATTCAGCAATTAAATGCTCATCATCTTTTAAATCTAATGCAAGACAATATTTTTGAACACTCATAATTTATTTTTTGTAAGCAATGGCAACTTGTTTACTTTTTCCCAAGCCCTCTATCTCCAATTCAATTATATCACCCGCTTTTATATAAACCGGATTTGGCTTAATCCCAAGACCTACACCCGGCGGCGTACCTGTACTGATGATATCTCCCGGAAGTAAAGTCATAAACTGGCTAAGATAATGTACCAAAAATGGTATTTTAAAAACAAGGTTGGAGGTATTACTGTTTTGGTATTTTTTGCCATTTACAGTTAACCACATGGGCAAATTATTTACATTCTTAATTTCATCTATTGTTGCAAGAAACGGTCCAAGCGGTGCAAAGCTGTCACAGCCTTTTCCTTTGGCCCATTGGCCACCCCGTTCCAATTGAAAAGTTCTTTCGCTATAATCGTTATGTAAACAATAACCGGCTACGTAATTCATTGCATCTGCTTCTTCCACATAACTTGCTTTTTTGCTGATCACAAAAGCAAGCTCCACTTCCCAATCTGTTTTTGTGCTGTTTTTAGGAATCACCAGATTGTCATTGGGGCCGCATAATGCAGTGGTGGATT
>JAYUTC010000038.1:0-6017 GCA_043755395.1 Ferruginibacter sp.
GTATAAAGCTTTCTTACCAAATCTTCTGTTTGCCTGACAGATAAACTGTGTTTTTTAATTTCGTTAAATATATACAGCTGTTTATCTACCACATCAACATTAATCAAAGCTCTGGCATGTCCCATTGAAATGGCACCATTTCTAACCGAAACCTGAATATCGGGAGGTAATTTTAAAAGCCTTATATAATTTGTGACAGTACTTCTGTCTTTACCCATACGTTCGGCAACCTGCTCCTGTGTATAATCAAGCTCATCCATAAGGCGTTTATAACTTAATGCAATTTCTATGGCATTAAGATTTTCTCTTTGCAGATTTTCAAGTAAAGAAAGTTCTAACAGTTCCCCATCATTTGCCTGCCTTACATACACAGGTAAATCTTTTAGTCCTGCAATTTTTGCAGCCCTAAATCTGCGTTCACCAGCTATTAGCCGGTATTTACCATTAGCTAATTTAGAAACTGTAATGGGTTGTATTATATCATGAAGTTTTAAGGATGCTGCTAATTCACTTAATGCTATTTCATCAAAATCTTTACGTGGTTGTTTAGGATTTACTTCTATCAGGTCTAATGCTACCCGTAATGGGGCAGTTGATTGTTCCATTATTTCGGATCTTAAACTTCCGGCAGTGCTTTTTAAATCGGCATCAATGTTTTGCAGCAAACTGCGTATTCCTTTTCCTAGAGCGTCTTTTTTATTTGGTCGAGTCATTTGAGTAGTAAGTTTTAAGTTTTAAGTTTTAAGTTCTTAGTTTGTTATAGCATTACTTATAACATAGAATTTATGACTTATCACTCTAGAATTCTGTCTTCTTCTTTTATTTTAGTGAGATTATTTTTTTGTAATATTTCTTTTGCAAGGTTTAAGTAATTAATTGAACCTTTACTGTCAGCATCGTACAAAATAACAGGTTTTCCAAAACTTGGAGCTTCGCTTAACCTTGTATTGCGGTGAATGATACTGCTGAATACAATGTCTTCAAAATGTCGCCTCACTTCACTAACAACCTGGTTGCATAAACGTAAACGGCCGTCATACATTGTCATCAAAATGCCTTCAATTTTTAATTCAGGGTTTAACCTGTTCTGAACAATTTTAATTGTATTTAATAGCTTACCCAATCCTTCCAGTGCAAAAAATTCTGTTTGCACCGGAACAACCACACTATCTGCTGCAGTTAATGCATTTACGGTTATTAATCCTAAGGAAGGCGAACAGTCAATTACAATAAAATCATATTCATCTCTTACCAGGGCTAAAATATTTTTTAAAACACTTTCCCGGTTGGGATAATTTATCATTTCAATTTCGGCACCTACTAAATCAATATGTGATGGCACTAAATCTAAGAAGGGAATTTCCGATTTTAATATCACATCCTTAATCTTTACCTCATTTACCATGCAGTCGTAAAGGCTTTGAGTAATATTATGCAAATCAAAACCCGTACCTGTTGTACTGTTTGCCTGAGGATCTGCATCCACAAGCAAAGTTTTATATTCCAATACAGCCAGGCTGGCTGCTAAATTTATTGCTGTAGTTGTTTTACCTACCCCACCTTTTTGATTTGCTACACCTATTATTCTTGCCATAATTGTCTTTATTCTTTATTCGTTGATTGTTTTTCGATGTAAAGTCCGTTATTCGGCTAACCACCAACGCACATCGTTTTTTCTGTCAGGTTGGCAAATTTAACCATTCGGCATAATATTGGGCAACAAAGAATCAACATCTTTGTTATAGTTATAAACAATATATAAAATATTATGATTACAATAGTTTCTGGAACAAACAGGTTGGGGAGTAATACCCTTAAAGTAGCCAGGGAATATCAGCGATTATTATTTGAAAAGGGGGTTCATGCAGGATTATTTTCGCTGGAAGGATTAAACCTTTTGCAAAACAACACTGATTTTAAAGATATTGAAAACGATATCATTATCCCAACTACAAATTTTATTTTTATCATACCCGAATATAATGGCAGTTTTCCGGGGGTGTTAAAAATGCTAATTGATAACAGCAGTTCTCATGCAATTTGGTTTAATAAACAGGCTTTAATAACAGGTAATGCTACTGGCAGGGCAGGTAATTTGAGAGGGATGGATCATTTGGCAGATATTTTAAATTACCTGAAAATAACTGTGCATCCCAACAAATTGCCTTTGTCTACTGTAAATACATTAATGAATAATGAAGGTAAATTTTCGGACCCAGGAACTTTGAATGCAATAAATAGCCAATTAGATGAATTTTTAAACTGGAGGTAGCAGTAATTTTTATCAAATTTTTAAAACATTATTACTTTTCAATCGTCTAACTTTATATTCATACAAGTACTGCTACACTACAAACAACAAGAAATTTCATGCGAACACCATTAGGCGTAATAATTTTTATCTCTATTACATTGTTACTGGATACTTATGTTTTTCAGGCCATAAAATCGGTAAGTCAGGCCTTATCGCCAAAAACAAAAACAATTATTTATTCTGTTTACTGGGGACTTTCAGTAATTGCAGTGATTAGTTTTTTATTATTTGTTTACACTGAGCAGGATTTTTTAGGGAAGAAAATCAGAACTTATTTGTTTGCAACAGTAATTGGTTTGTTTTTAGCAAAAATTACTGCTGGTGTATTTTTTTTAATTGATGATATACGCAGGGGAGTTCAATGGGGAGCAATAAAATTATTTTCAAATAGTGGCTCGGGTACTGTTGAAGATTTTGGTAGCGAAGGCATAAGCCGTTCTGCATTTTTAAACTGGCTGGGCCTGTCGGCAGGCGGCACATTGTTTGGTAGTTTAATGTACGGTTTTGGTAATAAATATAATTATAGTTTAAAAAGATTACAATTGAGTTTTGAAAATTTGCCAAATGCATTTAAAGGCTTAAAAATTGTACATATTAGCGATATACATAGTGGAAGTTTTACAGATAAAAATGCAGTATTACATGGGGTGGAGAAAATACTTAGTGAAAAGCCAGACATTATTCTATTTACAGGGGATTTAGTTAATGACAGGGCAACAGAAATGCTGGAATACATGGATATATTTAGTTTGTTAAAAGCGCCAATGGGCGTTTACAGTACATTTGGTAATCATGATTATGGTGATTATGTTAACTGGCCTCATAATGGTATCAGCAAAGAGCAAAACCTGGAAAATTTAAAAAAAGTACATGCCGATTTGGGATGGCGATTATTAATGAATGAGCATGTGGCATTGGAAAAAGATGGCGAACAAATTGCTTTATTGGGAATTGAAAACTGGAGTAATAAAGCCAGGTTTCCTAAGCATGGCCGTATGGATTTAGCTCATGAAGGAACTGAAAAATATCCATTTAAAATTTTATTAAGTCATGATCCCAGCCATTGGGATGCACAGGTAAAAGATAATTATCCTGATATTGATTTAATGCTTAGCGGCCACACCCATGGTATGCAGTTTGGTATTGAAATACCCGGTTTTAAATGGAGCCCTGTACAATACATGTATAAGCAATGGGCAGGTTTGTATGAAGAGGGTAAACAAAAATTACATGTAAACCGGGGTTATGGGTTTATTGGTTATCCGGGTAGAGTGGGTGTATTGCCCGAAATTACTGTAATTAATTTGGGATAACTTTTGTATTTTAATAGGCGACTCAAAATTTAAAAACTCCTTTTATAACAATCTTATTCCATCTTTCTCCAAATCAATCTTCTTCTGCTTATATAAATTACCTACTGTCATTTTAAAAGTTTTTTTACTCATACCAAAGAAAGAATAAATTTCTTCGGGATCACTTTTATCATAGTAAGGAAGGTAGCCGTTATTTTCATTTAACAGTCGGAGTATTTTTTGTGTTTCATCTTCCACTCTGTTATAACCTGATTTTCCTGCGGCCACATCAATTTTGTTATCGGGATATATCTTTTTAATAAATCCCTTAAACTGATCGCCTGCAGTAATATCACGGTAAATTTCATTATGGTGCAATACGCCGGTATGTATATTATTAATTATTACCACATAGCCAATATCGGTTCTTCGGTATACAATTAAGTTAACTTCATCTAAAACTTTTACAGTTAAATTGTCATTGCTTAAAAAAGATTCAATTTTTTCTGTTGCAGCTAACCGGCCTGTTTGTTCATCTAAATAAATTTTTACCAAATATTCGCCATTGGGTATCATACCACGCTGTTGTTTGCTAGTGGGAACAAAAATATCTTTCATCAATCCGTTATCTAAAAAAGCACCTTGTGGTGTTACTGTAATACATTTTAGTTTTACAATATCTCCTAAAATTCCTTTTGGTTTTTGGGTAGTGGCAATCAGGCGGTCTTCCCCATCGTGGTATAAAAAAACATTTAATTCATCACCAATTTTTAAGCCTTCGGGCATAAAACGTTTAGGTAATAAAATTCCATCTGCACTATCATCAAAATAAACGCCAAATGCCACTTCTCTTATAACTTTTAATTTATTGTATTCCCCAACTTTTATCATAAAAATTTATATTGCAGTAAAGGTAAGTTTTTTACCCCCGTCAGCAGTTACAAACCCAAACGGCGGTTAAAAATTAGTGTTCAATTAACGGCCATTGGGGCTAATAGCCTACAACTGGGTTGCAACTTAAATTTCGTTATCTTCACCAAAATAAAAATACAATTTGAAGTTTACAGAATTTGGATTTGACGAAAGGTTAATAGAAGGTATTGAAGCATTCGGATATGAAAATGCCACACCTGTACAAGAGCAGGTAATTCCATTGATTTTGGATGGTAAAGATATTATTGCATCGGCACAAACCGGCACAGGTAAAACGGCCGCTTTTTTATTGCCCCTCATTAACAAAATTATTACCGATCCTTTGGTTAACCATACCAATACGGCATTAGTTATTGTACCCACACGTGAGTTGGCCATACAAATTGCACAGCACATGGAAGGGCTCTCTTATTTTACTTCGGTTAGTTCCATTGCAGTTTATGGTGGTGGAGATGGCAATGCATTTGTGCAGGAAAAAAAGGCATTAAGCCATGGCGCTGATGTGGTTGTTTGTACACCTGGCAAAATGATGGCACATATAAAAATGGGCTATGTAAAATTAGATGGGTTAAAATATTTGGTACTTGATGAAGCAGATAGAATGCTGGATATGGGATTTTATGATGATATTATGTTTATCATAAATCATTTACCTAAAAAACGGCAAAATTTGTTGTTCTCTGCAACTATGCCTCATAAAATAAGAGAAATGGCGAGAAAGATTTTGCATCAACCTGCAGAAATAAATATCTCCATAAGTAAGCCAAATGAAAAAATTGTACAGGAAGCTTTTGTGGTATATGAAGAACAGAAAATTCCTTTAATAAAACACCTGCTGCAAAAAAAAGATTTTGCAATGGTTCTGATTTTTTGCAGTAGTAAGCAAAGCGTAAAACAATTAACAAGAGAGTTAAAGAAGAGTGGCGTAAAGGCAGATGAAATACATAGCGATCTTGATCAGGATAAAAGGGAAGAAGTGTTAATGCATTTTAAAAGCCGCCGCCTGCCTATTTTAATTGCAACTGATATTTTAAGCAGGGGTATTGATATTGATAATATTGATTTGGTAATTAATTATGATGTACCCCATGATGGCGAGGATTATGTGCATCGTATTGGCCGTACAGCCAGGGCTGCAGCCGAGGGTACAGCATACACTTTTATTAGCCCCAGAGAACAACGAAAATTTTTATCTATTGAAAAATTGCTGGGTAAGCCTGTAACAAAAGCATCGGTTCCCGAGGAGTTTGGCGAAGTGCCCTTTTTTAATACAACACCACAAAGATCAACCGGAGGGAATAACAGAAATTTTAGTAACCCTAAAAGATTTAATAAAAATTTTTCAGGGGGGAGAGATAAATAATACAACTTCATTCTTATTCTCTGTTTTCAAATAAAAAGGAGCAATGTTTCAGGTCTCTTTTTTTGGATTTACACTTTCAATTTAAAATATATTTCTTTATTCAGATTTAATTTAA
>JAYUTC010000039.1:0-2398 GCA_043755395.1 Ferruginibacter sp.
GCAATTTTTGCTGTAACTCAGGGATAGTAAATCCTCTAAAACGAATCCCTTCCTGAGAATCCAGTAAAGAAGTTTCAGTTACTAAACCTGTCATTCCACGCATACCCTGATATATCTGGCTAAGTGTAACTTCTCCGATTTTTTTATCACCATGCTCTTTCAGCAAGTTTTTAATTTCAGCAGCTACAATTTCAGATTTTGCTTTGAATTTATCTTTAATGATTCCCATATCTTATTTAAAATTATAAGTAACCAAATATAATATTCCTGAATTTTAAATGAATTTAATATTTGAGAATATGCTTAAAATTACGATGCACTTTGCTGTTAAACAAAACATTTAAAAAAAAGTTTTCGGCAAAAAGCTGCTAAAAGGATATTTTTTCTGATTTCCTTTCTAAAGCACGGATAAATATTTATTTTGGCGCTCTTTTATACAGGTAAAAAGCAAGTAACCCAAAAATGAAATTAGGTGTCCAAGCTGCAAGAAAGGGGGTAAAGTTGCCTTTTGTGGCAAAAACTATAGAGAACCGGCTGAATAAAATATATAATACACTTATAACTACTCCCAAAGCCAGATGCAGGCCACTGCCCCCTCTTACTTTACGGGATGCCAGTACAGCTCCTATGATGGTAAGAATTAGAACTGAAACCGGAATAGCATCCCTGTTATATCTTTCGACCAATAATGTATTTAACCCTTCGGAACCTCTTAATCTTTCTTGCTTTATAAATTGATTTAAGGCCGGAGTAGGCATTTGGTCTTTCAGGTATTCATCTTTTCGTAAATCAACAGGTTTAAAATTATAAGTCATCAATACTGCCTGAGAATGCTTAACATTTTCTGTGATGCCATTTAGATTTCTTTCTACAACATTATCAAGTTTCCATTTTTTTGCCGATGTATCCCAATTAAAATTATCTGCTCTTAAGTTGTATAATAATTTATTATTTGAAAACCGTTGTACAAAAAAACCGTTCCCACTTTTTGAAATGGTATCATACCCCCGTATTCCAATATAAGTATTGGAATCATTACGAAAATACAGATGTTGTTTATAAGTGCTGTTACCACCTGCATTTCCAAAATTTGGATCAATATATTTGGATTCAAAATCACCCCATTTTTTATTGGCTTTAGGTACTACATACTGATACCCAAACCATAATAAAACAGCTAAAAATGTTCCCCCTACTATATAAGGCAGCAAAAAACGCTTAAAACTAACACCGCTACTGAGAATGGCAACAACTTCTGATTGTGTTGCCATCTTTGATGTAAAAAATATCACTGCAATAAAAACAAATAATGGAAACAACATTGCATCAATACGGGGAATGAAACCAAAATAAAAATCAGTAATAATTTTCCATGTTGGCAACTTAGACTTTACAAAATCATCTGTATGTTCACTAATATCCACCACAACTACAATTGCTGTTAACAATAACAAACAAAAGAAAAAAGTAGAAAGATATTTTGATAATATGTAACGGTCAATTTTTTTAAACATAGCAATCAGCCTTTAACCATATGTTTTAAAACATGGCAAATGTAGATTAAAAACAGTTTGTTTGAAAAGGCAAATGATAAGTATTTGTGAAGATTGTTTATTGGGTCAGGCAATTAAAAGTTTAAAAAGCAAATCACAAACCTCCTAAAGCTATAAACTACTTATGGCCTTTGCTGCAATCCATCCTGTTGTCCAGGCATTTTGAAAATTAAACCCTCCCGTTATTCCATCAACATTAATTACTTCGCCTGCAAAAAATAAACCTGGTAATATTTTACTTTGCATTGCATTATAGTCAATTTCATTTAATTGAATACCACCAGCTGTAACAAATTCTTCTTTAAAAGTTGTTTTCCCTCTTACATCAAACTCCATGATACATAAATTTTTAATCAGCTTGTTTTGTTCTTTGGCAGGTAAATCAGCCCAACGTATATCCACTACAATACCAGATTGCTGCAATAAATATTCCCATAAGCGGCCGGGTAACCCAAAGGGATTTCTATTAACAATTTTTTGAGTAGCAATATTAAATCGTAACTCCTGCATTTTTTTTCGCAAATTATTTTCATTATACTCCGGAATCCAATTTACTGTAATTTTAAATTCATAATTTTTTGTTTTCAATTCCCTTGCTCCCCATGCAGAAAGCTTTAAAACTGCCGGGCCACTCATTCCCCAATGTGTAATTAATAACGGCCCCTGCTCAAAATAATTTGTTCCCTTAATTTTTATAACCGCATTTTCAACAGTTACACCCATTAATTTTGTAACAGCATTACCAGGCATATTAAAGGTAAACAAGGAAGGCACCGGATCTTCAATGCTATGGCCCAAAATTTTTAACCAGTTAAACTGAACTGATTTAGGATAGCCGCCACTGG
>JAYUTC010000040.1:0-2397 GCA_043755395.1 Ferruginibacter sp.
TTATCAGGGTTATGATTATTTTAGTTAATTATTTAATGCACCCGCATCAAGCCATTTTTTTATTTTGGTAATGTTGCAGGTATTCATTTTTGGAGCGTTTTTTGGCATTGGCGAATAATTGGTAGCATGTGTAGTTGTTCCCAATAACCTGCCATTGTCTGCCTGTATTTTAACGCCAGCATAATTATCTAATTTTATACCGGCCGATGGCGTGTTGCCACCATGGCAACTGGTACAATTGGCACTTAAAACTGGTACTATTGATCTATTAAAAGTAACATTAGCTGTATCGCATACCGTTTGAGGGTATAAAATTTCTTCATTATCACTATAGCAACCTGTTATGGTTACTACCAAAACAAACAATCCAATAACAAGAAATAAGATAATATTTTTTGTTTCTTTAATTAGTTGAACTTTCATTATTGTAATGTTGGTTTAATTATTTAAAGCACCGGCTGCCACCCATTTTTTTATTTGTGCAATTTGACAGTCGCTTAATTTGTTGGCATTTTTAGGCATAGGAGAATAACCCGAAGTATGTGTTACAGAACCTTCTAATCTGCCATTGGTAACCTGTTGTTTTACGTAGTTATAAGTTGTAAGATCTATATTACCTGAGGGCGCTGCACCACTATGGCAACCTGTACAATAGGTACTCATTATTACGCTTATGTTGGCACCATATTTAAATTGGTTACTGTCGCAGGTATTATTACAATTTACCGTATTTTTTGCACCCTCATTTATCCATTTACCTATTAATGTTTTTTGTGCTACAGTTAAATCGGCATTGGGGGCAGGGGGCATTTTATCTTTTCCATTTTCAAATAATACTCTGTATATTTTACTGCCATCAGCATTGCCCGGCACAATATCTTTACGTAAAATATTAGTATAATTGTCTAAAACAAGGTCTTCCAGGTGTGAAGTTGCATCATGGCATCCGGATTTAGCACAGTTACTTTGAAAAAGAGGTAATATTTCACTTTGAAAACAAACGCCATTATTGGGAACCGGTCCCGGTTTAGGAGTACTGTCTACTATAAGTGTTGGTGGTTCATGTTTACAGGAATTTAAGATAAGCAGACCTGTAAAAATTACTGCAGCAGATAATAATATTTTTTTCATTTAGCTAAAAATTATTTAATTATAAAACATCTTATTAAAATAACATCTCCCGGAATTCCCATTTCTGCATCAAAGTTATATCCTGTACAAATACCTTTAATTGCAATTTTTTTGCCAAGAGTTATATTTTCTGTCATGCCTTCCATGGTGCAGTTAATAAAAGCGCCATCTGCTGCTGTTTTTAACAGAATAATAGTATTTCCCTGCTGATCTTTTTTTATATCAGCAATTTCACCATCAATTTTTATAACCTTATGGTTACTTTCATCACCGGTAAATTTGGTTTTAGCAAGTATTGAATCTGTTGCAAATGTTTGATATAATGCATTGGCAGAAATTTCAGCAACAGGTGTTACACTTTCAACACTAAAATGTTTTTTATTATACATTTTATAGCCAATAAAAACAGCCACAAATACTATGCATAAAATTGCGAATAGGATTGTTTTTTTTGTTTTGCCGGACATAAGTAATTCTTAAGTTAAAAATAAAGCACTTATACGGTTAAAAAATGATAATTTATTCCGAACAGGCATTTTTTAATACTGAACGGGCATATTCAAATGTTAGTTGCTTGCAGTAATATAGTTTTCTACAGGAATACGATTACTGATACTTTTGGCAAGAGTCATCTCATCGGCATATTCCAGCTCTCCGCCAAATGCAATACCACGGGCAATAGTAGTAATTTTTACAGGGAAAGATTTAAGTTTTTTACCAATATAATAAATAGTAGTGTCGCCCTGAATATTGGGATTTAATGCAAAAATGATTTCAATAATATTTTCCTGCTTAATACGATTTATTAAAGAATCAATTTGTAATTGCTCTGGTCCAATACCATCTAAAGGAGAAATAATGCCGCCTAATACATGGTAAACGCCGTTAAATTGCTGTGTACTTTCAATTGCAATTACATCACGAATATTTTCCACCACACAAATCAATTCATTCTTACGCATAGTATTACTGCAAATATTGCATAATTCTTTGTCAGAAATATTATGACATCTGGTGCAAAATTTTATTTCACTTCTTAAAGTAGCAATGGCAGTACTAAAATTATTTACATCGGGTAAATCCTGCTTAATAAGATGTAATACTAATCGAAGGGCTGTTTTTTTACCAATACCAGGGAGTTTGGCAAATTCATTAACTGCATTTTCTAAAAGTGAAGAAGAAAAGATCATAGCGTAAAGTTAATGGATAATGGAATAATATATTTATTGCAATCAGCAGACAAAAATTACAGAACCTTAAAATTGG
>JAYUTC010000041.1:0-2392 GCA_043755395.1 Ferruginibacter sp.
AAAGAAAAAAGTTCTCATTTTGGTTATATTGCTCTTGATGCTATTTACACTCCAATCAAGAATGTAAAATACACAATTGAAAATACCCGTGTTGAGCAACGTACCGATTTTGAAAAGTTGATTATGGAAGTGGTAACTGATGGAACTATTCATCCTGAAGAAGCCGTAAAACAGGCCAGCCGTATTTTAATACAGCACCTGATGATTATTACTGATGAAAATATTACGTTTGATACTAAAGAAGACAGGAAAGAAGATTTAGTGGATGAACATACTTTACAGTTACGTAAAATGTTGAAGACTCCGTTGGAAGATCTTGATCTTTCTGTACGTGCCTTTAACTGTTTAAAAGCTGCAAAAATCAATTCTTTAAGCGAACTGGTACAGTATGAGCAGGAAGACCTGATGAAGTTTAGAAACTTTGGTCAAAAATCTTTAAGTGAAATTGAACAGGTATTGCATGAAAGAGGCTTGAGTTTTGGAATGGATTTAAGCAAGTTAAAATTGGATGATGAGTAAGTAAACAATTGACAATTTGCAATTTGCAATTGGCAATTTTTCAATAACAAGTACCTCACAAATCCTGACACGGTGTGAGGGAATTTAAAATTAAAATGTCATGCGTCACGGAAATAAAAACAACAACCTAAGCAGAACTGCTTCACACAGAAAGGCATTATTGATGAATTTGGGTTGTCAGTTAATTACAAACAAAAGAATTACAACTACTTTGGCTAAAGCAAAAGCTTTACGGGTTTACATTGAGCCATTGATTACTAAAACTAAAAATACAGCAAGTAAAGAGGCTATTATGCACAATCACCGTATTGTGTTTAGTTACTTAAATGATAAAGATGCTGTAAAAGAATTATTTACCGTTGTTGCACCAAAAGTTGCAAGCCGCCCCGGTGGTTACACCCGTATAATTAAATTGGGTGCAAGGGTTGGTGATAATGCAGAAATAGCAATGATTGAACTGGTTGACTTTAACGAAATTTATGGTAAAGGCATTGCAGCAGCTGCTGAACCTGCTAAAAAAACACGTAGAGCAGGAACTGCTAAAAAGAAAGCAACTGAAACTCCTGTTGCAGAAGCAACTGAATTAATAACAGAAGCTGTACCTGAAGATAATTCAACAGAAGAAAAAGCATAAATTGAAACTAACTGTTTATAAAAGCTCTGATATTTTTATCGGAGCTTTTTTTCGTCAAAAAGTTTTAAACCATTTGATATATAATGTGAAAAATTTTATTTGTTTATTATGCAATTGAATTAGTTTCTTTGCAAAACTTTTAATCAATGTCTAACACCAACATAAAGCCTGCAGTTTTAATTTTAGAAGACGGAAATGTTTTTTATGGCAAAGCCTTTGGTAAAATAGGTACTGCCACAGGTGAAGTATGCTTTAATACCGGAATGACGGGATATCAGGAAGTATTTACCGATCCAAGTTATTATGGCCAGGTGCTGATTATGAATAGTGTACATATTGGCAATTATGGGGTAAAAGCCGGAGATGTGGAAAGTGATGGAGTAAAAGTAAAAGCTGTAATTGGCCGCAACCTTGAGGAAAAGTATAGCCGCTTTATGGCAGATGCATCTTTACAGGAATATTTTGTTTCACAGCAGGTAGTTGCAATAGATGGAATTGATACCAGGGCTTTAGTAGCTCATATACGCACCCAGGGTGCAATGAATTGCATTATTTCATCGGAGATATTGAATATAGAAAAATTAACAGCAGAACTAAAGAAAGTGCCTTCTATGGATGGACTGGAACTGGCATCTGTTGTTAGTACCAGCAAAGAATATTTTTTAGGGGATGAAAAGAGCAAACTTAGAATTGCAGTATTGGATTTTGGGATAAAGAAAAACATATTAAATTGTTTGGTAGAAAGAGGTGCTTATGTAAAAGTACATCCCGCAAAAACTACTTTTGAAAATTTGCAGGAATTTAAACCCGATGGATATTTTATCAGCAATGGCCCAGGCGACCCGGCACCTATGGAATATGCTATTACTACTGTAAAACAAATTTTAGCTGCTAATAAACCATTATTTGGCATTTGCCTGGGGCATCAGCTGCTTGCCTTGGCAAATGATATACCTACATTTAAAATGCATCATGGGCATCGCGGATTAAATCATCCTGTAAAAAATATTATTAGCGGCAAAAGTGAAATTACAACACAAAATCATGGTTTTGGTGTTGATCCTAAAGCAGTAAGAGCAAATATCAATGTAGAAATAACGCATGTAAATTTAAATGACGAAAGTATTGAAGGTATCCGTCTAAAAAATAAGCCCGCTTTTTCTGTTCAATATCATCCCGAAGCTACACCCGGGCCGCACGACAGCAGGTATTTATTTGATGAATTCATTTCACTCATAA
>JAYUTC010000042.1:0-2389 GCA_043755395.1 Ferruginibacter sp.
GTGGCAAATAACATAGCGGCAAATGCTAATAGCAAAGTACCGGGTAAAGCTTCTATCAGCAACTGCCCAACAGCTTTTTTAGTTTGATAACTGCGGCGAAGGTAAGGTGCTTTTATTCCTATTTTATTTTGTCCGCCAATAAAAAAACCCTTCAGTTCCTTTTTATCAATGTCGGTTTGTGTATGTATACAAAGCGGTGATACATCGTTGAGGTATAAAATCAGTTGTTTCCATTTAGGTTGATCGAGATAGAGATCTTTACGGATATTATCCATTGTTTTTTTATCACCACTTTGGCCTACAATCATTCTTGCAGGATCGCCAAAACCCTGAAACATGATGAATACAAGGATTACCACACCGAGGAGGACGAGGAGGGAATAGAATGTTTTTTTGAAAATATATTTCAATTAATTAAAAATTAATAATTACTAATTATTAATGAAACGGGGCAACATTGCTCATTACTCATTGCTATTTTTTATATCTGCACCAGCCCATTTGTTTTGTATTACCGGGCCTTTCATTAAAAATAATGTTGGGTTTACTCTTGCTGCTGTTTTAATAGCAATGCCATCGCAGGTAAATACTATAATATCACTTTTTAGCAATGCCTGTATGTCTTTTATAGATGCTGACGTTACCGCAAATACAGGAATGCCTGCTGCTTTTTTTGCCTTAAATAATGCATTAAATTGGCTTATCCATATGGTATTGTTAGTTTTTGGCACCTCTTTTATAAACAGCAGATAATATTCCCCTTTTTGATCCAGAATGTCTTCTGTTGTATCGGTGCCAAATTCGCTGGTGAAAGTAAAATCGTTGATGAGTGGCACATTATTTTTCCCTTTTGCAATCAATGTTTGTTTACGTTCAACAAATGTCCAGCTGCTATCAGGTAATGCGGCAACATCAAAATCTTTTTTCTGCCCGGCTTTTTGGTACACAAAACTATAACTGAATTTATCCTGTACAGCATCTTTGGGCATTTTACGCAACTCTAAAATATTATTACCGGGTTTGTAAGGCAGGCAATCTTTAATGGGTAAATGATTGAGTACATAAAACTGTAACCACAACACGGCAATTAATGCCAGCAAAACAACTATTGATCCAACCATTTTTTTAAAAAGCGGCTGTATAAATTTTTGTCCGATCAGGATAACTATGATAAGAATAGTAAGTACAATATCTTTTGTAAAAGTTTGTATTGGGGTAAGTGGTATACAATCGCCAAAACAACCGCAGGCTCTTATTTTGCCGCTAAATAAAACAAAAGCAGTTAAAAATGTAAAAAATAATGTTAGTAAAAATAATAACCAACTGGTGAGTTTTTTTTGCCAGCCAATTAATAAGGAAAGTCCTAATACCACTTCCAATGTTATCATAAAAAGGGAGAAGCCAACTGCATAATTGTTCAGCCAGTTCATAAGGTTTTTAAAATAACCATCTGCTGCCCATACTTCAAAAAATTCCTGCATTTTATAGGCAAGGCCCAATGGATCAATGGCTTTTACAAGACCAGAGAAAATAAAAAGAGTGCCTACTAAAACTCTGGCTATAATTACAATTGTTTTCATCTATATTATTTTAATCAATGATTCATAGTTACCGGAAAGAACTTAAAGTTTGAATAACTTAAACTTTATTACAATTAAATATGAATTAATAATTATGAACCATGAACATGCTCTTCTAGCAATATCAATCCAAACACAGCGTAATTAATAATGTCGTAAAAGTTGGCATCAATACCTTCGCTGATGATTGTTTGTCCTTCATTCGCAATAATCTGTTTAATTCTTAATATTTTGGCCAATATTAAATCCACAAAACTTTCCTGGCTCATTTCCCGCCATGCTTCCCCGTAATCGTGGTTTTTATCCAGCATTAGTTTTTTTGCTATCGCAATCTTTTCGATGTATAACTGCTCAACTGTTTCTACCGGCAATTCCTCCAGTTCATTATCTTTTATATCCATTTGTATTAACCCAATAATACCATAATTTAATATGCCTTTAAATTCACTGATGATATCATCGCCAATTTTTTGTTCACCTTTTTCCTGTATAGTTTTAATTCTCTTTGCTTTAATATAAATCTGGTCGGCAACAGATATAATGCGGTATACCCGCCATGAAGTACCATAATCTTTTGTTTTTTTAAGAAATATTTCCTTACAGGAATTTACTGCTATGTCGTATTGTTGGTTTGTTGTCACTTTTTTAGTTTAAATATTTAGGTTCAGAAGTTTAGATAGCTTCTTTGTTCGTTGTTAATTGTAATTGTAACTTAGCTCAAAAATAATTGAATTACACCAATGTTTACATTAAACTGCAAGGGTAAATTATTAGCATTTGATACTCCCATAATTATGGGCATCATTAAT
>JAYUTC010000043.1:0-2388 GCA_043755395.1 Ferruginibacter sp.
TTTTGCATACCTTCCATATCAGTCATTTCAATATTGCGTTCCTGGGCAAGTGCCATTATATCCGTTAAAGACTTCTGCATCATGCATTGGCCCATTACCATTTGTAATTCTTCCGGCGTTTTTTTATCAATATCGGGTATTTCTGTAAGGCAGGCACAGGTACTGTCTACAATTTTTTTCTTTAAATCTGTTTGGGCTGTTGCAGCAAAGCAGCATAATGTAATAACAACTGCACTTAATATTTTTTTCATCTTATTTTTTTGCAAACTTAAATCAATTTGCATTAATATTTCTTGCTATAATGCAGAAGAAATCCTAAAAAAATAAATGGCAGTAAAATTGCCTTTCAAAATATCTACTGTACATAAAAAGATGAATTTTACATAATAATATTTCATTGAGGTTTAAAAAGGTTTTTTCTATCTGTAGAAGGCAAGTTTTTACAAAGAAAGAATTGCAATACAATATATAGCAAATAAAAAAGTTTTTATTGGTAAGAGAAAGCAGATAGTAAATCCAGGCTAATTTTTAAAACGTAGGTTTGCGGTTATAAAGTTTAATATGGTAAGCCTGCTGTTAGACAATGCATTTCCCCAGTTTGAAAAAGAACTGCAAATTGAATTGGCCCAAAAAGGGATATTAAAAGAATTTAAAAAAGACGAGATAATTTTAAAAATGGGGCAGCCTTTTAAAAATGCCTATTTTATTTTAAAAGGTTGTATAAAAGTTTACAGGGAAAATGCAGAAGAGGCAGAATTTGTTGTTGCCTATCTGGAAGAAGGAAAAAGTTTTGCAGCTTCAGCATCAGATGACAGCACAGATACTGTTAAAAAAAGCCTTGTAACATTTTATGCGCTTGAAAATACACTTATCCTTAATCTCTCTTTTAACGATAAAGATATCCTTGCAAAAAAATTTGACAGTTTTTATAAATATATTTTAGCAACCTCAGTAATGTATTATAGTTTCTTTTTAGACATTATTGACTATTTAGCTTTTAAAAAATTAGACGTCCGCCTTGAATTTTTTCTTTTCACCCTTTCCAGGATAACAAAGAAAAAAGAATTACATATCAGCCATCAGGAAATTGCCAAAGGGCTTGGTGCATCAAGAGAAACAATTTCCAGGCTTTTAAAAAAAATGGAAACTGAGGGTAAAATAAAAATGAACCACAACGAAATCGAAATAATAAGTTTGTAAACTATGCCATTTGTCACAAAACAAAATTAATAAACAGCATAACTTAGGTTATTACGCTGCGTAAGGTTTAAAATCATAGGGGAGAAATGTCTATTTCACCCATATATTAAAAAATTTATTTTCAAAGATTTATTTGATGGGGAGGAATGTCATTCAATAAATTGATAAACACACAAAATAAAAATAACTATTTTTCTTTTGTGATATAAATCACAAAAAACGAAAAAAAAATACTATAATTTGCACTTATTATTAAGTTTTCACGTTCAGGCATGAGAAAAATTTAGTAGGATAGTAATTTTATCACTTATCTTTTTCAAAGCAGGAAACCTGATAATTTTAAGTTTCAAACTTTACGAAAAACCATTTTTAATTAATTATTTATGTTATCCCCCATAACATTACCTCCTTTATGGCATTTATTAATGTCATTCTTCAAATTGCAACCAGCAACGGAATTAATTCCCACTCATGCAACCATTTTCACAAAAAATCAAACTGATATTTATTCATATCATATTCCTGTTAAAAATCAACTTCAATAAAATGAAAACCAAAATCTACGCACTAACGCTGCTTGTATTTGCAGCTTTCTTTTCTACCAATTTAATACAAGCGCAAACTTACAATTTACACTGGGGTTCTACTGCATGGGTAGGGCCAACTTATTTAAAAACTGTAACCAATATTGGCGGTTCAGGCATTGGTGCCACAGTAGTTATTACAAATACAAGCCCGGCAGGCAATGTAAGTGCAGCTACTACTGCTGCTAACGATGCCTTTCAGAATAACAGTCCAATAGTTGGGGCAACTGGCGGTTCAAACTGGTTTTTGCCGGGAACCACAGCGGGAAACCCATTAGTTGAATGGATGGACTGGACTACACTTACCTCAACTGTTACCACTGTAATTACTTTTACAAGGCCAGTTAGTGGCGTATCTTTTTATGTTGGAGATATGGACAGATCAACTACTCTTACTTACGTTGACAGGTTTACTTTTAATGGTAAAAACGGTACGGTAGCGGTACCTAATCCAATAGTTACTAAGTTTCAGGCAACTGCCTCCGGCGCAGATACTGTATTGATTAGCGGTAATACCGCTTTCGGTAATTCAACACTGGCTAATGCAAATTCTGCAACCAACAGTATAACCACTCAGGGTGCGACAGTTTATGTTCAGTTTGGT
>JAYUTC010000044.1:0-5980 GCA_043755395.1 Ferruginibacter sp.
AACCTGCCACTTATTCAGGTAAAATATCTTCTGCCGGCTTTAACCTTGGTAAATTTATTAACAACAAAACTTTGGGCAATATTGCTATTGATGGCAATGTAAATGGTCGTGGATTTACTTTAAAAGAATTAAAGGCAAATTTTAATGGCAATATTCATCAATTGGAAATTAATGGCTATAATTACAAAAACATTACGCTTGATGGAAATTTTATCGACCATGTTTTTAAGGGGCATGGAAAAGTTGATGATCCAAATATCAAAATTGAAAATTTTGATGGTTCTATAAACCTTGCAGACAAAGAAACCGCATTTAATTTTGATGCAATTTTAATAAAATCAAATTTACAAAAACTAAATATCACAAATGAAGATTTTGCTTTAAATGGCCATTTTAAATTAAATTTTTCCGGGAACAATATTGACAATTTTTCAGGAAATGCAAAAGTATTTAACGCAACTTTACACCATACCAATAATAAACTGTCATTCGATTCTATACTTTTAAAAGCATATATTTCTGAAAACACTAAACATTTATCTGTACAATCCAACGAAATAGAAGGCAATGTTACCGGTAATTTTAAAATTCTGGAACTACCTGATGCATTTGAGGTTTTCTTAAGCCGTTATTATCCCTCCTATATTACTAAACCAAATAGCAAAGTAACAGATCAGGATTTTTCTTTTTTCATTAAAACCAGAGAAGTAGATGAATATATGCAATTAATGGATAAAAAATTAAAAGGTTTTAACAATTCAACGTTTAGCGGTGATATAAAGTTGACAGAAAATGAACTGAATGTTACTGCGAGTATTCCCGAATTTGAATATGACAACAAAATATTCAATATGGTTAATCTGGTGAGCAAAGGAAATTTTGATACCCTTTTTACAAAAATAACAGCCGGTGATATTGTTCTTAACGACAGCCTTCATTTTCCTGGAACTGATTTGTCAATAATATCTCACAACGATATTTCGGCCATTGAGTTAAAAACAAGCGCCAGCAAAACTTTAAGCGAAGCAGAATTAAATGCAACTGTTCAAACTTTAAATGATGGTGTAAAAATTCACTTCTCCCCATCTTCATTCATTATAAATGACAAAAAATGGGAGCTTGAAAAAGACGGTGAGCTAATTATTCGAAAATCATTGATTGATGCCAGTGAAGTAAAGTTTGTACAGGGTAACCAAGCCATTACTTTTTCAACAGAAATGGATGATGTAACCGATAAAACCAATATAATTGCAAAAATTAATAGAGTTAACATTGATGATTTTACTCCTTTCTTTTTAAAACAACCAAGACTGGAAGGAATTTTAACAGGTACTGTTACTTTAAGAGATCCTTTTGGAAAACAAATAGTTGAATTTGATGCAATTGCAGAAAATTTTAGTTTAGATGATAAAAAAATTGGTACCACAATTTTAAAGGGAGATGTAAATTCAACAACAGGTTTAATTAAATTTAATGCCGGCACTGATAATAAATATTTCAAATTCAATATTGATGGCTCTTATGATTATAAAGATTCTACAGATAACCCGATAAATATAGATTTTCTGTCGGAGCGCTTTGATATCAGTTTGCTTGATAATTACCTGGGGAATATTTTTAGTAATATGCAGGGAGATGCAATAAGTAATTTAAAAATAAATGGCAATCCAAAGCATCAGTTTTTAACAGGAAGTGTAACGGTAACTGATGGCTCTTTAAAAGTTAATTATACACAATGCAGGTATAAATTTACTAATGAAACTATCATATTCAATCCAGATGAAATTGACTTTGGATTAATACAATTAAAAGACACCCTTAATAATACCGGTACAGCAAGTGGCAAAATTCATCATAAAATGTTTCAGGATTTTAATTTTGAAAATCTTCGAATTGAAACAGGAAAGATGTTATTGCTGAATACAACACAAAAAGACAACAACCAATTTTATGGAAAAGTAATTGG
Source organism: Ferruginibacter sp. (assembly GCA_043755395.1). Taxonomy (GTDB): domain Bacteria; phylum Bacteroidota; class Bacteroidia; order Chitinophagales; family Chitinophagaceae; genus Ferruginibacter. Next base: position 1,967 of record JAYUTC010000044.1, read on the forward strand.
GAATGCTTTAATGACTATTGATGGTGACATAAGTGAATTGAAAATGAAAATTAAAGGTGAACCATCAGTTTTGGATAGCAGTCATATATATTTACCCACAGGTAGCAGCAGAGAAGTTGGAGTTATTGACTATATTGATTTTATACAGTTTGGTACTAAGATGGAGGATTCAAAAATTAAAAAGGGAACAAATATTGTGGTAGACATGGATTTTAAGGCTAACCCTTCATGTAAGATAGATGTAATACTTGATGAAGCCACTGGGGATATTATTAAAGGACAGGGAAATGGTAATTTAAAAATACATGTAGGCACTAACGAAGCCATTACAATGAGGGGGAAATATGATATTACAAAAGGAGATTACACATTTAATTTTCAAACTTTTTTAAAAAAACCATTTACATTAAACAATGGTTCCATAACATGGAATGGTGACCCATATCTAGCCAATATAAATATTGAAGCAGAATATTTAGCAAAAAACATTGATTTAAGCAGTATAACTTCATCAAACAACTTTAAACAAAAAGGAGATCTTAAAATTATTGCAGCACTTTCAGGAATTTTAAATAAACCAGATATTAAATTTAGATTTGTTTTACCTGAACAAAATCCATTACGGGGGGATTATTTTGCAGAAAAGAAATTAGAAGATTTCAGGAAAGATTCAAGCGAAATGAATAAACAGGTAGCCAGCTTGCTGCTTATCAATTCATTTATTTCTTTTTCCGGTGATCAAAATATTTTATCTGGCACACCATTTACCCTGGCTGCCAATACAATTGGAGGTGTAGTTAGTGGATGGCTTACCGGAATATTTAATAAAGGATTAGAAAGAGCTACAAAAGGAATTGTTTCAACTTATCTTGATATTAATTCCAGTTTCGATTTACAAAGTACAGCGGCATATTTACAAACAAATGTAAAAACCGGATTCCAGTTTTTGTTAAATAACAGACTAGTATTTGTTATTGGAGGAAATATAGATATTAATAATCCTTATGCTCAATTAAACAATAAAAGTTTAATAACACCAGATTTAACCATTGAATATTTACTTACCAAAGATGGCAGATGGAGAGCAGTTGGATTTAACCGAAGCAGTATTGTAACTACTGATTTAACAGGTGCTCAAAGAAACAAGTCGGGTGTAAAAATATCATATCGTAAAGATTTTGATAAACTTAGCAGGCAGGAAAGAATACGCCGTAAGGAGGAAAGAAATAAAACTAAAAAAATATCAAAAACTAATTAGCCATTTAAAATATTGTGGCCAAGTTTATCTTTTTTTGTTTGTAAATACTTTTCGTTGTGAGGATTTGATTTTATTTCAATAGCAATATTATCCACTACCTCTAAGCCATAACCTAAAAGCCCGGCACGTTTACGTGGGTTGTTACTCATCAGTTTCATTTTACTTACACCCAAATGACGCAAAATTTGTGCACCAACTCCATAATCTCTTTCATCCATTCCAAAACCCAGTTCCAAATTAGCCTCTACAGTGTCCCTGCCTTGTTCCTGAAGTTTATAGGCCTTTAATTTATTTAATAACCCAATTCCCCTACCCTCCTGATTCATGTATAAAATTAAACCCTTGCCTTCCTGTTCAATCATTTTCATGGCATGATGCAACTGGTCCCCGCAATCACATCTTAATGATCCTAAAATATCCCCGGTCATACAACTGCTGTGTACCCTTACCAAAATGGGTTCATCTTTTTTCCAATCGCCTTTTTTTAAAGCCATATGAATTTCGCCGGTATTCAATTGTTTAAATGCAACCAATTCAAATGCACCATATTTTGTGGGTAATTGAACTTTCACCTCTTCCTCTATAAGTGATTCTGTTTTTAACCTGTATTCAATTAAATCCTTAATAGAAATTAATTTCATGCCAAATTTTTTGGCAATTTCTTTTAGTTGTGGAAGCCTTGCCATAGAGCCATCTTCATTCATGATTTCAACCAAAACACCTGCAGGATAAAACCCTGCTAACTGGGCCATATCAATAGTTGCTTCGGTATGACCTGCACGGCGGAGTACACCTCCTTTTTTTGCCCGTAAGGGAAAAATATGCCCAGGTCTTCCCAAATCTTCTGCTTTTGTAGTAGCATTTACTAATGCTTTTACAGTTTTTGCCCTGTCATGTGCCGAAATACCTGTTGTACATCCCTCACCCAATAAATCTACACTAACAGTAAAAGCTGTTTCATGAAGAGAGGTATTATCTACCACCATTGGGGGTAATTGTAATTCATTGCATCTTTCTTCTACCAAAGGCGCACATATTAGTCCCCTGCCATGTGTACTCATAAAGTTTATGATCTCCGGGGTTACACATTCAGCGGCACCTATAAAATCACCTTCATTCTCTCTATCCTCATCATCAACCACTATTATTAATTTACCCTTTTTTATTTCTTCAATAGCACTTTCAATACTGTCTAACATATTTCTTATTTGTAAGGCAAAGGTAACAAGGTTTGTATTTCAATGGTTTTCAGTATTTTTTGAAATCGGGAATATTTACTTAATTCATTGCAAAATACAAATCAGTTGGGCCTTTTTTAAATTTGAGGGATAAATAAAAAATTTACATATTGCATAAATACCTACTGTGTTTAATTTAATTGCTTTGTTTAAACTACAGGTCAATTCATTAAAAGAGCATTACCTATGCATGCAGCAGTTGTTATCTAATTGTTGCCTTTCAATTTGTTAATAAAAGTTGGCTGAAAATTGCCAATTATTTAGTTTCTTTGCCATCGTAAAAACAAACTATTATGAGAATAAAAAAAATTGTACGTTTATTAACTGTACTAATAATTTTCCCTTTTGCTTTATCAGCACAAATTACAACGGGTAGCATAAGCGGTAATGTAAAAGATGCTAAAGGTGCTGATTTAACAGGTGCAACTATTGAAGTATTTCACGAACCTTCAGGCTCTGTATACAGAGCTTCCTCTGGTAAAAATGGAGTATATAATATCCCAAGTTTACGTATTGGCGGGCCCTATAGAGTAACCATTAGCTATGTGGGCTTCAAACAGGAAATAATTAACGAAGTTTATGTTCAGTTAGGCGAAGCATCAAAAATAAATGTTGTTCTTATAGATGCAAATGCAGCTTTAAAAGAAGTTGTAGTAACCGGTACTGCTGCAAGAAAAGGCGCATTGATTTCTAAGGATAGAAAAGGTACTTCAACCAATATCAACAGAAGGTTGATTGCAGCTTTACCCACCCTTTCCAGAAGCATAACTGATCTTACCAAATTAACACCTCAGTCAAGTGGTACATCATTTGCCGGCCAGGATAATCGCTTTATTAATCTTACTGTTGATGGATCAATCTTCAACAACTCATTTGGTTTACAGGCATTGCCAGGCAGTCAAACCTCTGCATCTCCTATATCAATAGATGCTATTGAAGAAATACAGGTAAACGTTTCTCCCTATAGTGTAAAAGACGCAGGTTTTACCGGTGCAAGTATTAATGCTGTAACACGTAGCGGTACCAACACTTTTCATGGATCAGGTTTTTATAATAAACGTAATCAGGGATTAGTAGGTACCAAAGCCGGACCAGATGGTAAAACACCGGTTACAATTGCCAACTTTGATGTAAAACAATTTGGTTTTACAGTGGGTGGCCCCATCATTAAAAATAAATTATTCTTTTTTGCAAACTACGAAAATGAAAAAAGATCTGATCCGGGAACAGCATTTTCATCTGATAATGGTTCAAATACAGGACAATCCAATGTTTCAAGGGTTAAAAAAACAGATCTGGATGCCTTATCTACTTACGTAAAATCTAATTTAGGTTATGATCCAGGAGAATATGAGGGTTATAATTTTATTACTAAGAGTTATAAAATTTTAGCAAAAATCGATTGGAACATTAGTGAAAAAAATAAATTTAGTGTTCGTTTTAATTCATTAAGATCTTTTAAAGATATTGGAGCCAGTTCTTCCGGTGCCTTGGGTGGATCCAGACAAAGTAATTTAA
>JAYUTC010000045.1:0-2370 GCA_043755395.1 Ferruginibacter sp.
GCAACGCCTCCTACAAGAATATTAAATGAACTTGGTAAAACCACCAGCATTTTAAGAGATTTATTAAACGAAGATTTTAACAAGATAGTAGTTAACGATAAAAATATATATAACGATACAAAAACTTACATTCAGCGTATTGCTCCCAATAAAGCTGATATTGTATCCTACTATAATAATGGTTCGCCCATATTTGACAGTTTTGGTATTACAAAACAGGTAAAAGCTGCCTTTGGAAAAACGGTAAATATGCCCAGCGGCGCCTATTTAATTGTTGAACATACTGAAGCATTGCATGTAATTGATGTAAACAGTGGTTATAAAAGCGTAAGTAATAATCAGGAACAAAACGCATTGGAAACTAATCTTGAAGCAGCTGAAGAAATAGCCAGACAACTGCGACTGAGAGATTTGGGCGGCATTATTGTTGTTGACTTTATTGATATGAAGTTGATGGAGAATAAGAAAAAACTTGCAGATGCTATGGAACAGAATATGCGTAGCGACAGGGCTAAACATGCTGTTTTGCAAATAAGTAAATTCGGATTAATGCAGATTACCCGCCAACGCATGAAACCCGAAATGACAATTAATACTACTGAAATTTGCCCAAGTTGTGATGGCAGTGGTAAAATTTCTTCCACATTAATATTAGAAGATGAAATAGAAAAAAATCTGAGCTACTTAATTATGCAAAAGCATAAGGGTTTAACGGTAGAAGTGCATCCTATCTTATACGCCTATCTTACAAAAGGCATTTTTACTTCCAAACTGGGTAAATGGAAACGAAAATTCAAACAAAGAATTAAACTTAAAGCAAATAACAATTATCATCTTACCGAATTTCATTTTTATGATGACAGTGACGAAGAGATAAAGTTGTAAAACAAAAATCCCATGAATAATCAGGGGATTTTTTATAGTAATAATTATCTGTTTTTAATGTTGATGATTGTGCATCATCCCATTCAACTCTTCACTAGTTACTTCTTTCTCTTTGGATGTAACCTGGCTTTCTATCCAATTAAATAATTTATCAGTAACTAAACGTCTGTAACTGCTATCAACCTGCTTTTCATCTTTCATCATCCTGTCGATATAACTTTCAATCCAACTGGTATCATCTCCCATGCTCATAGTTCCAAAGTAACGCATTATTTCTGCTTTCATACTGTCTCTCAACTCTTCATTTGATACCTGCAGCTTATTTTCCTGAATTAGCTTATCGCTTATTAATGTCCATTTTAGCTGATTGCTAAAGCCTGGAAATTCTGCTTCGGCTTCTTCTGCAGTTTTAGGTTTTTCGCCACCGGTTTGCAACCAGCGTTTTAAAAAGTCGGCTGGAAATTCCATTTTAGTTTCATCAATAAGATAGTGGTACAATTGATCCTGCAACTGATTGCGGCTTTGTGCATCCCAATATTGAGCTATCTCTTCTTTAATGGCAGCACGTAATTCTTCTTCATTTTTAATTTCCTTAGCCGGATAAATTTCTTTAAAAAATTCTTCACTCATCTCCCGTTTTTCTACCAAACCAATTTTAACTATTTCCAAATTAAAATATTTTTTAGCGGCATCCTTATCATCTTTTTCAAAACCAAGGTCTTGTAAAATCATAGCCAGTTTATCCTCGTCAAAAGCTTTGCTTAACTGTACGGTAACAGTATCGCCAATTTTTTTACCCATCATTTTTTTTTTGGTACCGGCAGTTAAATATTTAAGTATAACAGAGTTTTCTTTTGATACACCTGATTCAACTGCACTACCTTCTTTGTCACTTTCTTTAAAAAGAACGTTTACTACATTTTCTTCATTATTTACAGTTTCTGGTTCGGTCATTTTACCGCCTTTGATTTGCATACGGTTAATTTCTTCATCAACCATCGTATCGGTAGCTGTTACTTTATGCAAAGTAACCTTTGCCTTACTTATTTCAGCCATGCTATAATTTGGTTTCATACCCATTTCAAAACCAAACTCATAATCCGTAGGATTATTAATATCCATACTGGCAACATCATTAGTTAACGGAAGTGGTTGGGCAAAAATCTCAGGCTTTTCTGTATTCAGGTAATTGTATAACTCCTTTTCCACAGTCTTTATTACTTCATCTGTAAAAATTGAACTTCCGTACATTTTCTTTATCATACCTGCAGGTACCATCCCTTTTCTAAACCCCGGAATATTTGCTGTTTTACTGTATTCTTTTAATTTTTTGTCAAATGCAGGAAAATAGTCTTCCTTACTTACTTTAACTATTAATTTTTCATGCAATAAACCAATGTTTTCTTTTACTACTGTTGCCATTTTTATAATATTTATCTTTTAAAATAGAACAAGGAATATTGAATTTTGAATTTTGAAGTTCGT
>JAYUTC010000046.1:0-2369 GCA_043755395.1 Ferruginibacter sp.
GCCAATTCCTAAAGGATGAATCTGACAACTTGGTTTTGCAGTAGCAATACTAGAACAAATTTCAAGCATGTGACTGCCTAATACCATTTCATTTCCAGGCTCAAAATGATAGGTATAATCTTCCATAAAAGAATTACCACCGGGTAACCCTGCCCCCATTACTTTCATGGCTCGTACTAAAGCAACAGTTTTCCAGTCACCTTCGCCTGCAAATCCATAACCATCAGCCATTAATCTTTGTGCTGCAATACCGGGTAATTGTTTTAACCCATGCAAATCTTCAAATGTATCTGTAAACCCTTTGTAATTACCTTCTTCTAAAAATTTACGGATGCCAATTTCAATTTGTGCAGCATCCCGTAAACTTTGGTGTTGACCATTTCCCTTTTTTAATGAGGGCATTATTTTATACAATTCAGCATATTCGTCACACAATCTTGTAATAGCGGTTTCTTTTACAGCGTTGATTACTCCTGCCAAATCTCCAATGCCATAGGTATTTACACTGTAACCAAATTTTAATTCGGCTGCTACTTTATCACCATCTGTTACTGCAACATAGCGCATGTTATCACCAAAACGAACTAATTTTGCACCCTGCCAATCGTTCCAGCCTAATGCAGATCTTGTCCATACTGAAATCTGGCTAATTACATTTTTATCCTGCCAATGCCCTACCACCACTTTTCTTTCCATCCGCATCCTGCTCATCATAAATCCAAACTCACGGTCGCCATGAGCCGATTGATTAAGATTCATAAAATCCATATCAATTTCACTCCATGGTATATCACGGTTAAACTGGGTATGCAAATGCAATAATGGTTTTTGTAATATTTTTAACCCGCTAATCCACATTTTAGCAGGAGAAAAAGTGTGCATCCAGGTAATGATGCCAATACAATTTTTAGAAGTATTGGCATCAATTACTAAATTGTAAATCTCTTCGGTGGATTTTAAAACGGGCTTAAAAACAACTTTTACCGGTATTGTTTCTTCATTATTAAATGCTTTTACAACAAGGCCAGAATGGTTGGCTACTTGCTTTAAAGTTTCTTCGCCATATAAATTCTGGCTGCCGGTAACAAACCAAACTTCTAATCCTTTAATATTGATACTGCTTTTCATTACTATATTATTTTACTGAAAATTTATACAAAGATGTATGGGTATATTTTTCTCCCGGTTTTAAAATAGTATTGGGAAAAGCAGGTTGGTTGGGTCCGTCGGGGAAATGTTGTGTTTCTAAACATAACCCTGCATGTAATACATATTTCTGTTTGTTTTTAGTATTGGTTAATGTACCATCTAAAAAATTACCGCTATAAAATTGCACACCTGGTTCGGTGGTAAACACTTCCATAAACCTACCACTGCCCCTATGATATAAAGTAGCAATCATCTCTAATGAATTGCCTGTTTTATTCAATACCCAGTTGTGATCGTAACCGCCTTTTACTGAATTAATATCTTTACCAATTTTTTTTGATGCTGTAAAATCCATAGGTGTATTTATTACATCCGGTAATTTACCTGTTGGAATTAAAACGGAATCAACTTCAGTAAATTTATTTGCGGTTAGCATTAATTCATGATCTAAGATGGTAGAATCTTTACCTGATGATAAGTTAAAATAACAGTGATTGGTTAAATTAATTGGTGTGGCTTTATCCGTTGTTGCTTTGTAATCTATTTTCAATGCATTATCGGCTGTTACTGTATAAATTACTTCAATAGTTAAATTACCCGGATAACCTTCTTCACCATCTTTACTTAAATATGATAATTTTAAACTGCTGTCGCCAGTTTGTTTTTCAGCTTTCCACATTACTTTATCATAACCTATTAAACCCCCATGCAGAGATTGCCCGTTATTATTGGCAGCTAATGTATAAGTGGTTCCCTCTAATGTAAATTTACCTTTTGCAATACGATTGCCATATCGGCCAACTAAACATCCAAAATAAGGATTACCTTTTTGTAAATAACCCGCTAAAGAATCATACCCTAAAATTACATCGCCATCTTTTCCCTCTTTATCTTTTGTAATAATTTTTGTAACGGTACCGCCGTAATTTAAAATACTTACCTGCATACCATTGGCATTGGTTATAGTATATTCTGTAACCGCTTCATTGTTAAAAGTGCCAAAAGGTTTTTCTGTAATACTCATTTTACTGATTTTATTTGCAATGGTGCTTTCTGTATTATTATTACAGGAAAATAAAAATACTGAAGCTGCCAGAAGAAGTGAGGAGAATTGTTTCATAACCAACAATAGTTTTATTTTTAAATATTAAGTCGATTTTTTTATACCTTTTCCCATCCGCCTACAGGGTTGTTAGCCGCTGCCGGGTTTTACCATTCCT
>JAYUTC010000047.1:0-15472 GCA_043755395.1 Ferruginibacter sp.
GTTATTTTACAACCCTGGCTAATGAGGGTAAGCAGGGTTTTATATATCCGTTTTTTTGTAAGGTATGATAAGGAATATGAAAAACAAAAGCCTACGGAATTTGATTATTAATTTTGAGGGTTATTAAAAATATCACTGAAAATATTTCCTTTATTTAATTCTTCTATATCACTTAGCTCCAGTTCAATAGCTTTGGTGCTTTTATTTATTTCCAATAATGAAAGAATTATAGAAGCTAATAAAAAGATAAGACTAGCGGCAAATATCAGGTGCGCTATTTGCATCCAACCTCTGAAAATAGTATACATACACAAAACACAGCATAAAAAACTCATAATACCAAACCCCTGCATATACCGTATGAGATTTAGGCGACTTCGTATATTTTTTATCTGGTTTAAAATATTTTTTTCTTTTTCGCCCCGTTGATATTCGTCATGCAGTTTTCTTACTAAAGAGGCAAGAGATAAAAATCGATTGGTATAAGCCAGCATTAACAATGTAATTGCCGGAAATAATAAAGCAGGGGTGTTAATGTTGATTTCTAACATAGAATAAAATTACAACAGAAAACTTTTATTAAAAAGGATTTGTTTTAGTTGCAGCGTGATGTTTGCCTTGCATCCATTTTTGCACTTTCCACCCCAGCCACGCACTGCCTGCACCAACAATTGCTCCGGCAAATACATCACTGGGGTAATGTACACCCTGGTACATTCGTGCCCATGCCACACTGGATGCAAATACATATGAGGGTACTATAAAATACCATTTACGGTATCTTAAAGCCACTGAGGTAGCTGTACAAAATGCTGCTGATGTATGACCTGAAGGGAATGACAAACCCCCGCTTTCATCATCCCGTTTTATTATAAAGGGCCAGGTTTCAAACGGACGCTGCCGGTCTATTATTTTTTTTATTGATACAGTTACAATACCATTAATTATAAATGCACCTCCCATATATAAAGCATCCCGTTGCAATTGCTTATCATGTTTTATAAAACCTGTAATGGCAATACCTGCGGGTATACCAACACTTAAAACTGAAACTGATGAGGCATTTAACTCCAGATAGTTATTTTTAAATTGTGTTTCGTTTGCATTAATTGGTTTCAACAGGTTGATATCAAAGTTTTGGGCAAAAAGCTTGCTATTGTGTAAACAGAAAAATAAAACAAAGACAGAAGCTGAGTGTTTGTACATTTTAATAGTATTATTGCAAGATACGTTACCAGTGGTTAAATAACAGTTAATGAAAAAACAACCCCTAATTACCTTTCATTCTATTACGGGATTAGTTGCCGGAATTTTTATTCTGGCTTTATCATTGTCTGGAACAATATTGTTATTCTATGATGAAATTGATTTTTTTCAAAAGCCTTTGATTAAGTCAACAAATATTATTCAAAAAACAACAACTGTTGATAGTTGTTATAAAATCATTAAAAAAAAATATCCTCATGCTTTTATCAGCAGTTGTAATATACCTGAAAGCCAAGCTCAGGTATTTTCTTTTATTGTGTTCGATTCTTCATATCAACAAGGTACAAAGGCCTTGCAACTCTTTCTTCATCCCCAAACAGGAACTATTTTAAAAAGCAGAGGGGGTAGCGAAGATATGCAGCATAATTTTATGGGCTGGCTTTCATCATTTCACAATTCTTTTAATGCTGGAAAAAAAGGGGAATGGTTTCTGGGGTTTTTGGCTATCATTTTTCTATTAAGTATTGTAACGGGAATTATTTTGTACAGGAATAATATTATTGCTGTTTTACTTTTTAGCAGATCGGTATTTAAAAAAAATAGCCTGCATCAGATAATTGGCACCTGGGCCTTACTGTTTAATTTAATGATTTGTATTACAGGGTTTTGGATGCAACGCTATGTTTTTAAAAAAGAATTTTATCGGAGTTCAGGTTGGGCGAAGACAATCAAACCTTCACCTGATTTATTTTTTAATTTCGATTCGGCCTATATCAATTTGCAAGAACTTCATCCTGATTTTACAGGGTATGTAATTTATTTTGCTCAGAATAAAAAAGGGAAAACTGCTATTTACGGCAGTAATAAAACTAATGCATATATCCACTCCAAAAAGTTTGCTGATGTGATTGCCTTAGATAGCAGTGGTGCTGTTGTAAATACAAGATTCATCAATGAGATATCAGCAAACGACAGGTATGATATCATTAACTCACAATTGCATATGGGTAAATATGGGGGTACTGGTATTAAAATTATTTATGGCTTTTTTGGTTTGTCTTCTGCACTATTAAGCATTACCGGTTTTTTATTGTGGTTTAAAAGAAAAAAATAAGCCAGAAAGAAGTAAACTCATTAGCTTATTTTTTCTGCGCCATCTGCATAATCGGCCGGCAATTAAAGTGTAAAGCTTAGCGGTATATTTAATTTGACACTAAAATTTCTTCCCATATTAAAAACGCCATTTCTACCGGTAGCTAAATTTTCTGCCGCATATTTTAAACGGCTTAAATGATTTTGATAAGCCACATCTGTTATATTGATAGCGCTAAAGTTTAAACTGAATAATTGTTTTTTGTTCTTATTAAAAAAATCTGCACCAATGCCTACATTCAATAAAGTATAGCCGGATGTTTTTGTCTCTGTATTATACGCAGTAAAAATATTATGCTGCGTAAAGGTATTATCCAATTCAATTTTAGCATAAAAATTTTTAACAACAGTGTTAAAGCTTTTAAAATCTCCCCTGAATTCAGTTACTAATTTAGGTGCAGGAATAAAAGGCAAATTCTTACTGCCTTCAATGGCCTCTTTTAATTTACCACTTACTAAAGAAAATGTATTTTGAATGTGCAACCAATCTAATGGATGCGGATGAATATCAACCGTTGCTTCAAAGCCTGCTAATGAAGCTTTGCGTTGGCTGAATTTAAAAGCAGTTAGCAGATCGCCGTTAACATTTACCAGGCTGTCGCCACCAGCTGCTGCAGTAATCTTATTGTAAAAAATAAAATTAGTAAAACTATTTACAAATGCAGTTACACCAAAGGAAATATGTTCTGCATTGTATTCCAATCCACCATCAAATTGCAAACTGGTTTCGCTTTTTAAATTAACGTCACCATATTCATAACGAATAGTACCTTCATGTGCACCATTGCTCGCCAATTCTGGAATGCTGGGGGCCCTGAAACCTCTTGCAGCATTGAACTTTAAATTTAATTTATCTGTTAGTTGCGATGCCAGGCCAATACTACCTGATAAATTTGAGAAAGACTTTTTAAATGCTGCAGCTTTTATACTTCCACCATCTAACAAATTTTTAGTTTCTAAATTTCTGTTATCGTATCTAACACCACCGCTAATGGTAGTTTTGTTAATTACTTTTTGTGCATAAACATAAGTACCCAAATCAAATAGTTTGTAATCTGGTATCAATTGCTCCACTCCTTTATTGTTATTATTTTGTTGCATACCGTTAATACCAATTGATGTTTTCCAACCTTTCTTTTCTGCAAAAAGAAATTGAGCGCTATAAGTAATGGTTTTTAAATCAAAAAACAAAGCTCTTTCATTCAGGTCATCAACATTACCAAACTCTTCTCTTTGGTTTTGCTGAAAGCCAATGTTAAAAGCCAAACGGTTATTTTTAATTTTTATACTATTGTCTGATGCAATTTTAAAATGCATGATATGCTGGTAAGGGATCTGTGGTGTAGTGCTTTTAAAATCAGCATTAGTTGCTCTTGCAGTTCCGCCTCCGGCAATGGGTTTAATAAAATATCCGTTGGCATCTCTTTCCCCTTCAATTAAACCGGCCTTTAAATTAAAATGGCTTACCAGTAAATGACTGTAACCCCAATTGCCATTATACCCGGCGTAACCGCCAGTATTTTTTTCATTAAATTTTGAATTATAAACACTGCCATCATATTTATTTTTGTAATCTGCGGCAGCTTTGTTAGATGAGTATATATTCCAATTGAATCCATTTTTATTTCCTCCAATATTTGCATTGATGGTTCTTAATTTGTTATTACTTTGGAAATTGCTGGAAATATTTGCTTTGATGGTATTGTTCTGTACCGGCACATTGCTAATAATATTTACCACACCGGCCATAGCATCGCTCCCATAAATGATGGAAGCAGGGCCTTTTAATAATTCAATTTTATTTACGCTGGCCTCATCCACTTCAATGCCATGTTCATCACCCCATTGTTGCCCCTCCTGCCGCACCCCATCATTAATAGTCAGTACCCTGTTATAACCCAATCCTCTTATAACGGGTTTTGAAATAGCCGGCCCGGTTGACAGAGTAGATACACCGCCAATTTTGGTAAGCGATTCAATAATATTGGAAGAGGTATTTTGAAAAAAATCCTGTTTACGTATAACGGAGACTGCAAAAGGTACTTTCTTTAATTGTGTGGCACCGCTAACTCCGGTTACTATTACTGCATTGTTTTCTACAACTGATTCGGTTAATGAAAAATCTTTTTTGGTATCGCCACTAATCAAAAGGTTTTCTACAAGGGTAGTGTAACCAATATGTGAAATTTCTATTAAATGCTTTCCCTCCGGCACATTTATGATTATAAAATTGCCATTATTATCAGATGCTGTTCCGGTTTTAATATCTGTTATATAAACACTTGCTCCGGCAATAGCTTTCCCTGTTTTAATATCGGTTATTTTACCAGTGAAAGAGCCTTTTAGTGTATTTATAGTTTTGTTGAAAGTGGTTTCAGGGGAGTAGTTTTTTGCATCAGAAATGCCTGCTATAATAACACTGCTGATGAGCAGAAGAAGAGTTTTTTTCATTCTAAGTTTGTTGTTTTTCAAATTAGCAAAGTTGCTGGTGCCTGTTGAAGTAATAATAAGTTTATTACATTAAATAAATGCGTATTTAGCCAATAGTGGTTATTTACAATATTGCGGAAAGCAATTAGATTGAAGGAGGTCCCCGGGTTTCAAAAACCGGGGATATAAGTTGAGAAGTAAATGTATAAGATGTTGCAGCCGTAATGTGCAATGCAGCAGGACGATTGATGAGATATGTTGCATGACTGTTGTCTGCATCTTTTGCAAGTTGATAATCGCAAATAAAGCAACTGTTGCCTGATGCAAGTTTAGTGTGTGCAGAAAAACCTGCTGCTTTTTTTTTATCAGTTAATGCTAAACCTGATAAATGAATATGTGATACCTGAATTAGTATTAGAGCAAATAATATCAGCATAAAAAATGCCGCTTTTATTTTTTTAACCCTTATCTTGTTTTTTGCTATCACCAACCAAAGGTATATAATTGCTGCAACATTGTTGCAAAATAAAAATAATGGAATAATAGATTTTTAAAATAAATGTTTAATTCACTAAACCTTTTCCGGTTGATAAAGTCAAACGCTTACTAAATTTATTTTTATGAAAATTTTAAAACAACTATTGTTCGGCATTTACTGTATTACTGCACTTTCTTTTAGTGCTTCTGCCCAGCAGGATTCTACCGGCATGCCCGGAGATAATTTCAGTTTACAGGGTGCTTTGGAAATGTTTAAACAGGCAGCCTCTCCGGAAGAATTTGAGAAACTGATTAACTCGGAGGATAAAAATGTAAATAATCTGGACCTTAACGGGGATGGCGAAATCGATTATATAAAAGTAATTGATAAATCTGATAAGGATATTCATGCTTTTGTGTTGCAGATAGCTGTTTCCGAAACTGAAAATCAGGATATAGCCGTGATAGAATTAGAAAAAACCGGCGATACAACCGCTGTTTTGCAAATAATTGGCGACGAAGATATTTATGGCGAACAAATAATTGTAGAAGCATCGGACGAAGGTGATGAACTTATGGATGAAAATAACAGCAACGGTTTGGATAGAGGTCCGAGTGCTGTTTTTTTTGAAACTAACCGAATTGTAGTAAATGTTTTTTTCTGGCCAAGTGTTCGTTTTATTTACCGTCCGGTTTACCGGCCTTGGGTATCTCCGTGGAGATGGCATTATTATCCAAATTACTGGAAGCCATGGCGTCCGTATACCTGGCATGTTTTTCATCCTTTACGTTATCGTTATCACCGTCATTGCGCAATTGTGCATACACACAGGGTTATTGCTGCCCACAGGTATTATACGCCCTATCGAGTTTCATCAGTTACAGTAAGAACAAGAACTACGTTAGCACGTAACAACTATAAAGTTACCCGTACAGCAAAGCGTACTGTGATAACAGGTCCAAGAGGAAACACCAATGTAAGAAAAACTCAAAACACTTCAATTCAAAGAAGAAATGGCAATAGAGTGGAAGGTAATGAAGAGGGTGAAAAAAAAGAAAAAAGAAAAGGTAAGGGTAGAAGGGGATAAGAGGGTTTAATATTTTATAAAAAAAGCTGCAAACATAAAATTTTGCAGCTTTTTTTATTACTGTATTTTAAGTTTTCAAAATACAATTATCAATTTTTAATGTTTCAACAAAATTCATCTAACTTGAAAGCAAATATTTTTTGTTATGGACCAATACATTTTATCTCTCGACCAGGGAACCACCAGCAGCAGGGCAATTATATTTGATAAGCAAGGTTCTATTATTGCAGTTGCTCAAAAAGAGTTTACCCAAATTTTTCCAAAGCCTGGTTGGGTAGAGCATGATGCTACTGAAATATGGAGTACGCAATTGGGCGTAGCTGCAGAAGCAATTTCCAAAGCTGGTCTTACTGTGGGGAATATTGCCGCAATTGGTATAACCAATCAAAGGGAAACAACCGTGGTATGGGAAAGAGCAACTGGCAAACCAATTTATAATGCTATAGTTTGGCAGGATAGAAGAACAGCATCTTTTTGCGATGAATTAAAAAAAAAGCAACTGGATAAAATAATTCAACAAAAAACCGGATTGGTGATTGATGCTTATTTTTCTGCTACAAAAATAAAATGGATTTTAGATACTGTTGAAGGGGCCAGGGCAAAAGCGGATAAAGGTGAATTATGTTTTGGTACAATAGATACCTGGTTACTTTGGAATTTAACGAAAGGTCAAATTCATGCAACAGATGTAAGTAATGCTTCCCGTACCATGTTATGTAATATTCATACTTTGCAATGGGATGGTGAACTGGAAAAAATATTTGATATCCCCGGCAATATGTTGCCGCAAATACGAAGCAGCAGTGAGGTTTACGGACATACACAAAATATATTAACTGCAAAAAATATTCCTATAGCAGGTATTGCCGGCGACCAGCAAAGTGCATTGTTTGGACAAATGTGCACTCAGCCCGGCATGGTTAAAAATACTTATGGTACAGGATGTTTTATGTTGATGAATACCGGGGATCAACCAGTTACATCTACCCATAATTTACTAACTACTGTTGCCTGGAAAGTAAACGGTATAACACAATATGCCTTGGAAGGAAGTGTATTTATTGCAGGGGCTGTGGTGCAATGGTTGAGAGATGGATTGGGGATTATTAATAAATCTTCTGAGGTAGAGGCATTAGCGGCTAAGGTTACCAGTAATGATGGTGTTTATGTAGTACCTGCTTTTACAGGCCTGGGTGCACCACACTGGAACCAGGCCGCAAGGGGAACAATTGTTGGCTTAACAAGAGGAAGTAATGCATCTCACATTGCAAGAGCGGCATTGGAAAGTATTGCTTATCAAACTATGGATGTATTAAATGCAATGGAAGCAGATTCAGGTATTTCAATAAAAGAATTAAGAGTTGATGGTGGGGCTACTGCCAACAATTTACTCATGCAGTTTCAAAGTGATATTTTAAATACAAAAGTACTTCGGCCAAAAATTACTGAAACCACAGCATTGGGAGCAGCTTATCTTGCAGGCCTTGCTGTTGGATATTGGAAAAGTATCGATGAAATACAACAGCAATGGCAAATTGATAAAAACTTCGTACCATCAATGGATGAATCCAGACGTAATGAATTAAAAACAGGATGGCAAAAAGCGGTAAACACAACTATTAGTAATACCAAATAAAATTCGCAATCCTGTTTGCGGTTAAAAGCCCTAACAATGGGTAACATAAACGATTATATTTTCTATGAACAGAATAGAAATGGTCCAAAGACTGGATGAAGAAAAAGAATGGGATATTATAATCATTGGTGGGGGAGCTACCGGACTGGGCACAGCTGTAGATGCAGCAACAAGAGGTTATAAAACATTATTAGTAGAACAACATGATTTTGCAAAAGGCACATCAAGCCGCTCCACCAAATTAGTGCACGGAGGGGTAAGATATCTGGCACAAGGAAATATTAAATTGGTAAGAGAGGCTTTAAAAGAAAGAGGATTGCTTTTAAAAAATGCACCACATATTACCAGTAACCTATCATTTATATTACCCTGTTATAGTTTATGGCAAAAAATGTTTTATGGTATAGGTTTAAAAATTTACGATGTTATGGCTGGTAAATTGGGTTTAGGCAAAACTAAAATTCTGGGTAGAAAAAAAACTAAAGAATATTTGCCAACTATTGATACTAAAAATTTAAGCGGTGCCATTGTTTATCAGGATGGGCAATTTGATGATGCAAGACTGGCTATTAACCTTGCCCAAACTGCAGCGGAAAATGGAGCAACTTTACTTAATTATTGCAAAGCAATTCAATTGGTAAAACACCAAAACAAAATAAACGGCATTATTGTTAGTGATGAAATAAGCAATAAAAAATATGGTTTAAAATGTAAAGTAGTAATAAATGCAACGGGGGTTTTTGCTGATGAGGTATTACAGATGGACGATAGCTCTGCTAAAAACATAGTTAATCCATCACAGGGCATTCATTTGGTGATTGACAGAAAATTTTTTCCTGGTAAAGATGCCATGATGATTCCTAAAACAGAAGACGGGCGGGTGTTATTTGCGGTACCCTGGCATGATGAAGTTATTATTGGTACAACGGATACCTCAGTAGAAAGTCATTCATTAGAACCCAAACCTTTGCCTGTGGAAATTAATTTTGTATTACATCATATCAATAAATACCTTGATGTTGATATACAAAAAAAAGATGTAAAAAGTGTATTTGCAGGTTTAAGGCCATTGGTGAAAAAAGGAACATCTAAAAAAACAGCATTCCTGCCAAGAGATCACACAATAATAGTAAGCACTAGCGGATTGGTAACTATTACCGGCGGTAAGTGGACAACCTACCGCAAAATGGCAAATGATGTTTTAAATAATGCAGTGTTTGTAGCAAAACTTAATAAAAAAAAGAGTGTAACAGATTTTTTAAAAATTCATGGATGGGTTAATAATTCAGATAAGAGCGATCCTTTACATTTTTATGGAAGTGATGCAGTTCATATAAAAAATCTTTGTAAGGAAAATGAAACCTGGGGTGAGCCTATACATTCCTCTTTACCTAATATAAAAGCTGAAATTATTTGGGCATTAAGAAATGAAATGGCAATAAATGTGGAGGATATACTTGCAAGAAGAACAAGAATTTTGTTTTTAGATGCACTTGCTGCAATTGAGGCTGCACCAATAGTAGTAAAAATAATGGCAAAGGAATTAAATAAAGATGATGTATGGATAAATCAACAATTAAATGATTTTAATAGCGTAGCTAAACAATATTTATTATCTTGAAACCTTACAACTTATAATTTTTAACTCATAACATTATTTATGACACCATTTATTGCAGAATTTACCGGCACAGCTTTACTTATTTTATTAGGTGATGGTGTTGTAGCCAATGTAGTATTAAATAAAACAAAAGGAAATAATGGGGGCTGGATTGTTATAACATTTGGATGGGCAATTGCAGTATTTGTTGGGGTATATGTATGTGCTTCATTGGGGGGTAATGGCCATTTAAATCCGGCTGTAACTATTGCAGATGCAGTAAAAACAGGTGATTGGAGTAAAGCTGATGTATATATTGGAGCTCAAATGTCGGGTGCAATGTTTGGAGCTTTTTTAGTTTGGTTGGCATATCGCCAACATTTTGATGAAACTACCGATGCAGATGGTCAATTGGGCGTGTTTTGTAATGCGCCTTCTATAAAAAGTACACTGAATAATTTAATAACAGAAATCATTGGAACATTTGTATTAGTGTTTGGCGCCTTCTCTATTTCTGGTGCAAAAATGAATGAAACAGGATTTTCGTTGGGAGCCCTGGATGCATTACCCGTTGCTTTATTGGTATTAGGTATTGGGTTATCTCTTGGTGGCCCTACCGGTTATGCAATTAATCCTGCAAGGGATTTAGGCCCTCGTATTATGCATTTTATTTTACCTATAAAAAATAAAAGAGATAGCAACTGGAGTTACAGCTGGATTCCTGTAATTGGCCCCATAATCGGGGGTGTAATTGCAGCATTGGTTTTTAATGCTATTCATTAAAATTGAATTCAAAATTTTATTTTAACCTTTCCGTAATATCAAAATCTGCAATAATCGGGTAATGGTCACTGTAAGGCACTTCAATTTTATTGAATTGACTTACTGCAAATTTTTTATCAGCAAGAATATAATCAATTCTTAATGTTGGTGAAATATATCGGAATGTTTTGCCAAATCCCCATCCCTTTTTTAAAAAAGCATCCTGCAAATCTCCTTTTATGGTAAAATAAGTGTAAGAATTGGGAACATCATTAAAATCGCCGCAAACAATAACCGGAAAAGGACTTGCTTTTATTTTTTCCTGAAGCAATTCAGCTTGCAAAGCTCTTTTCCTATAGGCAATTTTTAATTTGCCTCCTGCATTTCTTGACTTGCTAATACTTAGTTTTGTAGGGTCTTTTAATTTATGTAAAACTTCATAATCCTCAGACCCAAACCTAACCGATTCCAGATGAGTTGTAAAAAATCGTATCCGTTGATTATTTATTATTATATCGGCATATATCAGTGGTTCTGTGAGCAAATTATCGTTATAAAGAAATTTATCCGCTTCTGCGATAGGGTATTTCGAAATAATTTCTATACCTGTTAGTTTTACCGTAGTGTATAAATATCCGGTATAATCTTTTTTTGCAAAATATAAATATTGATATCCCATTTCTTTTAAAGCAGGAATTACTGAATCAAGATATTTCGAATTTTTATAGTATAAATATTCCTGAAAGCATAATACATCGGCATTTGAATTTTTTATTACTTCAACCATTTCCCGTTGGTAGTTATCTTGCCCTATTGGTATGCCAGACCTGTTGGACTCGCCCCAACTGGATAAATTCCATGTTAGAACTCTTAGGGTTTCAGGTGCTTTGGCAGCATTAAACTTTTTTGTTGGATGAAAACCAATTAAAACTGAAACCTGTTGCCAGCCACATAATAATGCGGCGATACAGATAAATACCCATTTTGATTTTCGCGTTAGCCAAAAAATTAAAAATCCAATCAATACAAAAAATAATAATGGAAAAATCAATCCAAGCAATGCAAAGTAAGTATGCCTGCCAGCATTTAATAACGGTGTTAAGCAAGCCAATAAGTAAGCTGCTATGGCTAAAATTGTGGCAGTAGTAATAAAAATTCGTATAATTTTTTTAAACTTCTGAGTCATATTAAAATAAAAAAATGAAACTAAGCATTTCCTCTTAAACGTAAAACATTTGATATATTGTATTTGATTTATATTTCAAGTCTATTTTACAATCATTTTCCGCATAAGTAATCGTTAAAAACCTCAGTTCAAATTTCAATTTTCAAACTCCATCCCTTACCTTTGCCGCTCAAATTAAGACCTCATTATAATAAAATATCATTTATGGCCAATACGGGTAAAATAAAATCAGTAATCGGTGCAGTTGTGGACGTTCAGTTCGACAGTGGCAGCAAACTTCCGGAAATTTTAAATGCATTAGAGTTAAAACGTGAAAATGGTGATACCCTTGTTTTAGAAGTGCAACAGCATTTGGGCCAGGACAGTGTACGTACAATTGCAATGGATGGAACTGAAGGTTTAGTTCGTGGTACTGTAGTGGTGGATACAGGTAAAGCAATTGCAATGCCTGTAGGCGAAGCTATTAGAGGTCGATTATTTAATGTAACAGGAGATGCAATTGATGGTTTGCCCCAGGTTAGCAAAGTTGGGGGCCGCCCAATTCACAATAAACCACCATTATTTGAAAATTTAAGTACTGCCAGCGAAATTTTATTTACAGGTATTAAAGTTATTGATTTGATTGAGCCCTATGCAAAAGGAGGTAAAATTGGTTTATTTGGTGGTGCCGGTGTTGGTAAAACTGTATTAATTCAGGAATTGATTAACAATATTGCAAAATCATATAGTGGTGTTTCTGTATTTGCAGGTGTGGGAGAACGTACACGTGAAGGAAATGATTTAATGAGGGAAATGATTGAAGCAGGTATTATGAATTATGGTGATAAGTTTAAACACAGTATGGAAGAAGGTGGATGGGATTTAAGTGCAGTTAATATGGAAGATCTTAAAGAATCAAAAGCAACTTTTGTTTTTGGTCAAATGAATGAGCCCCCGGGTGCAAGAGCAAGGGTTGCATTGAGCGGTTTAACCATAGCAGAGTACTTTCGTGATGGAGATGGAGAAGGACAGGGAAAAGACATTTTATTTTTTGTAGATAATATTTTCCGTTTTACGCAGGCAGGATCTGAAGTATCGGCTTTATTAGGTCGTATGCCAAGTGCTGTAGGTTATCAACCTACTTTAGCAACAGAAATGGGTTTGATGCAGGAGCGTATTACTTCTACAAAAAATGGTTCAATTACTTCGGTACAGGCGGTTTATGTACCAGCGGATGATTTAACAGATCCGGCTCCGGCAACAACATTTGCCCACTTAGATGCAACAACAGTATTAAGTCGTAAAATTGCCGATTTAGGTATTTATCCGGCGGTAGATCCTTTGGATAGTACGTCAAGAATTTTAACTCCTGCAATTGTAGGCCAGGAACATTATAAAACAGCAGATCGTGTAAAATTAATTTTACAACGTTATAAAGAATTACAGGATATTATTGCCATTCTTGGTTTAGATGAATTAAGTGATGAAGATAAATTAGTTGTATCAAGAGCTCGTAAAGTACAACGTTTTTTAAGCCAGCCATTCTTTGTTGCCGAGCAGTTTACCGGTTTAAAAGGTGTATTGGTGCCAATTGAAGATACCATCCGTGGTTTTAATGCTATTATGGATGGAGAAGTAGACGAATATCCCGAAGCTGCATTTAACCTGGTAGGTACATTAGAAGATGCGATTGAGAAAGGTAAGAAACTGATGGCTGCAGCACAAGCATAATTACTATCTACTAAATACTTTTAAATAATGAACTTAGAAATATTAACACCAGAGAATAAGGTTTTTAGTGGCGATGTATATGGCGTTCAACTGCCGGGTATAAGCGGTTCTTTTGAGTTGTTGGAAAAACATGCTCCAATGGTAAGTGCCTTAAAAAATGGTAATCTAAAAATTTTAAAAGATAAAAATTCAACAGTATCCTTTACCATTCAAAGTGGATTTGTAGAAGTATTGAATAATAAAGTAACTGTGCTGGTGGAAGGAGCAAAGGAGATATAATATCTGATTATTAAAATCTTTTCTTAATCAATAAAAAAATTATTAACCATGCAATTTGCATGGTTTTTTATTTAATCCAATTGTTTTTTTAGTTGCACATGTGCCCATGCTGTAATGGGGAAAATAAGCAACACTAAAAATGAAAGTAAATGATGTGTAATTATTAAGACAGTTAACGAAATAATAATAAGGTACAACGGATAAGCCACTAATAAAATAGCCACAATAATGGAATCGTAATGATCATTATCAAATGCCGATTTTTTGACAAAATTTTTAACAGCAAAATATAATGGGGCATGTAATAACCATCCAATTACTGAGGGAATAAAAAGCAGAATTTTTTTAAGAAATGATTGCGACAAATAGAATACCTTTTGCAATGCAGTCTTATCATTTTTATTAATTTCAAAAACACACGAACTTAATTGGTGTAAAAGATTTGTATTAAATGATTGAATGTTTTTACCATGCCCGTTATCACCAACAATGTCATTTGCTGTTATAAAATCACCAAATAATACTTTTACATTTTTTCCTAATTTTCTGAATGAACTGTAATTAATACCTACTGGTAAAACCTTTAATGGAATACCATCTTCCCAGCTACTTATTGCTAAACGGGCGGTTCCTTTCTTTAACGGACGTAAATGCCATTCATTAATACATTTTCCTTCGCTAAAAATTAAAACAATACCATTTTGTTTAAATATCTCTTTACACTCATCAAATGTTTTATAATTTTCTTCTAAATTTTCTACACCTTCACTAACACGATAAACGGGTAATAATTTTAAGGAGAATAAAATTTTTGAAATTGTTTTACCTTTAAACGAATCGCCCCTTGCTAAAGAATAAACAGGTTTATTAAACAGGGTGCAAAAAATAATGGCATCTAAAAATGAATTCGGATGATTAACAGCAAGCAATAACGGGCCATCACTATGTAATAATTCCTTTTTATTTATTGCAATATCCCTGCAATAAAATTTAATTGCCAGTTTTGCCAGTATTTTTACAACGCTATACAACATGGGGTCAAGATAATAAATTAAAAACTCCCGTTGATAAACGGGGGTTTAATATTTAAATATTTTCAAATTAACCAATTAATAAATGATGCTAATTGAGTTGTGGATCTATCGGGAAATTTACCATCATTTCATAATTGCCGCCTAAATGTTTAAGGCTCCCTTTCCATACATCTTCAGGGTTAGTATTAAAAATTAAATCTTTTGTAGCAGCAACTGTAAGCCAGCTTTTTTCAACAAGTTCACTTTTTAATTGCCCATCGCCCCATCCACTGTATCCAATAAAAAATTTTATTTTATTAAGGTTGAAGCTATTGTTTATTATAAGTGCAGTAAGCGTTTCAAAATTTCCGCCCCAATAAATATCGTTAATAATTTTACTGGCATCAGGTATTAATTCGGGGCATTGATGTACAAAATGAATAGTATCAGGCTGAACGGGACCGCCATAATAAACGGGTAAATCCAGCCCTTCAAAAGTATCCAGTAATTCTCCCAGATATTGGTCAATTTTTTTATTCAATACAAATCCAAAGCTGCCTTCTTCTTTATGATCGCATAAAAAAACAACTGTTCTTAAAAAATTGGGGTCTTTTAAAAAAGGATCTGCAATTAATAATATGCCCGGGCCTGGGTCAATCATATTTCTAAAATAGTATTTAATTTTAAAATAAACTAAAAATCACTCAGTTTTTACCTGATGATATAGCAATTTAAATTATAGAACCAATACAATATCTTTATTTCTTTAAACCTTAGTTAAATTTTCAGTTTGGCAGATTTACTATATTTTACACCCTTTAACTGATTTACTTTTGCAGGAATGAAAAAAATATTTCCAATAATAACTATACTTATTTTTCTTTCTTTGCTGGGGTTGATTTTTTTTCAGTTTCTCTGGATAAAAAGCGCCAG
>JAYUTC010000048.1:0-2366 GCA_043755395.1 Ferruginibacter sp.
TAATAACTGCCATTGCCTGTGCTTTTACAGCATTTTGTTATAGTGAATTTGCTAGCCGTATTCCTGTTTCTGGCAGCGCTTATACGTATGCTTATGCCAGTTTTGGAGAATTGTTTGCCTGGATAATAGGCTGGGCTTTAATAATGGAATATTCTATTGGGAATATATATGTAGCTTTTAGCTGGAGTGATTATTTTACTTCATTTTTAGACAAATTTGGAGAAATAATTCATATGAACCTGCATATCCCTGATTATTTCAGCAATAGTTATACCGAAGTAAAAAATGCAATCAATGGAGGTAGCACCAATCCAGATATATTAAACGCCTGGAAAAATGCACCGGTAATTGGCGGATTAAAAATAATACTTGATATCCCTGCTCTGGTTATAAATTTATTAATTACTTACCTGGTTTACCGTGGTATTAAGGAAAGCAGGAATTTCAGTAACGTGATGGTTATTCTTAAGTTAATTGTAGTTGCACTAATTATTATTGTTGGTGGTTACCTGGTATTTTCAACAGGAGCTACACATAATTGGTTGCCCGTTGATGATAAAGGCGTTAATAATTTTATGCCAAATGGATTTGGCGGAGTAATGGCAGCCGTTAGCGGCGTTTTTTTTGCTTATATTGGATTTGATGCAGTAAGTGTTTTGGCCGAAGAAAGTAAGAATCCACAAAGAGATTTACCCAAGGGAATGATTCTTTCACTGGTTATTTGTACCATTGTTTATATTTTATTAACGCTTGTTTTAACAGGTGCAGTTAATTACAGAAACTTTGAAGGTGTTGGGGACCCTCTTGCATTTATATTTGAAAAACAGAATTTAAATGTTGGCTGGATGCAGTTTTTTGTGGCAATAGCAGCTGTTGTGGCCATGACAAGTGTATTACTGGTTTTTCAAATGGGGCAGCCACGTATTTGGATGAGTATGAGCCGTGATGGACTAATGCCACCTGTTTTTCAAAAAATTCATCCAAAATATAAAACCCCATCTTTTGCTACCATAATTACAGGGCTTGTAGTTGGCTTACCTATTTTATTTACTGATAAAACATTTGTACTTGATTTTACAAGTATTGCCACTTTATTTGCATTTGTATTGGTTTGCGGTGGTGTTTTGTTAATTCCAAGAAGAGAAAAGGAGCAGGGACGATTCCATATACCTTTTATAAACGGGCAATTTATTTTTCCAATTATAGTTTCTATTGCAATTGCAACTGCTATTATGCTCTCTAAAACTTATTTTTTAGATATGTTTAATTTTGATTTTAACGGTAACCAGGATTATGTAGATGGAAAAATTAGTTTTATGGATGCTGCAACACCAAATATTTCTTTAATTATTTTTTGGTTAAGTGCTGTGTTTTTAAGTACAATTACTTTTATAAAAAAATATTCTCTTATTCCTTTAATGGGCCTTATTACCTGTATGTATTTACTTACAGGAATGACAAAAAGCAACTGGGCATGGTTTCTTGGTTGGTTGGGCATTGGGTTAATCATTTATTTTTTATATGGGTATAAAAAAAGTAAACTGGCCAAAGATTAATTTATTTTATCGGGGGCGCTAATTTTTTTCGACATCAGTGAATTGTAACCCCAAGGCTTTGAGGTTACGGTTATACTTTTTTTGCAATAATTTACACAAATTATAAAATATTTTATAGGGGATAAAGTTGTATGAAATACGAGTCAGGCGATAAAATAATTGTACTACTAACCAACGAGGAGGGAAAAGTAGTGGAGATCATGAACGAAAAAATGGTAATGATTGAAGTAAAAGGTGTTCGTTTTCCTGCTTATATGGACCAGATTGATTTTCCATATTTTAAAATGTTTACCCAAAAAAGAGTAGCAGAAAAAAAGAAAATCTTTATTGATCAGATACAAAAGGAAAAAGCAATTGTAAAAGCAAAAGAAGGCGAGGGTATCATATTGTCCTTTCTTCCTGTTTTTAGTAAAGATGTTTTTGATGATGATGTTGTTGAAAAATTTAAAATTCATTTACTTAATCAAACAGAAACAGGATTTACTTTTACTTATAATTTAATGATCGGAGGTGAAAGCCATTTTCAATTAAAAAACACAATTGAACCGTTATCAGATTTTTATCTGCATAATGTAGATTTTGAAGATATTAGTGATAGCCCCCGATTTGATTTTGAATTTGCTTTAAAAGATTTTGATAAGAAAAAAGTACCTTTTTATGAAGTATCTTTAAAATTGAAGGGTAAACAAATATTTAAAAAAATTGAAGAAATTCAGTTAAAAAATGAACCTGGGTTTGGATATTTGTTATTTGATAATTTTCCAAATAAAGCAGAGGAAGAAAAAGTTGACCTAAGTATGTTAGGAAATG
>JAYUTC010000049.1:0-2364 GCA_043755395.1 Ferruginibacter sp.
CCAACATTGGTAACAATTGCAGCTCTTTTAAACCGCATTGCTTCAATAAGGGTTAGTGATTGCCCTTCCATTCTTGAAGGCATCATCAGGATATGATGATCTTTCCAGATGGCAGCAATGTTTTCAGTATGTTCTTTGATAACAATATTTTTTATCCTGTGTTGCTTGATGGTTCTTTTTAGCAACTGCAGATGAGGACCTTTGCCAAAGATGGAAAAAGATATATTTCTTTCTCTCCACTTTTCCTGTTTTACCACATCAATTAAAAGATCATATCCTTTATGAAAACATTCCAACCGGCCAATTAGTCCCACTTTAAATCCCCCGTCTTTAACAACAGGATATTTTACTCCTTCAGCGGATGTTTTAGTAAAGGGATTGTAAATGCATTTGGCGTTAGATAATTTTTTTCCTAAAACTTTTTCATGCATGTGCTGTGTATGCTTTGAAACAAAATAGTTTACCACAGCCTTATCAAAAAGTACATTGAGCTGTTCAATTTTTTTATCATCTAATCCAGGCCATAAACTCTCTGACACCAGTTGAATAATATTTATAAATGCTATATCATTCTCATAACAAAATTGCATTAAACCTAATCCATCTTTGTTGTTACCCTGGGAAATAACTGCAATGTCTGGCTTGTGTTTTTTTATCACTTCTAATAAATTATCCACCGGCGCATAACTCCCAATTTTCATTTTTTCAAAAGCTCTTAAAACAGCAGCAGGTGGAATAAAGCGTTTTCTCAGATCAAAGTATTGTTCCTTTCCACTTAAAAAGGGCTTTAAATTTTCAAAATCGTAATACGCTCCGGCCTTTACAAAAAAGCCTTTGTCAATAAATTTATTGGCTGATTGTGTCCACAATATTTCACTCCCTCCCCAGGAGGTATTCGTCGTTAAATAAAGAATATACTTTCGCTTCATATCTTGCCAGTTTGTACAAATTTAAATGAGCGCCCAAGTTAAAATGTTTAGCACCGAAGCGGGTTAATAAATCATTAACCTTTCATAGATTTTAAGTAAACAGAAAAATAAACAATTCATCCGCCTTAATTTTAGGGCCTCTGATTTTTAAAGTTTATTTTAATAAATATCAATACCGGCAAATCTTGAAAAATATTTACTGTATAGTGGTTACTTACAATGGAATGCAGTGGATAGAAAAATGTTTAAGCAGTTTGGTAGCAGATTACTGTCAATCAAAAATTATTTGTATTGATAATGGATCTGCTGATCTCACTGTTTCAATCATCAAAAAACATTTTCCTTCGGTTCATTTGCTTGAAGCAACAAAAAATTTAGGTTTTGGCCAGGCGAATAATATTGGTTTACGACTGGCAATTAATAATAAAGCAGACTATGTTTTTTTATTAAACCAGGATGCATGGGTGGAACCTGATACTATTGCTGAACTGATAAAAGTTCAGGTTCGCAATCCAGAGTATGGCATAATAAGTCCCGTTCATCTTAACGGTGCCGGGGATAAAATGGATAGCCATTTTTATAAATACCTGCTTGAATCTGATGTGGAACCTGGCTGTATTTCCAAAAATTTTCACCAGGGAAAAGAAAGTTTGGTCATCAATACAGCTTTTGTAAATGCAGCTGCATGGCTGATCAGCATGACCTGTTTAAAGAAAACAGGTGGGTTTGATCCAATATTTTTTCATTACGGCGAAGACAGGCACTATTTGCAGCGGACAAAATATTGGGGTTTTAAAGCTGGTATTTATTCTGGGGCCAAAATTTATCATGATAGAGAAGTGCGGATTTCAAAAGCAAATGTAAATACTGAATCAAAAATTAAAAGTGAGTGGGTTCATTTTTTAGACAGAGCCTGTAATATTAATTACTCCGGGTATTTAAAATTCAGCATTAAAAGATTAGCGAGGCACCAATTGCTGTTATTTAAAAACCTGGTTTTATTCAATTGGTCAGAAGTGACTTATAACGCTGCAATGGCAAAGAGAATACTTTTTTCTTTACGTAAAATAGGACAAAGTAGGATAATAGCTGCTTCACAGAAATCGATCCCTCATTTGTAATCCTCATTTATTCAGGTACAAAAGTGATTGAATAATTGTATTGTAATGCTTCAAAGGAAACAGTCACCCTGTTGGTTACTCTTCCATTGCCTGGTTATCCGAAAACTTTACAATTTGTTATAATTGGCAACTGAGTAATTGTTATTAAACAGAGTAGTTTCGCCATTTATTAAAATGCTGATACATTAAAACATCAATACAAATATGAACATCATTTACAAAAGGAAGGCAACAGGCTATATTACCATTGTTGTTTCATCTCTTTTTATTTTAACAACTCCATCCTGCAAGCAGGAAAATTCATCCGTAAAATT
>JAYUTC010000050.1:0-15436 GCA_043755395.1 Ferruginibacter sp.
AACTAACAGCGTTTTAAAAAAAAAGAAATTTTATTTTTACACTTACTATTTTATTAACCAGTGTTATTAATTATCTTAAAATTAAAGTATAACCAATGGTAGTATAAAAAAATTGTATAAAAAAATTGTTAGTTTAATGTGAATAATGGTGGATAACTAAAGTCTTTTAATTTTACATCATTACTATAAATAATTTTTTACACTTATTAACACCTATAGTAATAGTAAGTGATTATATAAATAATAAGTATTAATACATATTATGCCAGATATTAACAGTGCAAAAGCATCTTTACAAACTGTCGGATTTTTAGATATTACGGTTGATCCCGAAATTGATTTGTTTGCGGAAATTGAAAAATTAAAAAAAGAAAAAAATGCCATAATTCTGGCGCATTATTACCAGGAACCTGATATTCAGGATATAGCTGATTATATTGGTGATAGTTTAGGATTAGCACAGGCTGCGGAAAAAACAAAAGCTGATATTATAGTTTTTGCTGGTGTTCATTTTATGGCAGAAACTGCAAAAATTTTAAATCCTTTTAAAAAAGTGTTATTACCCGATTTAAAAGCTGGTTGTTCTTTAAGTGATAGTGCACCACCAGCCTTATTTAAATTATTTAAGGAAAAACATCCTGATCATTTAGTAATTACTTATATAAACTGTTCTGCTGGTATTAAAGCTTTAAGTGATATTATCTGCACCTCTTCTAACGCTCAAAAAATTATTGAAAGTTTACCAGCTGATCAACCTATTATATTTGCCCCAGACCGCAACCTTGGGGCTTATATTAATAAACAGACAGGTAGAAATATGTTACTCTGGAATGGCACCTGTATGGTTCATGAAATTTTTAGTTTAGAAAAAATAACAAAATTAAAAATACGTAATCCAAAAGCAAAAATTATAGCTCATCCCGAATGTGAAGCCGATGTATTAGTAATTGCAGATTATATTAGCAGTACTACAGGATTACTAAAATTTACAGAAAAAGATAATAGCACCGAATATATTGTGGTAACTGAAACAGGTATTATTCACCAGATGCAAAAAAATAACCCCAATAAAACATTTATACCAGCGCCGCCTAATAATAGTTGTGCCTGTAATAATTGTCCGTATATGAAATTAAATACCTTGGAAAAATTATATTTATGTATAAAGTATGAATTACCGGAAATTACTATGGATGAAGAATTGTGCCTTAATGCTAAAAAGCCAATTATAAAAATGCTGGAAATTAGTGCAAAGTATGGGTTATAGTATTATTTTTTCCAGAAGGCCCTAATTCTTGTATTTACATTTTGTCTGATATTCATGTAAAATAAATTAATATCCCCAACGTGAAAATTCTTTTTAGTAAAAAAGATCTTTCCAAAAACATTTGGCTTACTTGTCCATAAAATATTATTATGAATAGTTGCATTAACCACATGCGGAATAATTTTATTAAATTTTAATAAAACACCCCCGGTATTTTTAGAAGAATTAACGGGCACCGTATCCATTGTCCAGCTAAGGGGGTTAATTACAATCGCTTTAAATGATTCATTAGCAATAAAATTTGGTTCTATATATCCATTTTTATACGTGCGCCAACTTACAAAACAACCTGTTGATAAAGAATCTTTACAGGGTTTTATAAAAGAAAAATAATTATCGGTAATGGGTAAACCTAATATATAAGCACAAACCAGTTTATTTTGCAAAGCCTTATTTTCAAAAAATTCTTTAAGTAATCTAGCCGCATGTTTAGTGCCCTGGCTGTGAGAGGCAATAATTAACGGCCTACCCGTATTTAAATTTTCAAGATAATATATAAACGCTGATCTAATATCATCATAAGCGGTGTCAAAATAATTTATTGCCTCCTCCTGAGGAATATAAAACGCCTTTATATGTGCCTGCCTGTACCTTGGTGCAAATATTCTGCAAGCTTCATTAAAAACACTTGCCTGGTATAAAATAGAGGTATAATCTGTTTTGTAATTTATTAAAGCATCATCAATATCTGCATTCCACCTGGTATCTTTTTTTGAAGTTAGTGTTGTGGGATGAATAAAGAAAACATCAACACTGGAATCCGGCTTGTATAAAGAACGTAAAGGTTTTGGTACACTGTCTGCCGGGTCTTTTTTCCAGGGGTGCGCAGCCCAGTAGTTAAGATTACTATAATCCGGTTTTTTATCAGCACTTTTAAATTGATATTCTGGTGCGCTGGAAAAATTACTTTTACTACAGGAAAATAATGAAGCAATAATAAAATAGGCTAAATACTTTTTAGCAATATTGTGTAATAAACAATAAGTTTTGTAATTTTTCATAAACAAATCTACATTCGTTAAACATAATAAAAAATAATATGGCCATCCCCTCGGTTGATTTAGCAGATTTTTTAAGCGGTAACCCTATTAACAAAGCTAAATTTGTACAGAATTTGGGAAATGCTTACGAAGAAGTGGGCTTTGTTGCTGTAAAAAACCATGGTGTTCCTGATGATCTAATAGCCGATTTATATAAATACGTACAGGAGTTTTTTTCCTTACCATCCGACCAAAAGAAAAAATATGAAATTAAGGACCTTGCCGGACAAAGGGGTTACACCAGCTATGGAAAAGAACATGCAAAAGGAAGTGATGCACCGGACTTAAAAGAATTTTTTCAATATGGACAAATTCCAGATGATAAATATAATGAAGCAGAATATCCAGCAAATGTGTTAGTAAATGAGATTACAGCATTTAACTCAACTTTAGAAAGTGCATATAGAGCTTTTGAAAAATCGGGGGCTGTAATTTTACAGGCAATAGCATTATATTTAGGTCTGGACGAATATTATTTTGACGAATTTGTAAAAAACGGAAATTCTATTTTAAGGGCAATACATTATCCTCCAATAATAAATGAGCCCCCAAGCGCTATTCGTGCCGAACAACATGAAGATATTAACCTGATAACACTTTTGGTAGGAGCATCGGCAGATGGATTACAAATATTAACCAAACAACAGGAATGGGTTGGCGTTACATCTTTACCAGAACAAATTGTGGTAAATGTTGGCGATATGCTACAAAGGCTTACCAACAATAAATTATGCAGCACTACTCACAGGGTGGTAAACCCCAAAAAGGAACTGTGGCATACTTCCCGTTTTTCAATCCCCTTTTTTTTGCATCCAAAAAGCAGTATGAATTTGCGGTGTTTACAAAGTTGTATTGATACTGATCACATTAAAGCTTACCCGGATGCAACCGCGGGCGAATATTTGGATGAACGCCTAAGAGAGATAGGATTAAAAAAATGATTAACCATTTAAAACTTGATACTACTACGACATATTTCTTATTTAAAAACGGTGTTAGTGCACAGTATAACCGCTTTTGGTGGTCCGCAGGGGCATATGGGCATGATGATGAAAACTTTTGTTGAAAGACGAAAGGATGTAACAAAAGAGGAGTTAATGGAGTATAATTCTTTTTGCCAGCTTTTGCCCGGGGCTTCATCCACACAAATTCTTACACTTATTGGTTATAAACGAGGGGGCGTGCCCCTGGCGGTTTTAACTTTAATTATTTGGATATTTCCAGCCAGTTTTTTAATGGGAGGATTATCTTTTTTAGTAACAGGTATTAGTAAGGGAAATCTTGATACCAATATTTTTAAGTTCATTCAACCAATGGCAATTGGGTTTTTGGCCTATGCGGCATTTAAAGCCTTTAAAATTTCTGTCAATAATTTTATTACCCAGGTAATTATGCTGGTGGCAATGGCTGCTACCTATTTTCTTTTTAAAACACCCTGGGTTTTTCCGGGACTAATTGTGGCGGCGGGCTTTGTAACTAACATCAGCAGCAAACGCATACCCGAAAAAACAGTTATTAAACCACGAAATATACGTTGGACGAATATTTGGCTGTTTGTTTTAGTTTTTCTTATAGCCGCTACGCTGAGCGAAACAGCCAGAAAGCAAAAATGGGAAAATAGAAAAATTTATAATCTTTTTGAAAATTTTTACCGTTTTGGAAGTATTGTTTTTGGTGGTGGCGACGTGTTAATTCCGTTAATGCTTGATCAATATGTTGCAAGACCAAATTCTGAAAGAATGCAAAAAAAAGACCCAAATATTTTGCGTATTGAACGTGACGAGCTATTAACCGGTGCAGGAATGGTGAGGGCAATACCCGGACCGGTTTTTTCTATTGCTTCGTTTACCGGGGGTGTAGCAATGAAAAAAGATGGACCAAAAATGCAACTAATTGGTTGTATTTTAGGGGCAATCGCAATTTTTTTACCAAGCGCATTACTTGTTTTATTTTTTTTTCCGGTATGGCAATATTTAAAAAAATATGTTGTTGTGTACAGGGCGCTTGAGGGTATTAATGCGGTAGTGGTTGGCATAATGTGGGCGGCCACTCTTTACCTTTTGAAAGACGTTTCCATAATTTCATTTAACTCCATTAGTTTTTTAAACATCTGCGCTATTGGAGGTACATTTTTAATATTGCAATTAACAAAAATACCCACCCCTTTTATTGTACTTTTTTGTTTAGCATTGGGCTGGTTGTTTTAAATTTAATATTCCTATAAAGGGTAAAAAATACATATATAATTACAATATCTCAGACGCCATAGTCCTTTGTTTTAAACTCTTTATATTTGTTGGTATTAACCACGCAATAATAAATGGCCATTTTTGATATTAAACTTCCTGCATCAATTCTTCGGGCTCTTAATTTACCAGTAAGCGACACACGCCGCCAGCAAATTAAAGTGTTGAAAAAACTTTTGCGAAAAGCAAGGTTTACTGAGTTTGGCCAAAGGTATCGTTTCGATGAAATTTTATTAAGCCGTCACCCCGGAAAAAAATTTCAGCAACTAATTCCAACTTTTAATTATAATAAAATTTACGACTCGTGGTGGCATAAAGCAAAAGATGGAATACCGGATGTGTGCTGGCCAGGAGTAATTAAATATTTTGCACTAAGCAGCGGTACCAGCGATGCAACCAGTAAATACATACCAATTACTAAAGAACTTATAAGAAGCAACCTAATAACAAGTTTTAAGCAATTACTTAGTTTGGCAAAATACCACGATGTTCCTAAAAGTGCTCTTGGAAAAGGGTGGTTAATGTTGGGCGGCAGTACACAATTACAAAAAGGGCCAACTTATTATGCAGGAGATTTAAGCGGTATTCAACAAAAAAATATTCCATTTTGGTTTCAGGGCCTTGGATTATATAAACCCGGAAAAAAAATTGCGAAGCAAAAAGACTGGGGAAAAAAATTAGAAGAAATTGTAGAAAACGCACCCAACTGGGATATTGGTTTTATTATTGGCGTGCCGGCTTGGCTGCAATTATGTATGGAAAAAATTATTGAGCGCTATAAACTAAATAACATTCACGAAATATGGCCCAACCTTTCTTTTTATGTACACGGAGGTGTAGCAATGGAACCATATAAAAAGGGGTTTGAAAAATTATTAGGCAGACCTATTACATACATTGAAACATATTTAGCAAGTGAGGGGTTTTTGGCATATCAAAACCGGCAGAATACAAAAGGGATGCATTTAGCATTAAACAATAATATTTTTTTTGAATTCGTTCCTTTTGATGATAACAATTTTGATAATGATGGGAACATGGTGGACGAACCAGAAGCTTATATGATACACGAAATTGAAGAAAATAAAGACTATGCAATTTTAATAAGTACCAATGCAGGGGCCTGGCGATACGCAATTGGGGATACCATAAAATTGATTGATAAAGAAAAAAGCGAAATAATAATTACAGGAAGAACAAAACATTTTTTAAGTTTAGTTGGCGAGCATCTTAGTGTGGATAATATGAATTGTGCTATTGAAATGGCAAGCGAAGAATTAAACATTTCAATTCCTGAATTTACTGTTGCCGGAGTACCAAATGGAAATTTTTTTGCACACCATTGGTTTGTTGCCACTGACGATAAAGTAAATGCAGCCACACTGTCAGTTTATATTGACAATAAATTAAAAGAACTGAACGATGATTATGAAGTAGAACGCAAACATGCTTTAAAAGAAGTATTTGTTGAAGTTATGCCTGAAAAACGATTTATGGATTTTATGAAGGCAAAAGGAAAGGAGGGTGGTCAACACAAATTTCCAAGAGTATTAAAAGGAAAAATGCTGGAAGATTGGCAAAAGTTTTTAAGGGGTGAAGCAGTTAATTAACGGAAACAATTATGTACAAATGATATTTAACTAAATGATTGATGCAGTTATTAAGGGGCTTGCCATAAGTTTATTACTTATTTTTTCAGTGGGCCCTGTAGTTTTCACAATAATAAAACAAAGTATTAATCACGGAAAAAGGGGCGGATTTAGCTTTGTGGCAGGGGTTTGGCTTAGTGATATTATATGGGTGGTGCTTAGTGTAAGTTTTAGCGAAGTTGTAAAAAAATTATTGAATTTTAAAATTCCTATTGGAATTGCCGGGTGTTTTTTTTTAATTGGGATGGGAGTTTATTTTGCATTTATTAAAAAAATTCAACCACATCAAGCAGGAGAGACAATAGAAATTGCAGGAGACATTATTACCCCATCAGGCAAAAAAACAAATTACTTTGCTATATTTAGTTCGGGTTTTTTAATTAATACACTTAACCCTGCTGTAATATCATTTTGGGTAATTATGTCGGCTTCATTAGCATCGGTATACACATTTAATCACCAGATAATTATTTTTTTTACCTGTTTAGCTGTTAATATCATTGCCGATACAGGAAAGGTTTTGGGAGCAGGATGTCTGGGAAAAAAACTAAGCGATAAAAACATTTTACTTATCAACCGAATTTCGGGAGCGCTGTATTTGATTTTTGGATTAACCATATTGTCTGGTATATTTTACACATTGGTAAAAAATTAACACCATATATTATAAAGCCCCTGTTGTATTTTTTATTTTGTAAGATGAAAATTATTTTATTCCTGGTTCTATTATTTTCCGGCTCCTGTTATTCACAAACAGCCGATTTTATTGTTTTGAAAAATAAAAACAAAACCGTTAAAACTTATTATGCCGGAACTGATATTGGCTTTACCGCATTAAACGGAGCGTATATTAGTGCTCATATAAATGGAATAAAAAATGACACTTTATTTTTACAAGAATATGTTTTACGTTATTTACCCACAACTATTGGTACTTATATTTTAGACACCGTGGGCAGTTATCGGTATAAATTTCATTACAATCAAATAAAAATAATGGGGCGCCAACAAAAAAAGGGATTTAATACCAAAGGAAGCGGTGCAAGTTTATTTGCCGGTGGCATTTTGTTGACGTTGGCTAGCGGGGTTGTATATTTGGTTGATAGAGACAAATTTAGCGCCCCATTATTAATTGCATCAACAACATTAGCTGTTGCAGGTTATTTTATGGCAAAAAGTGGTGGTGGAGGGTTTGTAATCGGGAAAAAGTATAAGCTGATTTATATGGATATGGGTAACAATAAAATGTAAAACAAGGAATTATTTTTTTAACCGCAATAAAATTCACCTTAGTTTTGAAAACCACCCGGCTTATTTTTAAAAAGACACTTTTAATACTTTTTATTATTCATATAGGCTGGTTTTTATTTTTTGTTTTTACCAATTTTTCCGGTGCCATTGCTATAAATGAATTTAAGTGGAAACTGATGATAATACTAGGTATTGCAGCTGTAGTGGTTGTTATATATATATTTTGGCTGCAAAAAATAAAAAGCATAAAAAAAACAGCCTTTATTATATGGAAACTTGTTTTTACAGGATATATTATTTTCCTTTTTTATTTTCTTTGCGGAATTGTATTTAACCCTCCCTTAACTTTAACTCAGGCCGCAAGTGTGTTGCAGGGTAACGGTTTGTTACGTGATTATATTAGTTTTAATGAAATGGGCCCCAATATCAAACTGGCTGTAATAGCAAGCGAGGACCAAACATTTCCCGATCATGATGGCTTTGATTTAAAAGCAATTAAACTGGCCATGAAATACAACAGGAAACACCCCGGTAAAATACGGGGAGCCAGTACTATTAGTCAGCAGACGGCAAAAAATATTTTTCTATTTCAAGGAGGAGGATTTTTACGTAAAGGCCCTGAAGTTTTTTTTACATTTACAATTGAAACCGTCTGGACAAAAAAAATTATTTTAGAACGATATCTTAATATTGCCGAAATGGGCAGGGGTATTTTTGGTGTACAAGCCGCCTCAAAAAAATATTTTAATAAAGATGCAAAAAATTTAAGCAGGGCAGAGGCGGCACAAATTGCCGCTTGTTTACCCAGCCCCAAAATATATTCCGTTAAACCATTAAGTAAGTATGTTGCCAGCCGATACGATGATATAATGCAGCAAATGAATAACCTGGAAGGAGATGCAGATGTGCAGGAAATTATTAAATAATTGTATTAACGGCAGAAATAGCTTTTTGTAACCGCTCTTCATATCCACCACCAATATCTATCCAGGGTACATTTTGGTTAACCATAATATCTTTATAGTGGTGATACAGCTGTTCCCTCGACTTTAAATCAGGGTATTCCCTCAATTCATCTTTAACCCATGGTAAATCAATATTGCAGAGTAAATACAAATCGTATTTTCTTTCAACAATGCGATTTAATATCCAATGGTGGCATTTTTTAAAAACAAATTCACACCACACTTTCATTACATACATATCAGTATCTAAAAATAATTGATGATTAATGGCCGGAAGCTGTTTGTGATTAGTTCCTATATTTATAATTGCCACATCCTCAGCTTCTACCTGTCCTTTTGCAATATCCAATAAGTTTTCAAAAGAATAATCAGTTCCTTTTTTTAAAAGATATTCTCTTGCATATTCTTTTACCCAAGGAGATTTATAGTGGAACGCAAGTTGCTCACAAAGGGTACTTTTTCCAGTGCTTTCTGGTCCCAAAATAACTACTTTTTTAATCATTATATTTTCGGTATTTATTTAATTCGATAATAAAAGTAACAACAAAAAATACCAGCAGCAACAAACGGATACTAAGCCTGAACGTGTCTTTTGTGGGCATTGTTATACTATATACAACAAAAATTATAATCAATATTGATTTTATAATTAGTGATAATTTTCTATTTATCATTCCACATTGGTTTTGTATTTAATACTTTTTTATAAACCGTACAGGTTTCATCATGTGCACCAGACAAATACCCTGTACTTACCAAAAACTCATTTACAATTTCTCCGCCGGTAAATTTAAAGGTTAACTTAAACAGTTTCGTCCACTCTTCTTTTGTTGAAGGATGATGGCGAGTCAGCCAATTTTTAAAAGAACCAAAATCTTTTTGCAGTGCCAAAATCTTTTTAGCATTTTCAATTGCGGCATTTATTTTAAGCCGGTTTCGGATAATACCTACATCATTCATCAGCCTTTCAAAATCTTTTTCTTTATATCCGGCAATTATTTTAATATCAAAATTGTGATAAGCTTTTCTAAAACTATCCTGTTTTTTCAATATGGTGGTCCAGCTTAAACCGGCCTGGTTTACTTCTAAAATCAAACGACAAAATAATTCATCATCTTCTTCAACGGGAAAACCATATTGAGTATCATGGTAAATTTTGTGAATGGCCTGCTCGCCTGTTTTTAGTGAACTGATAAATTTACAGTAACTCATGTTTTGTTTGTTTTTCTTTTTTTACCCATTCCAATAAACCAAAAACAGCCATTATCAATAACACAAAATAATAAACACTTGTAAATACATAATGTTTTACAAAATACAAAGGAATGGATGCAATGTTGGTGGTAATCCACCAGTACCAACTCTCCACTTTTTTCTTTGTCATTAGCCACATACCGGTAAAAGCAGTGGCACTTGCAAAGGCATCAGCCCAGGGAATAACCCCGCCATAAAACTGCTTTTTGAAATAAGTAAGTATAAAAAATATGATAACGTAAAAAAACAGGAAAAAGACAATTTGTTGCAACCATTCGTTTTTTGATGAGTTGCTAATCTGCAAAACAATATTTTTTTTGGTATCTTTCTTTAGCCACATGTACCATCCAATAATACTCATTATTGTATAATAAAAATTTACTCCTGCTTCGCCAAATAAGCTCCCTTTTATGCTTATATATATGTAAATTATTGTATTGATTAATCCAACAGGATATACCAGTATGTTTTCTTTGCGGCTATACCATACACTTATTATTCCGGCAAAAACTGCAACATATTCGTACCAAACTGTGTTTTGAATATCTGTAATAAACCGATGTAAAATTTCCTGAATACCCATAGACAATAATATAAATATTCAATTTATAACTTTATCTTCAAAAATAAAATTGTAACTAATGACAAAACGAATTAGCCTTGTGGCGATGTCAATATTTTATATTGCCCCAGGAATTAATCATTTCTTACACCCCGATACCTATACTAAAATAGTACCTTATTATTTACCCAATCCCCCTTTTATTAATTTATTCTCAGGCGCTATTGAAATTGTTTTAGGAACCCTTCTGTTATTTTCGAAAACAAGAAAATTGGCTTCATATGGTATAATTCTTTTGCTCATTGCATTTATTCCTGCACATATTATAATGATACAGAAAGGCTTTTGTTTAAGTAATGGCTTTTGTTTTCCTGCGTGGGTTATGTGGATCAGGTTGTTTCCCCTGCAATTTTTATTAATTATTTGGGCATGGAGCGTTAGGAAATAAATTTAATTTATTACAAACCAAAGAACAGTCTAAACGGTTTTAATAAAAAAAGCACCCAATAAAAAGTGCTTTATTATAAAAAAAATCAAGATAAATTATTCTGCTTCGGCCACCACCTCCTTAACTTCCGGTATCATGCGTTTCATCATACCCTCAATACCAGCTTTTAATGTAATGGTGCTGCTTGGGCAACCGCTGCAACTTCCCTGCATAGCTAAGTTAACTACACCGTTTTCATAACTTTTAAACTGAATAGCACCGCCGTCCATTTCAACTGCAGGCTTTACATAATTTTCTAACAATTCTTTAATGCGTTTTACCACCTCATCATCATCTGCATGTACTTCATTACTATTAATACTTTTCATGGCAGCAACATCTTCTTCATTAACCACAACTTTTCCCTCTTCTAAATAATCTTTTAAAAATTGTTTTATTGTTGGTATTACATCCTGCCAGTCTTCCATATCGCTGGTTTTGGTAAGCGTTACAAAATTGCTTGCAATAAAGACGGCTTTAATAAAGGGAAACGTAAATAGTTCCTGTGCTAAAGGAGATGGCCCGGCGTTAGCTTCCTCTGCAAAATCAATACTCTTGCCAGGATATAACAATTTATTAGCCACAAACTTCATTGTCTCGGGGTTTGGGGTCATTTCGGTATAAATGCTTACTACGGTGTTTCCTGTCTTTATCATAAAATGATATTTAAAATTCAATACAAAATTAACAAGAATTGTGGTGGTTTTGTTTGAAAAGGAGCTGAAGCAGTAGATTTTTCGGATTTCGAAAGGGAGGATAACCCCTCATTAAACAGATATCGCAAAAAAGCAAGCCGCTGTATTTATTTGTATAAATAACAATAAGTGGAGGCAAATTGAAAGTTTTACTCAATTATTCTCAGCTTTGCATAATTCAGCATTATCTTTTTTTCCCCATTTATATCAAATTTTACCGTTGCAATTGGGTTATGTGCAGCCCCTTCCATTTTTAACACTTCGCCAAAACCAAATTTTTGATGTTCAACTTTTTGTCCGGCGTGTAAATTACTGGTATCGCTGGCTAAAAAATCAGCAGATGGAGTATGCTCTACATTTTTGTTTTGTGGCTTAGGTACAACATAACCAGGTGTGGTTGTTTTACCTGGAGGTTCGCCATATTTTTTTTCGGCCTGTGCCACTGTTGAAGATTTACCAGCCCACGTTTTACTTCCACCACCAAAACCACGGTTAACTCTTTCAAAAGCAGTACTATTGTTGCCGCTGTTTTTCATGGCACCGCCAGCATAACTTTTATCTAAATGGTTTTCAGAAATTTCTTCTAAAAAACGGCTACTTTCGTTTTGCTGCAACTGTCCAAACCTGTATCGGGCATTAGCATACGTTAGCCATAGTTTATGTTTAGCCCTTGTAATAGCTACATAAAATAACCTGCGCTCCTCTTCCAGCTCTTCCCTGGTATTTATTGCCATGGAATTTGGGAAAAGCGTTTCTTCTAATCCTCCAACAAATACTACAGGAAATTCCAAACCCTTTGCCGCATGTATGGTCATAAGCTTTACTACATCACTTTCATTTTTATCGTCATCAGCATCAGTTAATAAAACTATTTGCTGTAAGTATCCTCCTAAGCTTTTATCCCCCACTTCGCCATCTTCTTCGTTCATAGGGGTTTCTATAAATTCCTTTATAG
Organism: Ferruginibacter sp.; assembly: GCA_043755395.1. Taxonomy (GTDB): domain Bacteria; phylum Bacteroidota; class Bacteroidia; order Chitinophagales; family Chitinophagaceae; genus Ferruginibacter. The sequence goes on from JAYUTC010000050.1 coordinate 12,432, forward strand.
AATTTAAAAGTTCCTGAACATTTTCGTATCGTGCAAGCCCCTCGGTAGTTTTATCATTAAATAATTCTTTAACAATATTGGTGCTTTTACCAACCAGAATAGACACATCGTATGCATTTTTTTTGGTAAGCTCACTTTGAAACATTTTTATCATCGTTACAAAGTTGTCGATACTTTCAAGCGTACCGCTTTTGTAACCATACTTTGATGCATTACATAAAATTTCCCACAGCGTTAAATTATTTTCATTGGCAAATAAAATAGCCTTATCAATTGTTGTTTTACCAATACCCCTTGCCGGAAAATTTATAATCCGTTTTAAAGCCTCTTCATCTTTTGGGTTTACAATTAATCGCAGGTAACCAATAAAATCCTTAACCTCCTTTCGCTGATAAAAACTCATACCACCATAAATACGGTAAGCAATACCCGTTCGGCGCAGGGCTTCTTCAAAACTGCGGCTTTGAGCATTGGTGCGGTAGAGTATAGCAAAATCTTTATTGTAATAATGATTACGGAGTTTTTGTTCCTGTATAGTATCAGCCACACACTTACCTTCGTCATTATCCGTCATGGTACGAACAAGGCGAATTTTTTCTCCCTGCTCGTTATCGGTAAATAATTTTTTTTCTATTTGGTTCTTATTGTTGCCAATTACTTCGTTGGCAACATTTAAAATGCTTTTTGTGCTACGGTAATTCTGTTCCAGCTTTACCACTTTTACTTCGTCATAATCTTTTTTAAACTGCAAAATATTTTCGATAGTTGCTCCACGGAAGCTATAAATACTTTGTGCATCATCACCCACAACACAAACATTTTCATGCATGGCCCCAAGCAGTTTTATAATTTCATATTGTGCGGTGTTGGTATCCTGGTACTCATCAATCATGATGTATTTAAACTTGCGCTGGTATTTACTTAAACTTTCGGCATTATTTTTTAAAAGGATATACATTTTAAACAACAGGTCATCAAAATCCATTGCCCCGTTTTTAAAACAACGTTTTACATACGCATCATAAATTTGGCCAATTGCCGGCCGGTTACTTCTGTTATCTTCCTGTTGCAATGCCCAGTCATTAATATATTCTGCAGGGCCAATTAAGGCATTTTTTGCTGAAGAAATACGATTATATACAATATTGGACTTGTAATGTTTTTCATCTAAATCCATTTCTTTAACTACAGTTTTTACAACGCTTTTTGCATCATCAGTATCATAAATGGTAAAGTTACCTGGGTAGCCAATTTTCCCGGCCTCGGCTCTTAAAATTCTTGCAAACACACTGTGAAAAGTACCAATGTATAAATTACGGGCTTCGGTATTACCTAAAGCTTTTTCTACCCTTTCCTTCATTTCGGCAGCAGCCTTATTAGTAAAAGTAAGCGCCAGAATATTAAAAGAATCGATATGGTGAAAGCCCATAAGGTGAGCAATACGGGTAGTAAGTACTTTTGTTTTACCACTGCCTGCGCCCGCAATAATCATTATTGGTCCATCTTTATGCTGTACGGCCTCTCTTTGAGGTTCATTTAATTCGTCTAAATAATCTGGCATTTGGCGAAGTTACGAAGAGAAGGTTTGGGGCGAGGTAGTGTGAGGAAATATTTTACAGCGATTTACGGCACTTAAGTTTTTTACCTATTTAATTTACTATCCGCAATTTTCATAAAAAAGGAGGCCAATATTTATAATTATTAAAAAAACCGGATGAACCCCGGTTTAATATATTTATAACTATCTATTTTTTCTTTAAAAGCAACTTTGCATTTACCCATTCATTTGATGCATCCATAAATGCTGCAATCTTATCCCAGTTTTTAGCAGGCTCAAAATTGTGCAGGTAATGTTTTTTTATTTTTATGGTAACTGTTTTATCTGTGGAGGTTGCTTCTGAAACAAAATAACCTGTTTCATTTTCAACTTTTTTACTTAGGGCAGCAATACCTTCAGCGGTATATCCATCAGGAATTTCAAGTACTATATTATATTCAACGCTTCTTGCAAAAGGCATATAAATATCAATATCTCTTATGCGCTGTTCAGGCTTTATAACAAGTGGCTGACCCTGAATTTTTCCAATTTCTAAAATAATATTATTCCCAGCCTTTTTTACAAGGCCACCTAAATTAAACGTAGAGCTGTACACAAAATCAGGGGATGTATGCCTTACCCCAAGCTTATCTGTTTTAAAATCTTTTAAATCAGTAATATCCTGTTCAAACCAATCTTTAGCTTCTTTAATAAAATCATCCTTTTGTTTTTTTCTTGCCTCGGCAAAAGCATTTTTTACTTCATCAACATACTTTTTACTTTTTTTCCCATCCTCTAATTCTTCAATTAAAGATTTTTCATCATTAAAAGCCTTTCTTTCAGCCTCATAAAAATCTTCGTATAAAATCAGTTGCTTTTGTAAATCAACTTTATAATTCCCCTTAATTGTAGTAGAGCGCCTTACCAAAAGATTACTCTTGTCAGCTGTTAAAGATAGCTTCAGGTTTTCGATATGTGCATTTTTATCAGAACCGCTTATGGGTACGTTTAGCCCAGGTGCAATATTGGTTAATCCTTGCATTTTTTTTATTCCCATTACAACATTAGGGTGATCAAACGTAAAGCTTTTGGTGTTAGTAAGCCCCTCAATTTCAACCGGGACCGCAAAAGGCACATCATATATAGACTGAATTGATAAATACTTATTTACGCCCGTTAAATATGCCGTTGCCGTTAGGTCAGATGCAGCCATAATTTCCGACAGCCTGTAACCGGTACGGTTATTACTTATCAAAATAGCCGGATCCAGGCCTGCCGCTTTTAATGTACAGAATAACACAAATGCCAGACCATTATAATTGTTATAGCCAATATTTATTTTTGAAGAAAGCTGATCGATATTAAAATTTAAAAACTTTGTATAACGCAATGTATAAAACAACTGCGCAGCTTTTTCTTCGTCACTTAAATCTTTAAAAGAAACATCATTTTGTTTAGCCTTCTTTTT
>JAYUTC010000051.1:0-2359 GCA_043755395.1 Ferruginibacter sp.
AAATTTAAATAAATTGATATTGTTTTTTTGTAAATTAGTAACCCGTTAGTGGTCACTACTAAACAATAGATTTACAGTTATAGAAAAATGACCCTTTCTCCATCCATAGCTGCACTTACAATACCTCCTGCATAGCCAGCTCCTTCGGCGCAGGGGTAAAGATTATTTAATTGTGGATGTGTTAATAAACCGGATAGTCTTGGAATACGAACTGGTGAAGAAGTTCGACTTTCTGTAGCTACAACAATGGCTTCATTTGTAAAATAGCCTTTCATTTTTTTACCAAATGCTATAAATCCTTTTGCTAATGATTGATAAACAAATTCCGGTAACACTTCTTGTAAAAGGGCAGCCTTTAGTCCTGGTTGATAAGAGCAATCGGGCAAATCTGTAGATAATTTACCTCTTGAAAAATCAACCATCCGTTGAGCAGGTGCAACAAACTTGCCACCCCCGGCCGCAAAGGCTTTCTCTTCTACATATTGTTGAAATTGGAGCATGGAGAGTTCGCCAGTTGTATTAATTATTTTTTTTTCAATAACATCATTTAGCTCAACCTGCACAACCATACCACTGTTGGCGTAAGGATTATTTCTTTTTGACGGACTCCATCCATTAACCACTAACTGGCCGGCAGAAGTTGCTGCAGGTGCAATGATACCACCTGGGCACATGCAAAAAGAAAATACACCACGGCCATTTACCTGTTGCACCAAACTATAAGATGCAGCAGGCAGCAATGCACCTCTTGTTGAACAATGGTATTGAACGGAGTCTATTAAACTTTGCGGATGTTCTACTCTTACACCTAATGCAAAAGGCTTCGCCTCTATTGATATTTTTTTTTGATGTAGTAATTCAAAAATATCCCGTGCTGAATGTCCCGTTGCCAATATAAAATCATCACCATCAAAAATATTTCCGTCCTCAGTTTTAACTGCTTTTATTTTTTCACCAACAATAATAAAATCCGTCACCTTTTTTTCAAATAAAAAATCACCACCACAATCTTCAATTTTTTGCCTCATAGCAGTGATAATGCCTGGTAATTTGTTGGTGCCAATATGCGGATGTGCTTCGTACAATATCTTTTCTTCTGCACCAAAATATACAAACAGGTTTAATATCCTGTCAATATCACCTCTTTTATTACTTCTTGTATATAACTTTCCATCACTATAAGTGCCAGCACCACCTTCTCCAAAACAGTAATTACTTTCAGGGTTTACAATGCCTTCTTTATTAAGTATTGCAAGGTCTCTTCTTCTTGCTCTAACATCTTTTCCTCTTTCAAGAATAATTGGTTTAATGCCTAGTTCAATTAATTGTAAAGCCGCAAATAGTCCAGCAGGGCCAGCACCAATAATGACAACTCTTTTTGCTGATTGCCGAACATTTGTAAAATTAAAAGCCTGCATATTTCGGGTATGAAAAGGCTCATCAATAAAGGCAGTTACAGTAAGATTTACCCAAAGAGTTTTTCCTCTTGCGTCAATAGATTTTTTTTGAATATAGAAACCAGTTACAGCACTTACTTTATTGCCAGTAGTTTTTGCAATCAACGTTTTTATGGCAGCATCATCTACAGCTTCTGTAGGAAGTATTTTGAGAGAAACTTTTTGTTGCATAATACCCCAATCCCTAAAAGGGCTTTTAAAGAACAAAAACTAAAGGACTTTACCTACTTATAAAAGGTATTCCAGGAATACTTAATAGAGCTTTAAAAGGGCAAATCATCAATTGCGTCCGGAGATGTTGCGGAAAAGGTATCTAATGGCTCCATATATTCAGTGTCGGTAACACCTTTATCTGCACCGGGTTGTAGCACCTGCTCAATACGCCAGGCATCTAAATTGGTTATGTAATTAACTTTACCTTCTTTTTCCCACTTGCTTCCTTTAATATTAAAAGACACTTTTATTTCATCGCCAATATTTACTTTATCTATGATGACAGTTTTATCCTGCACAGATTGAAATTTTACATAGTTGGTAATAGTTCTGCCTCCAATATCTTCCGTTTTTTCTACTGCAAATTCTCTTGTTTTAAAAGTTTCAGTACGTTGTACTGTATCGTATTTGGCCACTAATTTGCCAGTTAATTCGTAACTCATTTTTTAAAAGTTTTTGTAAAAGTAAACTTATTTAATTAATTTTTTTTTAGCTAATCTTTTCTTGATACAACAATTTCAATTGTTGTATCAAGCTTTTTTTAATTAAATGCAGAGACCAATTTTGTGATTTAACAGGCATTAAATAATAAAAATTGTAAAGCGGAACTTTAATTTGATACACCGAAGTATCCCTAAAGAATTTTATTCTAAACAATGTTCTGTTAATGAAAAAAATCTTGTCTAAAA
>JAYUTC010000052.1:0-2354 GCA_043755395.1 Ferruginibacter sp.
CCGGTATTAATGCTGCTGTTAAAATTCATATCCAGCAGTATAAGATCAAATTCTTTTTTGGGTAATAATGTTTTGATGGCATCAGGGTTTTTTTCAATAACCACTTCCTTTACTTCTGTTTTTAACAACAGCCTTACAGCGGTTAAAACATCTGTATCATCATCAATAACTAATATAGTGGCATTTTTAAGCAGCATTATTTGTTTTGTTTAGCATGGTTACATTTCTATGCCAAAAATACAATTGCATGATAACAAAAAGCTTATTTATTACAACTTAAAATTAGTGTATCAAAACCGTACACCTGCTGTATCAATACCGTACAGTGGCAAAGTCATAGTTTTACTAAAGCGCTGATTATTATACAGTTTAAAAACTGGCATAGCTTTCATATATAATCAGCGTAATAATAAACTTGTTCTCAGTACAGCCATGAAAAAAAATCATCCCGAAATAAATAACCGGGATGATTTTTAAACAAGGAATGGTAAGGATAAGTAACTTTCAGAAAATTTTTTACATGGACAGAGTAATAGAAAAAAAGACCTGGAGCACAAAACGCATTTTAACCATTGCCGGTATTGCCGGTATTGTATTATTAATTGCAGGATCAATTTATTTTACTTCGGGTAAAAGCCGGTTAAATGTTGATACCGAACGTATCACTATCAGCGAAATAAAAAAAGGGCCTTTCCAGGAATTTATTCCGGTTAATGGAATTGTGTTGCCGCAAACCACTATTTATTTAGATGCATTGGAAGGTGGGAGGGTAGAGGAAAAATATGCAGAGGATGGTGCTATTATGAAAAAAGATCAACCCATTTTAAGATTAAGTAATACTGATTTAGAGTTGAGCCTTGCCAACCAGGAAACACAGGTATTTAATGTGCTTACACAAATGAATATTTCAAAAAATAATGCTACACAAAATACCACTGGCAAATTAAATCAAATGGCTGATGTAGATAATGCAATGGCGGAGGCCGACAGGATTTATAAACTGAATAAAAAATTGTACGATCAAAAAGTTATTGGTCAACAGGAATTTTTGCAATCGGAAAATAATTACAACTACCAGGTACGCAGAAAAAAATTAGCTGATGATATTTTAAAACAGGATGGCTCATCAGTAAAATTAATGAGTGACCAGGACAGACAATCGTTATCAAGAATGCAAAATACATTAGCATTAATGAGAAAAAAAGTTGGCGACTTAATTGTACGGGCACCAATAGACGGGCAACTGACTTCTCTTGATGCCGAAATTGGCCAATCGAAAAATAAAGGCGAAAGGCTTGGGCAAATAGATGCTGCCACCGGTTTTAAAGTAAGGGTGGATGTAGATGAGCATTATATTTCCAGGATTTTTATTGGGCTTACAGGCATTGCAACCATTGCCGGTAAAGATTATAAGCTTGGTATAAAAAAAGTTTTTACGCAGGTAACTAATGGCAGGTTTCAGGTAGATATGGAATTTAAAGATACCGTGCCGCAGGGCATACGCCGTGGGCAAACTTTGCAAATACGTTTGGCATTGAGTGATGAAATGCAGGCCATCATATTGCCTAAAGGCGGATTTTATCAACAGACAGGCGGCAACTGGATTTTTAAAGTAAGCGAAAACGGAGACAAGGCTTACAAGGTTGATATACAGCTTGGCTTACAAAGTCCTGATTATTACCAGGTGCTGCAGGGCTTAAACCCAGGCGACAAAGTAGTTACTTCCAGCTATGAAAATTATGGAAATATGCAGGAGTTGGTGTTGAAAAAATAGTTATCAGTAGTCAGTAATCAGCCATCAGCTTAGTTTATTTGTGAGGTGAATTTACTATTAGCTGATTGCTGACCACTGATAACTGATTACTTCGTAAGTTTTGCACAAAAGGAGTAGATCATTTTTCTTATTTCTACAACTTCATTTTTTAGTTCATTGTAAGCATTTATATCAATATAGTTTAGATCTTTTGACAGCAGAATTTGGTATTCTAATTCTGAAGATGAGCCTGCAGAATAAACAAAGAAACGGTTTAGCTCTGGAGTTGAGTTTCTACCACAACCTTCGGCAATATTGGTAGGAATAGAAGAGGATGACCTGCGCATTTGTGAAGAAAGACCATACATTTCTTCTTTGGGAAAAGTGGCAGTGATTTTATAAATTTTCAAAGTTAGGGCGTGGCTTTTTTGCCAGAAAGTTAGCAATGAATAATCTCTCATAAAAAAATATTTAATGTTAACAATTCTATAAAAATAAATTTTATTAATTAATCAACAATAAATAATATTTCATAGCTAACGACTAAAGGCTGTTAGCTCATAACTGATAGCTGAAAACTGATAGCTGAAAACTGATAGCT
>JAYUTC010000053.1:0-2354 GCA_043755395.1 Ferruginibacter sp.
GCGATTTGTATGGCAATTGTGCGCCATTTTTAACGCTTGGTAGTAATGTACAAGGCAAGTATTTTTATCAAACAGCAGGTGTTCTTCAATCTGCACAAACTATGGATAGTAGTTATGGCAATGAACTAAGGTACAGAAGTCCTGTTCAAATAAGAATGACCAACGGATTTAAAGCATCTACAGGTTCTTATTTGCATGCAATTATTGGCCCTTGTGGACAAGGGGTTTTTAATAGAGTTAATATGGACACAATAAAAAAGGAAACAATTTTATTGCCTATTAAAAATTAGTACAAGTATTGTAAGACAAAATATTTATTTATATTTAAAAATGAAATGTTGCATAACAGTAATATTATTGTTTACATCTACTTTGCTGTATGCACAACCTTTCCAATACAAATTCTTTACCAGCAAAGAAGGGCTTAGCAGCAATAACCCAAATGCTATAGTAAAAGATAACAGCGGCTTTATATGGATAGGCACACAAAATGGGCTTAATAGATTTGATGGAACTACTTTTGATAATTTTTACAACAACCCTGCAGATAGGAAAACCATTGGCAGCAACTACATACACAGTCTTTTTATAAGTCATAAAAATGAATTATGGATTGGTACAGAATCTGGAATTAGTACATACAATGTAAAAACACAACAGTTTAGTAATTATGCCCCCGATACTCTGGTAATGCCCAAAATAGGTCAGAGTTTTATATGTATTAATGAAGATGCAAACGAAAATATTTGGGTAGGTGGTCAATACGATTTATTGATATTGAACACTGCTACGAAAAAGATTAAAACAAGTGGTTGGGCAAATTATGCATGTACAGTAAAACCCGTAAATGGCAATCATGGAAGAGTATTCGTGCATAGCATTGTTAAAAAAAACAAGAACGAATTTTGGATACTCACCACTTATGGACTGTATAGTGTAAATACTGGTTCTTTGCAATATAGTTACTACCCTTACGCCAAAATAAACGACTACTTCGGCAGCAATATTTCTTATGTAGATGAAAACAAAAATTTGTGGATAAGCACATACAATAATGGTCTACTTTTTTTTAATATAACTACCAACAGATGGAAGGCTTATGATATTCCTCCACAATATTTAAAACAAGTAGGTTTCAATAACGCCAATGCTGTTGAAAAATTTAATGCAGATACGTTAATCGTTTGTGCCGACAAATATTTGCTTTTATTTGATAAAAAAATAGAAAAATTTGTACAAATAATTTCTCCAACAGACAATAGTTATTTTTCTCAGCAAAGGGGATTCGTTCATACAATGAAGTTTGAAGATGTGTTTTGGTTTGTATGTGGCAATGGTATCCTAAAAATGACTACGAAGAAACCACCTTACCAATTCAATGCGGTAAGCGGCATAAATGGAGCATATAAAATATTTTATTCAAAAAATACCGGCAAACTGGTATTAGGCGATTTCTATTCTATATCTGTTTTTTACAACCCTTCTAATAAAACTACTGAACGGGTAAAAACCAATCCAAAAGCAATTGAAAATGGTGTACGGGCTTATACGGAATTAAATAAAGACACGGCCTATTTATGTACCGATCAAAATTTGTATCAGATAAACCCAACAACCTTGGACGTTAAAGAAATGCAATTGCCGCCAAAAGTTTTTCCAGATAATCCAAACACAATCCGGAATATTGTGGTAGATAATAATAAAACTTTGTGGATACGATTAAGAACACAAGGGATTTACAACTACAACCCAGCAATTAATGCAGGTAAATATGCAAGCTTTATTGCACCAAAACAAAATAAAGAATATGGTGCTTTGTATTACGATAGTTTAAGCAACAGCATCTTTACCGCTGTGTACAATGAAGGTATTTATGTTTACGCCTTATCAAAAAACAGCACACAAAAATATTTGCTAAATATACCACCATCTCAAAGAGGGGCAATTATTAACTGTATTACTGGTAACAATAAAGGATTGGTTTTTTTTGCAGATGTTTATAATGGTTTGTTTGTATATAATACCACAACCAAGCAGTTTAAAAGATATACTACTTATGATGGTTTGCCTTCTAACAACTGTGTATGGTTAAGTTTAGATGTTAAAAATAATTTATGGATACTTACAAACAAAGGATTAACCTGTTTCAATTATACTACTGAGCAGTTCGTTAATTTTGATATTGAGCAAGGAGTCATTGGGGCAGCTGATTTTTTTAACACAGACGATAAAGGAAATATTTATCAACCCTTTCAAAATGGATATAATTGTTGGAACACAAATATATTATTAGAACCAAAGACCATTGGTAAAATTTACTTACGCAACAGTACGTTAAATGAAAAAAAAATTCC
>JAYUTC010000054.1:0-2352 GCA_043755395.1 Ferruginibacter sp.
GCCCTAAAGAAAACCCAGGCAAAACAGGTAAGTAAGAATGTAATAATGATCTGTATCCACCGGTGAAGCAATGGAAGGCGTGTAAGCCCTGTTATGTCATTTATTTTATCCCTTGCACCTTGTGTAATAAGCGCAAATACCAGGTAGAAACCGTTTAATGCACCCCAAATAATAAATGTCCAGTTAGCACCGTGCCACAGGCCGCTGATTAAGAAAACAAAAAACAGGTTAAAATACCACCGGGGTATAGAAACTTTGTTACCGCCAAGCGTTATATATAAATAATCCCTGAACCAGGTGGACAATGAAATATGCCAGCGCTTCCAAAATTCAGCAATGCTTCTTGAAAAATATGGCCGGTTAAAATTTGTCATCAGTTTAAAGCCCATAACCTTGGCTGCTCCTATTGCAATATTTGAATACCCTGAAAAATCACAATAGATTTGAAATGCAAAGAAGATAGTGGCTACAATTAAACTGAGGCCACTATGGTGATCAGCATTATTGTATACCGAATTTACATACAGCGATAACCTGTCTGCAATTACTAATTTTTTTACAAAGCCCCACAGCATTTCTTTCAAACCTTCCACCACTCTTTCATATTCAAAATGATGTTCTTCTCTAAACTGGTGAAGGAGGTTTTGCGGCCTTTCGATAGGCCCTGCTACCAATTGGGGATAAAACATCACATATAATGAGTAGATACCAAAGTGCCGCTCTGCTTTTTGGTGTCCCCTGTATACTTCAATCGTATAACTCATGGCCTGGAATGTATGAAAAGAAAGGCCGATGGGTAAAAGAATTGATAAGTAAGGAAGAGGGCTATCGAGCCCAAAACCTTTAAAGAGGTAAGAAAAATTCTCGGCTATAAAATTCCAGTATTTAAATACAGCCAGCACTCCAATATTTGCCACAAGACTCAGCAGTAAATAAATTTTTCGCTTTTTACCTGCCGCATTCTCAATTAATATTCCGGCAAAATAATCTATTACAATAGTAAACCCCAGAATTAAGATATAAATGGGAACGAACGCCATGTAAAAATAGCAACTGCTTATCAATAGCAACAGCCATCTTTTATTATGTGGAAGGGAAAAATATAAGGATGTAACAACAATGAAAAATATTACAAACTGAATCGAATTAAAAATCATAGATGATCTGTTTTCTATTAATATTTTTTGGTTGGGCCTTTAAATGTTGCTTTCTGTAAAATATGGGAAAATTATTCTTTTTGGTATATCTACTTTTTAAAATTACGTTGCGGCTCTGATATTCAGAGCTTATTTTTTAGTTTGTCAATGCAAAACGAACTTTGAATTTGAAATATTGCATCCTGGTTTAGTATAAGGGTGTTTGCTTTTAATAATTTATTTACTATGAAGTATATCCGGGCATTTTTATTAATAATCCTTAACCAATGATTTTCCTCACTGCCATGATTGCATGTATAATTTAACTGTGTATCCGAACCTGCTTTTGTTAAGATATCCAGCATGCTTCAATTATAGATATTTGATATTAATCTTTTAAAGAATTAATATTGCATAACTCAGATTATTGAGGCAAGAGTGAGATATTGAAAATTAGCTATTTGTAATTAAAATATTTTTATCTCTATTGCGTTATTGTTAAGCATATTGATGCCTGTGAATTTGTTCTTTGAAATATTGTGATTGAGTTTGCTTGAATGTAAATAATTGATTTATTGGCGTTTTTTAAGGGTTGCGGCCAATAATCAGTATGATATTGCAAATTCTTTTCAGTATGACTATTGGTGGTAAAGCTTATTCAGGCAGGGTTTTACAGCAATTTCTGTTAGAAATAATTTTTATTGTAAGTGCTGCTTAATTAACCGGGTTCTTTTTACAGGACTTTAGGCTGATTTGTTCCTGTTTTCAGGGTAAATTTTCTTCGTTAACATTTTCTTTAAATAGTGAAATGCCTGCATTAAAAGGTAATGTGGTGGTGATTTTTATTATCTGTGGATAACATTCATACTCTATTTTCTACTATCAAAGCCTTTAGATTATTCTCAGCCACCTGCAGTAAACTCAATAAAACAATATTCAATAACAAAGTGATTTCAATTACAGAAATAAATTGAATTTCTAGTTAGCCTGGTAGTAGTAAATGGGAATGATTTCTATATAAAAATTTTAGCGTGCATGTTTAATTAAATACTTAACGGCAGAACTTAATAAGAAAATAAGACTTTAACAATGGAGAAGGGCATACCAATACCTGCAGAATTATCAAAAAAAATACTTATATAGAAATCATTCCCATTTACTACTACCAGGCTAACTAGAAATTCAATTTATTTCTGTAATTGAAATCACTTTGTTA
>JAYUTC010000055.1:0-2348 GCA_043755395.1 Ferruginibacter sp.
GCCGAACCAGTCATGCCTCCATTGTAGCAAGAGAGCTTGGTGTGCCGGCCATTGTAGGATGTACCGATGCCACTGAAAAAATTGTAGATGGTGAAGAGATTACTGTTTCCTGTTGCGAAGGAAAAACAGGGTTTGTATATAAGGGGAAATTGTCTTTTAAAATACAGGAATTAAACTTTTCAAATATTAAAAAACCTGCCAATACAGAGGTAATGTTAATTGCAGGCGATCCTGAAAAAGCATTTCAACTTTCCTTTTATCCAAATGATGGGATTGGCTTATTAAGGATTGAATTTATCATCACGCATACCATTCAGATTCATCCAATGGCATTGGTTAAGTTCAACGAATTAAAAGATCCGATCGTTAAACAAAAAATTGAAGAATTAACCCATCATTATCAGAATAAAGGAAAATACTTTGTTGATAAACTGTCGCAGGGTATTGCTACCATTGCGGCTGCCTTTTACCCAAAAGATGTTATTGTAAGAATGAGTGATTTTAAAACCAATGAATACGCCAACCTGATTGGTGGTAAGGATTTTGAGCCGGATGAAGAAAATCCGATGATTGGTTTTAGAGGTGCATCCAGGTACTACAATAATTTATACAAAGATGGATTTAAGCTGGAATGCGAAGCCCTTCGCCAGGTGAGGGATGAAATGGGATTGACCAATGTAAAAATAATGATACCATTTTGCCGCACCGTTGAAGAAGGAAATAAAGTGATAGCAGTAATGAAAAAATTTGGGTTGGAGCAAGGCAATAATAACCTGGAAATATATGTAATGGCCGAGATACCAAGCAATGTAATTCTGGCAGATCAGTTTGCTGCAATATTTGATGGGTTTTCAATAGGCTCAAACGATTTAACGCAGCTTACGCTGGGCATTGACAGGGATTCAGCAATTATTAGTGATTTGTTTAGCGAGCAGAATGAAGCGGCTAAAGATATGATTGCAACTATGATTCGAAGAGCAAAAAATGCTGGCGTAAAAATTGGCTTATGTGGACAGGCCCCAAGCGATTTTCCTGAGTTTGCGCAGTTTTTAGTGGAAGCAGGAATTGATAGTATTTCTTTTAATCCGGATGCTTTGTTAAAAGGAATTTAGAACATCAATAAGGCGGAAACTAAATATGGGATATTAGTTTAACTATTTGCTGAAGTACCGCAATAAAGATTTATGTCATGGCTTATGCTATGACATTTTATTAGGATACAAATAATCATTTTTGCTCGGCTTTGATAATAAGGCAAGTCATGCTGAAAGCGGCTTTCTATTTGATAACACTACATTCATTTATTGATAATAACCAGGTGCTCCTTATTGAGAAAATATACAAAGAGTTGCTGAGTAGAATAATTTGTTGCAAATGTAAAAAAGCAAGGAAACTATTATCTCTGCTCAGTTTCTGCAATATGAACTTATTCAAACCAGTCAATTCCGAAATCCATTCAAATAAATAACTTAAAGTTTAAAAAAAGGGCCCGGATGAAAATCCAGCCCCGGTTTTAAAATCCAATATCCTATCAAAAACCAATACAAAAATATTGCTGTAATATTTTGGTTTCAATGTTTATAATCATATAATCAGTTGATTTTAAATAGTAAACTTTAAAACCTGCAAGGTATATGCGAACGCCATTAATGGTTGGAAAAAAATCTATTTATTAAAGAAAAAGCTTTACACCAGTAAAGCGGGATTTATTATAAAAACGTATCATCCAAATTAAATGATTCAAAAACAGGAAGCCGTTATAATCGTTGTATTTATTAAAAAATAGCAAGAAGGGGCTGGGATAAAAATCCTGCCCCGTTTAATATCCAATACCCTATGAAAAACCAGTACAAATGTATTGGTGTAAATGGTATTGATCTATATCTGAAATCATCATGCAGGATGATTAAAAGCAATGCCAAACTTAACGATTAAGCAGTGGGTAATTTATTCAAATTATGATGGCTGATTATCCATTTATTTTTTTACCATTTTATTTTAACCACTATCATTGTAAATTATGATTATTATCATTATTAAAAGTTCCTGCTGCTATTAACTTGCTGTTTTAATAACATTTAAAAATATTTTTTATGAAAAGTACAGGTAAAATAATCACTGCAATAGCAGCCGGTGCTGCTGCTGGTGCCATTTTGGGAGTTTTGTTTGCACCTGATAAGGGTAGCGAAACAAGGAAAAAGATCAATAAACAGGGAAAGGATATTGCCAATGGATTTAAGGATGAAATTGAAAAGGGTAAATCCAAATTTAACGGGATGAAGAACGATTTGATGAAAAATGTGAAAGAGGGGATAGAGGAATTTGCATAAATAATTGTAATAAAAGGA